>JACADW010000264.1 GCA_013388445.1 Acidobacteriota bacterium | reverse complement strand
TGATCGAAGTCTCCACGCAGGGCGCGACGAAGAGCCTCGATGCGCACAGGATCCCAGCCGGAAATGTTGGCCAGAGTGCGCGACTTGACCTTTCCATGATGGCGGTAGGACTCACGGACAAGGATCGCGGGCGGCGATGTGCGGTTGGGAATCGTGGCGATGTAAATGCCTATGTAATGATCTCGGCAGGTAGACCCGTCAAGCACTATTTCGATAATCACATGCCTACAGAATCGAATCCAAGACACTCCCATGCTCTGAATAATCTGCTATTTACTCAAAAACGGCGGAGGGAAGATCCGTCAGACTAACGGCTGGGAGAGCAATACGAGCGAGATTTTCTTATGGTGCAGCTGAAAATCAGATCTACCGGCCCGCGCAGTGTTTGCCTTAGCCGAAAGAAATGGGATCAAAAAACGGGCCTGAGGCCTCCGGAGGAGTCAGGAATTGGCCTATTTGCTGCGATCAATGGGCTTACTCGCGTCCGACCCCGTTAGGGGCCAGACGGAATCTGAGGGGAGCCAGCCGCTCCACCCGTTCGGGAGGCTTACCTGGTACCAGCCGCCGACCGTGTTGTGAATCCGCAGTCTCACACCTTCGTGAACGGTGAATACCGTGACGTTATGGGTTCCTGGGCCGCTCCTGATATCGACCTTCTCTGCAACCACAACTCCTCTCCTGATGTAGGCCGACTCATATAGTTTCCAGGCGAACGACGCCAGGGAACAGGCGAGGAGAAGAGCACAGATACCTGCGGCGACGAGCGCCTTGAGGGCCGTTCCGGACCTGCCGGCCACTATGTACACCGCGACCATTGCGTTGGTCAGGATGAAAAGAGCCACGACGATCCAACTCTCCTGCTCGAGCGTGAAGAAATGGACGGCGACCAGGATCCATCGGATCGTCACCGGATCCGGCGGAACTTCGATCCGATCGACCACGAAGAGGTCGGCGAGCTCCAGATTGGCCTTGACGTCCTGATCCCTGGGCATTCTGGCCAGCGCCTTCTCCCAGAAATAGATCGCCGGCCCGATCTTCTTCTGCTTGAAGCAGGCATTCCCCAGATTGTAGTAAACCGCGCCGCTCTCCACGCCCGAGTCGACAAGCCGCCGGTAGAGCTCTTCGGCGCCCGGGAAGTCTCCGCTCTGGTACTTTGCATTTCCCTGCGCGAACCAGGACGCCGGGTTCTCGCCTTCAGGAGCCGCGCGCAGGCCTGATGCATTGAGCAAAGCGATCGCCAAAAGGACAATGCGCATTCGCATCCGTCAGCTCTCTTCGAGGGCGTTGATCAGCTTACTGATCCGCCGGGTGAGCTGACACGCTCTCTCCGGTGAACCCGAGGCGGTCACGAATCGCCCGAAGTCGCATTCCTCGAGACAGGCGATCGCTTCCCTGATCAGCTCTGGACCGATACCTCGGGCCGTGAGCGTGCGCTCGAGCTGATCGCTGGCGAGAGCGATCTCCGGCACGTTGAACTTGTCTGCGATGTATCCCGAAAGCGAGGCCGCCGCATCGTCGTAGAAGCCGCGCGGATTCTCGCGGCCGGCCTTCGCAGCCTTTCGGAGACGGGCGAGGGCAGTCCGTCTCGCTCGGCGGCTTCTTGCCAGCCCGACGTCCGACAGCTGCCTCCGGCGCTCCCTCCTGTAAAGCAGCAGAGCAATGTTGGCCCCGAGCGGGAGTGCGAAAAGCAAGTAGAACCAAGGGGACCGATAGGGCGGCTTACGGGCCGCCGAGAGTGAGGGCTCCGTCAGCTTGATGAAATTGATGTCCGTGCCCTGGCGGGTCAGAGGCTGTTTCCCGATCCCGGACAGCCCGGAAAGAGCGCCCCCGGCACCGGTCCCACGAACGACCTTGACGGGCATCGGGGCAGTCCTCAGTGTTTCGTAGACGTTCTTCTCCGGATCAAAGTGAACAAGAGTGATTGGGGGGATTACCTGCTCGCCGGGGGCCTTCGGTACCAGGACGTATTCCCAGGTCTTATCCCCCCCGATCCACTTGCCCTCAAAGACGCGCACGTTCGCCGCCTGTTTTGAGCTGTAGATCGTGAAGTCCAGGAGTTGCGGCAGGGCAACGTCCGGGACCATCTTGAGGTTGCCTCGGCCGGCGATCCTGATCAGCAGGGACACGGCCTCGCCCGCCGCCACCTGGTTCTTGTCCAGGCTGGCCGTCAGGTTGAAAGACCCGACGGCGCCATGGAAATCCGCCGGCCGCTGTTCTGCAGGCAGGGGCAAGACTTCGATGGAGAGCTCGTTGGTCTTGCGATACAGGGTTTCGCTCTGGGTGAAAATGCCGAAGAATTCCCCACCGGTACGGGCCGAGACTGCAAAGGTTGCAGCAGGAATCTTGAGCTTACCTGGGGCGTTGGGGAAGAGAGCCTGCCTCTTGATCACGTAGTCGAGATACTCGTTGCCGCCAATGATCTTTCGCTCGGGGCGCGGATTCTTGTCGACATCGATCTCCTCGAGCCAGAAACCGGTGAGCGGAGGACTCTCCTGAAGTTGCAGGCCTGTAACACCTACCCGCGTGTAGAGATGATACGTGAGCGTCACCTGCTGGCCAGGATAGGCCCTTTTTCTGTCGATCTCCGCCTCCACGAAAACGTTGTTCCCGGACGCGGACCTTCTCGGAATGAGGCCCTCGTCACCGAATGGATCGATGCTCCGGGGCTGGGACGGCCGGACGCTTCCAGCCCTTACCTTCACCGCGACCGGTTCAGTCCTGAAGACCTTCCCGCCCACACGGACCTCGACCGCATCGATCATGTGGGTTCCTGTCTTCTTGGGGGCGAGAATGTAGGTGTAACTCCGCGATGAACTAGTGCGGCCATTGATCCACTGGAACTGGGTGCTCACGCTCGGCCCGCCGACGACATCGAATCCCGCAAAGCCGGGAAGACGGGGTGCCTCCGCGTCGCCGCTGTCCGGGCCCGAGACGGTGATGGTCAGCTGCAGCCGGTCTTGCAGGCCGATCTCATCGGCGTCCACGGAGGCCGCAACCTGTACATCCTGAGCGGGCGACGCCCATGCCAGCATGAACGACGCGGCCAGCACGGCATATTTGAATCTGCAGGCGTTCATGGCGGATCTCTACCAGTCCTTGCCTGCAGACGGACGCTTCTTCAGCCGCTCGAGTTGCATCTTCTGGTCCGCGAGTTCCTGGTTCTGAATGGCCTCAAGGATCTGCAGTGCCTGATTCCTCGTGAGGCTGCCATCCTGCCCGTCCTGCGGGGTGGCCGCCTTGTCTGCAGATTCCTTCCGGCGTGCCGATTCGTCCTTGGCCATGTCGTTCCGCCCGTCCCGGTTTTTGGCCTGATCCTGCGGCTGACGTTTCGCACCACGCTCGTCGGATTGCGGCCTGCCCTGTTGGGGCTGGATCTGTTGCTGCATCTTCTTGAGAGCCAGCTCAAGGTTGTGCTTGGCGTCTCGATCGGCGGGATTGATTCGCAGCGCCTGAATGTAAGCCTGTGCCGCCTCCTCGAACTTGCCCAGCTCAAAAAGCGCGTTGCCGGAATTGTACCAGGCGCTGGCTTGCAGACCCTGTCGTCCCTTGCTTGTGACCTGGCGCAGCTGCTGGAGCGCGAGTTCGAGCTTCTTCTGCATGAGAAGGGAGTTGCCGTGGTTGTAAAGCAGCTCCGGGCGGCCCGGAACCTTCGCCAGCGCCTCGACGTATGCCTTCTCTGCGTCCGCGTACCTGCCCTCTGAGAAGAGCTGGTTCCCCTCGCGGTTCTTGCCAGCTACCGCATCCCCGAGCAGGACAGGCGGCTTGTCTAAGAGAGCTGCAAGCAACAGTGTAAGGGGCAACCTGGATATCACGCCGGAGCTATGGGCCATTCCGTCACAAACTCTCCTTGTCGTGTCTTGTTGGGCTGCTCACGCTGCATGAGCTTCCGGGAGCGGTCCCCCGCCCGTCATCTTGCCAGGAAGCGTCCGTGCCAGTGTGGCCTCGGCCGGCGCCTCTCGCCGATAAACCCCTCCGCGACCAGACACAGGATCGCGGCGCCCAATGGGTACTGGAACCGGTCTTCGAGGTTCTGGACGAGCCTGGATTCCAGCTCCTTCTTTTCGAGCTGCGAGACTTCACTGTAGATCTCGTCCAACTCGTCTTCGGAGGTTGTCGCCCGGAAGTAACGGCCGCCGGTCTGCATGGCGATATAAGCCAGCGACCGCTCATCCAGGCTGCTCACAACGACCTGCCCCTTCGGGTCCTTTCGATATTCTATAATACCGCCTTTTTCGTCCCGAATCGGGATGGGCCTTCCCTCCGGGGTCCCTATGCCGATTCCATAGATCACGATCCCCGCTTCCTTGGCTTTCGCCAGGGCTTCTTCCACCTGTCCCTCGAGGTCTTCGCCGTCGGTGATCAGGATGAGGACCTTGAATTTCCGCTCCTTCGCAACGAACGCCGAGTTCGCGGTCCGGATGGCTGCTGCCAGGGAGGTGCCCGGATCGGGAACGCTTCCGGTGTCGGCAGCATCAAGGAACAGGCTTGCGGCTCCGTAATCCAGCGTCAGAGGGCACAGGACGAACGCATTGCCCGCGAAAGCGATGAGCCCGACCCGGTCGCCGCGCAGCCGCGAGATCAGTGCACGTGCCTCACTCTTGGCCTGCGCGAGCCTCGAAGGAGCCACGTCTTCCGCATCCATGCTGTAGGATGTATCCAGCGCGACGAAGATGTCGACTCCTTTGCGACGCACGGTCTCGACGCGCGTGCCCCACTGGGGCCGGCTCAGGGTGAGCACCCCAAAGACAAAGAAAAGGAGAACGAGCAGGGCCCGAAGCGAGGCCCTGGCGCGGCTGTGATCTTCGGCCAGGGCTGCTGCCAGGGGTCGCGCGACAAAACGTGTCAGGCGTTTCTTGCGTTGGCGGAGCGACCAGAAAAGGACGACGCCCAGAGCGCCGCCCAGCCAGAGCAGATTCAGGTATTCGGGTCGTGCGAAATACACTGGCGACCTATGGAATCTTGGCAAACCGGGTGGATTCGGCCAGCACCGCGGCGAGAACCAGAGCCAGCGCCGGGAAAAGCAAACCTCCGAACAATTCCCTGTAGTGGGTGTAGGTCTTCACCTCGATCTTCGTCTTCTCGAGCCTGGCGATTTCCTGAAAGATGCGTTCGAGCGAAGGCCTGTCGGTTGCCCGGTAATAAGTGCCCCCCGTGGTCTCGGCGATGCGGTTCAACGAGGCCTCGTCGATCTCGACGGGCAGATTCATGTATACCCTCCCGTAGGTGGGATCCGTCACCGGAAACCGGGCCAACCCGCGACTGCCGACACCCACGGTGTAGATCTTTACTCCCAGGGTTCTGGCGATGCGCGCCGCGTCGAGCGGTTGTATCTCGCCCCGATTGTTGACGCCATCGGTGACCAGAACGATCACCTTGGATCTGGCCTTGCTGAGGCGCAGCCTGTTCAGCGAGGCGGCAAGAGCGCTTCCGATTGCCGTCCCATCCTCGATCATGCCGAGCTGGACGTCGTCCAGGACTCTCAGCAGAGCACCGTAATCAAGGGTCAGCGGACAGCGCGTGAGGGCCTTACCCGCAAAAACCACAAGCCCCGCACGGTCGTGCCGCAGCCCCTCAATGAAAGTGCGGACCACGATCTTGGCCACGAACAGCCTGTTCCTCGGTTCGAAGTCCTCCGCCGCCATGCTGCCCGACGCGTCGAGCGCAATCATGATGTCCACCCCCTCAGTCAGGATCTCCTCCTCCTCCAGGCCCTTCTGAGGGCGGGCCATGGCAGCGGCGAGAAGCACGAGCGCGATCATCTTGATTCCGAAGCACGCGTGCCGAGCCCGGACCGTCCAGCTGGAGCGGATTCCCTCCATGGCCATCGTCGAGGAGAAACGCAGACTCCCTTCCCCGCCGCGCCTCCGCACCAGGTAGCGCCAGACCAGGAGGGGTACGAATGCAGCCAGCAGCAGAAACCAGGGATCAGCGAAGCGGAACACCGGTCACCTCCTCAGCCAGCGCCGGGGCCGCCCTGCCTGCTCTTTGCCTGCATTGTTCGAGCAGATCGAAGGCCTCGCGGACCGCCAGTTCGTTTTCCGCCGCCGGTGGGACGTACCTGGCGAACTTGACCAGGTCGCAGGCGATCAGGAACGATTCGATGCGCGCGGAATCATTCGCCGGTTCGCCTGCATCCGGATGCCGGCTAAGCATGTCCATGATTTCCGAAGTAGTCTTCTCAGTCGTGGGAATTCCGTAACCCGCTTCGATCACCCGCTTCACGATTTCCGTAAGGGCGACATAGAAGTGCTTGATCTGACCCCGCTCGAGGAAGCCGCGGCTCAGCAGGTCCCGGAGCTCCGCCTCCGCCGATGCGAAGGGATCGAGGCAGGGTGCCGAAGTCTGACGCAGAAAAGGCCGGCGCCTCCTGCGCCGGAGAAGCCACGCGATGAAGATGGCAAGGAGCGGGAGGAGAACAAGGCCGAGCCAGTAGAGCCAGCGGCCCGGTTCTTCGATTTCCGCCTGCCTCTTGAGGCCTTTCAGCTTGTCGTCCTGCGGTCCCAGCACGCTGAGGATTTGCACTTTGACCGGAGGGCTGACGGCCGAATATTCCTTTCCGTCTGCGGTTCGCAGGACCACCGGCAGCGAAGGGAACTCGAACTCACCGGGCCGATAGAGCGCGACCGAGATTCGCGCGAGAACGTGCGGTCCGGCCATTGGTGCTCCTGTCCGCCTCGGCGCGCCCGATTTCCCGATGGCCCGGCCGTCCTGGAATTCCAGAACCGTGAACTCGCCGAGCTGTCCAGGGACAGGCGCCACGCTCGCCCGCAGCCCCTCTGGAAGTGTGGCAGTGATCTCGATCCTGATAGGATCTCCGACAGTTGCCTTGCCTGGCTGCGCGTCCGCCCTGATCGCGACGCCAGGAGGGCTCTCCTGCGCTGCCGGCGACTCCCGAGCCCAGTCAGGCGCGACGGCGAACAACATCACAACGGCCAGACCGGCGCGCAGAGCGTACGCGGAGGAACGCAGATCCCCTGGCGCGCCGCTCCGCTGTGTCGCGGAGTGGCGGTTGACGGTCCGAGCCTCGGAATGCGGGACCGCTGCATGGGTGCCGATCCTGGCGCCGGAGACTTGCCGGGACCTGTCTCGCCGGTGAAAGGATTCTAGGGTGTCCTTCATCGCAATCTGCGCGCCCGCTCCTCGAAGAAACAGATCAACGGCAGGTCGTAGGGCCGCGCCGCATCGATCAACACGTGGTCCATCCTGTTTGCCTGGAAAAACTTCGACAACCTCTCGCGATCCCGGAGCCAGTTGCGCCTGTAAGTCTCGCGGAGTCTCTTGACCGAGGTGTCCACCTCGATCACTTCGCCCGTTTCGGCGTCCCTAAGCTGGACGATCCCCACGTCGGGAAGTTCCTGCTCGCGGGGGTCGAGCATCTGGACTATTACCACATCATGCCTGCGGTTGGCCACTTTGAGGGCCTGCTCAAACCCCTGGTCGAGGAGGTCCGAGATCAAGAAGACGACCGCCCGCTTTCTGACCACAAGGTTGAGGTGCTCCAGCGCCGTCTGGATGCTCGTGGCGCGCCCGGCCGGTTGGTGATAGAGGATTTCCCGGATGACTCGGAGAACGTGTGTGCTGCCGCGGCGCGGCGGGATGAACTTTTCGACGCGGTCGGTGAAGAGAATGGCGCCCACGCGATCGTGGTTCTTGATCGCCGAAAACGCAAGCAGGGCCGAGATCTCAGCGGCGATCTCGCTCTTCATCTTTTCGGACGAACCGAACAGGCCGGATGCGCTGGCGTCGACCAGCAGCATCACCGTCAATTCGCGTTCCTCCACGAACCGCTTCACATGAGGGTGGCCGGTTCGTGATGTCACATTCCAGTCGATGGTCCGGATGTCGTCGCCATGCTGATATTCGCGGACCTCGTCGAATTCCATCCCCCGGCCCTTGAAGACCGAATGGTATTCACCCGCCAGGGACTCATTCACGAGCCTGCTGGTTGTGATCTGGATCCTGCGTATTTTGCGGATGACTTCTTTCGGCAGCATCGCCCGCATCCCAACGAGTCGGCGTGCACTGCTCAAATGCCACGAGGTTCGGAGGCGGTCCCCCGGCAGCCGGGATCGGGGCGGCGGAGCGGAGCTCCATACCTCCTAAAACGCCGGCCCTCGCGCATTTCAGAGAATTCAGAGTACAGAATCCACCATTCCCTCTTTGAAAGACCATTCCATGGGATCAAGGGACTTCGACGACATCAAATACCCGGCTGATGATTTGCTCGGTTGTGACCTCCTCGGCCTCGGCCTCGTAAGTCAGGATGATGCGATGTCTGAGGACGTCGAGGCCCACGGCCTTGATATCTTCGGGAGTCACGTAGCCTCTTCCCTTGATGAAGGCGTGAGCGCGCGACGCCTGTGCGAGGTAGATAGTTGCTCGCGGCGATGCGCCATACTGGATGAGGCCCTTCAGGTCGAGTTTGTAGTCCTGCGGTCGCCTGGTTGCGAAAACGAGGTGAACGATGTATTCCTTGATGCGCTCGTCCACATAGATGTCCTTGATCACTTCGCGGACGCGAATGATATCTACCGGCGACACGACTTTCTGGACTTGGATTGCCTCGTCGCGCGCCATGAGATCGAGGATCTGCCTCTCCTCCTTGATGTCAGGATAGTCGATTTTCAGTTTCAGCATGAAGCGGTCGATCTGTGCTTCGGGAAGAGGGTAGGTCCCCTCCTGTTCGATCGGATTCTGGGTCGCGAGCACAAGAAAGGGCTCGTCGAGCAGGTAGGTGGCGTCGCCGATCGTCACCTGGCGTTCCTGCATCGCCTCGAGCAGAGCGCTCTGGACCTTTGCCGGCGCGCGGTTGATCTCGTCGGCCAGGAGGATGTTCGTAAAAATCGGCCCCTTTTTGGGCGTGAACGAACCCTCCCTGGGATTGAAAATCATGGTTCCGATAAGATCGGCTGGAAGAAGGTCGGGGGTGAACTGTATGCGCTGAAACCTCGTGTTGATGGCCGAGGAGAGGGTCTTCACGGCGAGGGTCTTGGCCAGTCCGGGCACACCCTCGAGGAGAATGTGACCCCGGGTGAGCAGCCCGATCAGCAGGCGCTCGACCATGTACTTCTGTCCCACGATGACACGGTGGAACTCCGAGACCAGGGCATGGAGGAAGCGGCCTTCCTCCTGGACCTTTCGGTTCATTTCCTGAACGTGTGCGGCTGCTTCCATGATGGGTCCTCCGCTGCGAATCCGGGATAAAGCGAACGTATGAAGTGAGTCGGTCGGGTGACGGGCGGATCGCCCGCCGGTTTGCGGCGTGAGCGGGGTCTGGCCTGGCGGCCGGGGGTGGGTCTGTCCTTCGCAAGAGGTCCGTGCGGGCTCTTCCTGCCATGAGTCTCACGAATCCCGAGGCTGCATTCGCACAGATCAGGCCCTGTTAAGCGAATTCAGAAATTCCGCGTTGCTGTCGGTTTTCTTCAGTTTCTCGAGCAACAGATCCATGGCTTCGTCGATGGAGAGCGGATTTAGGACCTTTCTCAGGACCCAGATCCTGTTGAGGTCCGCGGGGTCGACCAGCAGCTCTTCCTTCCGCGTGCCCGAACGGTTGATGTCGATCGCGGGGAAGATGCGTTTGTCAACCAGCTTGCGGTCCAGGATGATCTCCATGTTGCCGGTGCCCTTGAACTCCTCGAATATGACGTCGTCCATCCGGCTCCCGGTGTCGATCAGCGCGGTAGCCATGATCGTCAGGCTGCCTCCCTCCTCTATCTTGCGGGCGGCGCCGAAGAACCTCTTCGGCTTTTCCAGGGCGTTGGCGTCGACGCCTCCGGAGAGCACCTTGCCGCTGCTGGGCACAACGGTGTTGTAAGCCCGAGCCAGCCTGGTGATGCTGTCGAGGAGGATGACGACGTCCTTCTTGTGTTCCACCAGGCGCTTGGCCTTTTCCATGACTATCTCGGCCACCTGGACATGGCGTGAGGCGGGCTCATCGAAAGTGGAACTGACCACTTCGCCTTTCACGGACCGTTCCATGTCCGTAACTTCTTCGGGCCGCTCATCGATCAGCAGAACAATGAGGTATATCTCCGGGTGGTTTGTGCTGATGGAATTGGCTATGTTTTGCAGGATCATGGTCTTTCCCGCCCTTGGCGGCGAAACGATCAGCCCCCGCTGGCCCTTGCCGATAGGGGTGAAAATATCCATGACCCTGGCGGAGAGGTTCTCCCGGGTAGTTTCGAGCTGGATCCGCTCAGACGGGTAAAGAGGCGTGAGGTTGTCGTAGAAGATGCGGTGACGTGCTTCCTCCGGTGGCTCGAAATTGACCGCATCCACCTTTACCAGGGCAAGGTAGCGCTCTCCCTCGTTGGGCATCCGGATCTGGCCGGAGACGATATCCCCTGTACGCAGGTCGAACTTCCGGATCTGCGACGGGGAAACGTAAATGTCATCGGGACCCGGGAGGTAGCTGTAGTCCGGCGACCTGAGAAAGCCGTAGCCCTCGTTGAGCACCTCCAGGACACCCTCGGAGAAGATGAGGCCGTGTTTTTCCGCCTGAGCCTGCAGGACGGCGAATATCAGATCCTGCTTGCTCATCGATCCGATGTCCGCCACCTTGTATTTCTTGGCGATCTTGGCGAGCTCCTTGATATTCAATGCCTGGAGCTCGCTGATGTGCAACTGCTCGCCCTCTTTATCGAGGGCTTCCTGGATGGTCATCTTGCGATCACTCGTGGAACTGATCGCCTTGTCTTCCTTGTCGGCCATGAGGCACCTGCCGCGGATGAAATGGACACTCAGACCTGCAGTAGCAAACGGGAGCTACACGGAATACTACGCCCGGGATGCGCAGAATTCCAGAGACGTTTTGAGCGAAATCCGGAGCGGCTCCCGTTTCGCACCTGTCGGGATCAGCTTATCCCCAGCTCCGACTTGGCCTTGGCGAGCACCTGATCCAAGCCGTCGAGCGTGTCATTGTGCCGCGCCTTGTAGAGTTTCTCCAGGTTTTCCTGGGCTCTCTTGGCCATTGTCTTGTTGATCACGACACACTTGGCAAAGGCGTCAATCGCTCCCTCAGGATCCTCCCTGCGCCATCGGACCATGCCCGTGTAGTACCAGGCGTCATCGCTCTTTGGAGCGAGCTTGAGCACCTTCGTGTAGTGCTCGAGGGTCTTGTCGTAATCCTTGTTCGCGTAAGCGTTGAGCCCCATCAGGCCGTAGCAATAGGCGCGGCTCGTGTTCCAGGCGCTTTCCTGAAATCCTTGAGGAACCTTGTCGCCGTAAACCGCCATAACCTTTTCCGCGTACCCGGATGCCCTGGGCAGGTCGTTGTTTTGCTGATAGATGCCGGCCAGCTGGAGCGCCAGAGTGTAAGAATGTTCGATCGGAATCGCCGACACGGCCTTTTCTGCGTAGGTCGTGAACTTGCCCGCATTGTTCATCTTGAGGTAGATGTCGGCGAGCGCGGCCGCCATGCCTGCGTCCGGCGATGCCGCATACATCCGTTCCCCCATTTCCGCCGCCTTCGGCATGTTGCCCGACTGATAGTAGGCAGCCAGAAGCGCCTGTTGGATCGATCTCTCAGCCGCGGGGAGCACATTCTTCAGAAAATCGCCTGCTCCGGGCTCGGGGACCGCGGCTGCGCGGACTGTCTTCTCGCTGGGCATCAGGGCCAGCATCGCCTCTTCCATTGAGATCACCTTGGCCCAGTTCTTGCTCTGCATATGCGGTTTGACGCACTCAAGATAGTCCGCCACGACATAGGTCAACATTCTGGATATGGGGTGCTCCTTCATGAAGCCGAGGAGCAGGTCGGCCCGTTTCTGGGGGTCGGCCTCCTTCCTGATTGTCTCAAACTGCGCATAGTCCTTCTTGTACTGATAATCGGAAACCGGAGAGATCTTCTCCTGCCAGCCAGGTGCCTGGAATGTACTGACAACGAGGAACACGAACAGTCCGCTGATGAGCCTCGGACTCTGGACTCTTGGGTTACACGTCATGGCATCACTCCTGTGAGTAAACGACATCGAATGGCCACGCTCTGCTGCGATTTTCTTCGACTGAACAGGGGCGCACCCTGCTGCGTGCCCGTGCGCGAGCGGAAATCCATTCGCACCCATGCTCTGCAAGCACGGATGCCTTCAATAAACTTCTAATGGATTGAGCCTCCTGTCAAGCCAATTCACGCAGGGGGTGTCCCGCGGTTGCCGCAGGACTCCAGCGGAAAAATCCCGCTGCGGGGTCCTACCGATATCCAGAGTCCGCGCAGCCATCCCGACCGTCACCAAAAAGTTGTGCGGTTCCGTCATGATGTCTCGTCCGCGTCATGCTCCGGGCCGGCTTGTCGGCCCACGATGCTGCAACTGGGAGGTCATTTCCGGACCGCCTCTATGCCTTGAGCAGCAGCCAGCGGTTGCCGGGGTACCAACGCAACCGCCTGATTTCATACCTGCCGTTGAGCCTTGTTCCCTGGAAGTCAAGGACCAACTTGTTCGCGCCGATGAGAGTTACTGAGACCTCGCCCTCGTCCCAGGTAGTGACATCTCCGTCCCCGAAGGCTTCCTCGTGGAAGCTGCGACGGTCGAGGTCCGCCGCAGCAAGAGATTCACGCTCGACCGCCAGCCTCCTCTCGCCGCTGCGGACCGGCGGTTGCCTGAGAAGGGACCAGTTGCGCAGGCGATCGCCCTCGATCACGCGGAGATCGAAGTGCGGTCTGCCGGTCCTGTGACGATGCACCTTGAACCTGGAAACCATCGTAACCGTCGGTACTTGCCCGCCATCATGAAATGTGACAGTATTTTCACCTGGAAGCCATGGACATCCAAGCGGAATCGATGGGCACCCACTGCACCATCCGAATCAGGGGCAAGATCACCTTTGAGCATTGCACCGATCTGCAAGGACGGATTGACGCTGCGGTGGGAGCCGACACACGCCAGGTGACGGTCGATTTCAAGGAAGTTCCCTTCATCGACAGCTCCGGAATCGGCGAGATCTTGAGGCTCTACAGGCTCATGCGCGAGCGGAATGGCGATGTCACCCTCGCGAATCCGAATAACAAGCTGCGCACACTCTTCACGATCTACAGGTTTGATAAGTTCATGAAGATTTGTGGCGAGTCTGAAATCCCTGCAAATGTTCCTCTCCGTTGAAGTTGGCATCTCCAGAAGGTTGATCCTGATCTTCCTCTGCGCCTGTATGGCGCCGGCGTTCGAAAGGGAGGCCGGGGCGCAGGTTGTCAGGGGGAGGGCGAGTCCCGTCCCCAGGCAGGCTCCGGCCCAACCTCCCGGACCGATCCTGCTGAGGATGCGGGTGGACGGCGACTGTGTGCATGCCGACATCAGAAACGCCCCTTTGCCGCGCGTCCTGGAGGAGCTTGCAGCCCGAAGCGGCATCATCTTCGAGGCGGGGACTCACGATACTGCAGAGGTCTCGCTGAGCCTCCGAGGGGTGACTTTTGAGGAGGCGATCGAACGTATTGCGGCCGGCCGCAATTGCATCTACTACTATGAGCCGGGCGAGAACGGCCGCGAGGCCGTCAGGTTCGTCAGGATATTCTCTCGTGCCGGCGCCGCGCAGCCCAGCCTCTTGTATATCGGAACCGGCGTGAGGACCAAGACGGGCGACGAGGATATCGAGAGTGTCGAACAGGCCTTGAAGGTGCTGGCGGACAGCAACGACGTCGGGGCGAGGGAGAGTGCGGTCGAGTTTCTCTCGGCGACCGGCAGCGAAACAGCGGTGCGTGCTCTTTCCATCGCCGTCAGAGACGCGGCCCCGGAAGTCCGCGCCGCCGCAATTGAAGGACTTGCCGGCCTCGGGGCACGCGGCGCACTTCCGGTCATCGTGAAGGCGTTCGGGGACAGGAATCCCGGCGTGCGCCGCAGCGCGGTGACCGCTGTCGCGCTGATGGGCGACCCCCAGAACTTGCGAGATCTCCGCCGCATGCTCAGTGATCAGGATCCGACCGTTGCAGCCGCGGCGGATATGGCGGTGCGCAGGCTTTCGACACCCCGGCCCTGAGGCCGCGATGAACCATGGCGCGCTGCGATCCGAGTCGCTGGAGGAGGGCGGCCGGCTGTTGCGAGCGTGTGTCGGGAGGGGATCTGAAATTCGGCTTTGGTCTGCGCCTGACGGCGTCGATCCGGAGCGGACGGGGGTGATCCCGATGGCGTTTCAGATGCAATTGATGTGGGCGCTGGCGTTGGCGTCGCTCTTGCCAACCGGGTTCCACCAGACTGCCGGCCTTCCCAGGGCCGCCAGAGACAGCATTGACGCCGCTGTGTCGGAGGCCTATGAGGCTGCGGCAGCCGCTTTTCCCTGCAAGGTCAAACGCCGCGGCAGACCCAGAATGATGCGTTGGGAAGATGTAGACCGCTGCCTCAACAATGCCGTGTCTCGGGTCGATTGGGACGAGCTCTCCCGGCGTCTGGAGAGCGTGCGCGCTTCGACGCCGGGATACAGTCCGGCCGAATTCACCGCGGCTGTTGAAGCCTCCCTGTCTGCAGGCGCCCTCACTCTTGAGCGTCTTTTCGTGATTAAGGATGAGAAGGTCCTGCTGCCCCTTACCAACTCCCTCCTGAAGTATCTCCCCGCGGATTCACTCATGGGATTGCCGGTGTCCGACAAAGTCGGGACACAGGTCGGCACCTTCGCGGGTATCTATTCTTACGAGCGGACCGGAGGGCTCGCGACGGCCAACAAGTACAGACTGACGCTCTTTCAATACAACGACCGCAATGGGAATGTACAGTCGCCGTTCGATAAACTCCTGCTGGACTCATTCGGCGTTCCCTGGAGGGATGCCCGCTCCCAGCCCGGTTTCCGTCTGCCTTCAGACAGGCTGGCGCTGTCGCCCTAAGCCTGCCGCGATTCTGCGCCTGGCCGGACCGTGTGCGAGCGTACGAGGAAAACACCGGCCGGAATGAGGGCAATGCCGACGAGTTGTCCGAGTGACGGCCTCTCGCAGAGCGCGGCCCAGGCACCCAGGAGCGCGATGATCGGTGTGATGTTCGAACAGATCACCGTCCGCGGCACACCGATGCGCCTCATCCCGTGGGACCATACGGAAAAGTTGAGGCCCCAGACCAGCGTCACGCCCAGCATCGCCAGGTCAGTAGCGAAGGCAGCCTTGCGGTGATCGAAAGGCCGTTCATCCCAGGCGGCCATCTTCGCCTTGCCCCTCGGACTTGCCGTGCCCGGACGCCGGACTGCGCGCCGGCGGGCGCCGCCTTCCGAACAGCCACAGCCCGGCGCCGAGAACCATGATTGCGATCACGATGCGGCTGTATTGCCCGAGCGCCCGGTCGACGGCCATCCAGTTTGCACCCAGGAGGTACCCGGCCCAGATCAGCATCAGGTTCCAGACCGCGCAACCCAGACAGGACAGAACCAGCACGTGTACCCAGGGGAGTCGGTATACACCGCACACGATCGAGACGACGCTTCGAAAGCCTGCAAAAAATCGGTTGGCCACGACGATCCAATAACCATGCCTCTGGAACCAGCGCTCTGCAGCCAGAAAACTCGATGCCCGCAGCAGGCGGAAGTCGCGGCGGATGAAGTACTCTCTCTGGATCAGGCGCCCGAGGACATAGAGCGACATGAAGCCTGCCGCACTGCCCAGCGTGGTTGCCAGAAACACGCCGAGGATCCCCCGCCGCGATCTGCCCACGACATACGCGGCAAAAACTGTGACTGTGTCACCAGGAATCGGCGGTACGACGTTCTCGACAAAGGCACTGACAACCAGTACGAAATAGAACCAGCCCGGACTCAGGGCGGCGACATAGGATGTCAGCGATTCAAGCATCGCGCAGAGAATACCATGGAGCCGCCGCTTGCGGCCGGGAACCCTCTCCAGAGCCGGGCCGTCTGGCGCGGTTGGGTGCCCGGCCAGGTTTTCCATGGTTTTCGATATTGGGTTTTTCCTGCCAGTTGATCACCTTCAAGATAAATAGATTAACGCGTTGAAACCCCGCTTCCTCAAAGCAGAGCCCCTGATGGATAACCTGCTGATTCAGAAAGAGAAAGATGCGCTCTAAATCCATGACTTGGGAATCCAGGCTTACCTGCGGACCGTCGCTGGTGAGTATGACCGTCTCGCGAGCAGTCCGCCGAAGCCCAGGCCTCAGGCGATTCGGCCGGCAAACTCAGCGCTGAGACACGGAGAATCCGGAGCGAACAGCTCCGGAGCTTCTGCTGTGGCGGTCGATCCCGGATCAACGCTCTGCGTTTCTGCGGCGCGTTGCTGTTTGCCGGTCAAGGCTCGCCCGGGGCAGGAGTCACTCCTGGGGGATTTCCGCACAACTTGTGTCCGGGCTGCAATCGGTTTCTGTCCGACCGGCCAGCCTGCTGCTCCTGCCCGCGTACCAGCCGATCTGGCGGGCGATCCCACGGAGAATTGCAGTATCTCGCTTCTCGAGCCCGGTCCGCCCGAAGAAGCGCCGCAGGGCGAACATCATGTGACGCGCAGTCTCGGGAGTCACAAAACCAATCTCCAGGAGAGCCTTCTCAAGCTGGCGATACATAGCCTCGACCTGCTCGATCGTGGCCAGCTCCGGGACGCGCTCCGGCGGGCGGATGAGGCTGGCGACGTACAGTTCATAGCAGATGATCATCACGGCGTGCGCGAGGTTGATGCTCCTGGCCGATGGCCGGGTCGGGATCCGCATCAAGTAATGGCAGAGGAGGACATCCTCGTCCACCAAGCCCGTGTCCTCGGGACCAAACATGACGGCGACTTTCTGCTTTTCGGCCTGCCCGATAAGTTTCGGCGCCAGGGCACGAGGCGAAAAAGTCTCCTGGCGGTTACCGCCGGTCTTGGCAGTAGTCCCTACTATAAGGTGGAAGCCGCGGAGGGCGCTTTCGACAGAGCGAAAGACACGAGCGTGTTCGAGAATCGAGCCCCCGTGTTTGGCCAACCGGAAGGCGTCCTCGTCGACGCGACACCTCGGCGCTGCCAGCCGCAGCCGGCTGAAACCCATGTTCCACATGGCCCGGGCCGCCGAGCCGATGTTGCCGGCGTGTTTGGTCCCTACGAGAATGACGGCGATGTTTTCGAGTGGCGTGCCGGGCATAGATGCTAACCAGTCACCTGTCGCGAAACTCTGGAATCTCGGACTTGGGCCTCGACGTGGACCTTGTCGTGCGCGTAATGAACGTAGTCTGATCCTCAAGGTCTCACGCCTGCGACAGGTTATTTTAACTTTGACGGACCAGGTCGACATCCGAGTCCGGGTCGCCAGGTGGCGCACAGGCTTGAATAGCGTGTTTTGCGACAGAAAGCGACCGGGAGGCTTTGCCCCTTGAAATCCCCCTTGCCTGCCGCGTCTGTCAAGAGCGGCGGTTCATTCCGCACGGAGACTTGAGAAATCAGGATACAGAGGAGCAGCCTCTCTGTTCAACGGTCTTGAGAAAAGGAGTCTCAGGTCCGCCGCGCGAGAATCCACTGTACGCCATCCCCGCCGATTCAGACAGGATGAAAATGGCTTCGGGCACACTTCTGCGGCGCGGCCCGCCGAGTGGCACGGAGCCTGGGCGTCGTCGTCGCGGATGTCAAGAACTTCGCGCCGGCCCTGCATCGATTCTCCCGGCAGGCTACAAGGAGGACCTCTACCTGCGGCCACAGCCGTGAGTGCCGCTTGGATGTTGAAACCTTTGCGGTAATATGGGATCTAAAGATCTGCTGATGGAGAAATCTCGTGAACAGGACGCTCGTCAAGTTGACAGTTGCATCGGTGGTCAGTCTTGCAGCAGCCTCAGGATCTGCACAGGTTCAGCGGTCCAAGGAGCGCACCCCCGGAGAAATCATACAGGCCTTTTCCGTGAAGGAGACCGAGTTTTATGAGGCCTGGAAACAGTACACTTATCGGCAGAATGCGGAGATCCGGGTGCTTTCGGTCGACGGCTACAGGAGAAATGAACGCCTCACGCTCGTCTCCGAGGTCGTCTTCAACGACGACGGCACCAGGGAGGTTCGTGTCCTCCAGAGAAGAGGCGGCCTCGAAAGTGTTGTGTGGACTCAGGAAGACACGGAGCGTATCAACAACATTCTCCCCTTCGCTCTGACCTCCAAGGACATCCCGCTCTATGACCTCAAGTATGAGGGGATGGAGAGGGTCGACGAACTGGACTGCTACGTGTTCTCGGTGAAACCGAAGAGCACCAAGGGCAACCGGCTGTATTTCCAGGGCAGGATCTGGGTCGACGACCAGGACCTCCAGGTGGTCAGGACGATCGGGAAGCCGGTGCCTCAGCGCAGGAATAATCAATTCCCTGAGTTCGAGACCATCCGCCAGGTGATCGACGATAAGTACTGGTTCCCGGTGTGGACGCACGCAGACAGCATCCTGAACTTTCCCGGATCGACGGTGAGGATCGAAGAGACGGTGACCTACCAGGACTACAAGCGCTTCGGTTCCAAGGCGACCATTGAGTTCGGCCCGCCGAAGCCCTGATGACGCAGCCGCCTTTTTTCGCTCCGATGGCGCCGGACCTCGCAGACCTGCAGCCCGGGGAATGTGGCCCGATCAGAGTTATCGACGCTGACTGCGCACGAGACGTGCGAACCTAATCCGATGCGGGGGAAACCAGTCCGTTGCCCCCGGTGTCCCCCTGAGCCGAAACTGGCCTGAAGTGGAGCAGAAGTTCCCTGAGGTCCCGGATTATGAAGTCGGATCCGGCTCCTCTGAGCTTCTCCCGGATTGAATCCTTATAGGCGATCCCGCATGTCATCACGCCTGCGGCCTTTCCGGCGAGGATATCCACAGG
>JACADW010000117.1 GCA_013388445.1 Acidobacteriota bacterium | reverse complement strand
GCCCGGCGCGTCTACAACGTCATCGACACACGGCAGTCCTATCTTCAGGGGGTCGTGCTCCAGGGACTGCAGGCCTTGGGATTCACCGAGGAGGCGCAGAACTCGGTCCATTTTTCCTATGAAATGGTGGCGCTGACACCAGCCTGCTGCGAGGAGCTCGGATACCCGCTCCAGGATGAGGAGAAAAGGCGCCCCTACGTGGAGGTTTCCGGAAGAAGGGGGTTGGGTGTCAAGGCTGATGACCTCCTGGATGCGCTGACCCAGAAGGCGCTCGAGGAAGTAAGAGCCCGACACCGGTTGCCGCCGGAGGAGGCGGTTGCCATCGCGCGCCTGATCGCCGTCGGGGCGCTCAGGTATTTCCTGCTCCGCTTCGCGAGGAATACGGTGATCGCCTTCGACTTCAAGGAGGCGCTCAGCTTCGACGGCGAGACGGGCCCTTATGTTCAATACGCGGTCGTGAGAGCAGCCAACATCTTCAGGAAACTTGCCGAGGCCGAGCCGCAAGCCCGGTTCTCATGGCGTGACGCGGACAAGGCAGCTCTCGGCCGGTTCCTGTCGGACAATGACGACATCTGGGAACTTGTCTATCAGGCATTGAGGTTGCCCGAGGTCGTGCGCCAGGCAACCCAGTCTCTCGAGCTTTCGCAGCTTTGCAAGTACTCTTTCTATCTGGCACAGAAGTTCAACCTTTTCTATCATAAGTACCACATCCTGTCGGAACCCGACAAGTTCCGCAGGCTGAACCTTCTCCTGGTCGCGCATCTTGTGCGTTGCCAGCTGCAAAAGGCTCTCGACCTGCTGGGTTGCGAGATCCCGCCGCGGATGTGATTCGCCCATGATTGTCCTGGTCGGTATCGCCGCCCTCCTGTCACCGATGCTCTTCCAGGCTGTGCCGCTGCCGGATCGGCCGATGCCGCCGAGTTTCAGCGCCGCGGAGAAGAGCCGGCTGCAGCGCGAGCAGAAAGTCGATAACCGCATTCGCATATACATGGCGGCTTCCGACGAAAGGCAGCGGGCAGTTCAGAAGGCGATGGCGGAACGGAATTCCGAAGCCGTCTCCGTCATCCTGCGCTCGTGGATCGACGTGCTGGATTACTCTCTGGAAGACATTCAGACCAATGCGGGACGGAAGTCGAGGTCCAAGGCGCTGAGAAACTACGAGATACACCTGAGAAAGGCCGTTCTGTCAATCAACGACCTGAAGACTAAGGGGACTTACGAGCAGCTGGAGGAATTCGAGGCGTGGCTGAAACACGCCGAAGAGGTGCGTTCCAGGGTCGTTGCCATCTTGTTTCCAAGCTGACGCACGGTTCGGGAGGTTCGATCGCAGGATGAAAACTCAACTGGCTGTGTTGCTCCTGATCTGTGTATCAACAGCCGTCGCGGCGCGGACAGCCGCGAGCAGGGAATACCTCACGCCCGAGGAAATCACTCGCATCCAGGAAGCACAGGAGATCGACCAAAGGACCAAGCTTTACCTCGAATATGCGGCCTTGCGCCTGAAGGTCGCGGAGCAAAGGCTTTGGGGCAAGGAATCTCTTCCCGGCGATCCGATGGAGTTCTTCAGCGTCCAGGACATGCTGGAAGGTTACTATCAGATCCTGCGAAGCGTCATGATCACGCTCGACGATGCATACCAAAAACCGCATATAGAAAGGGAGCGGGTCATCAAGGCGCTCAAGAGCCTCAGGGAGAGCACGCGCAAGGCGCTCGAAGATCTGGAGGTTCTGAAGAAAGTTGCGGAGGAAAAGAAACTCGAGGATGTCTGGAATCTGACAATGCAGGCTCTCGACATAACGCGCGGCGCCTGCGAAGGGGCCGAACTGGACCTCGCCGGCCAACCGGAAGACAAGAGCCAGAAGCGAAAAAAGAAGCTGTAGTTCTCCGGCCCTCGGAGGGGACTTCACAGGCGCAGGTTCCCCGACTCTTGTGGTTTTCGAGAAATCAGCCTTCTCAATGCCCGGGCACGTCTGGCGTCCGCGCCGAGCCAAAACTGCGCATGCGGGGGAGATCGAGGGCCGCGCTCTCCTGAAAAAGGCGGATGGCAGCGACTCCGACGGCGCCGGCATCCACGACCTGCTGGATGGCTTCCCGGGTGATCCCACCGATGCCGAAGACAGGCAACCGCACCGTCCGGCAGGTTCTGCGGAACATGCCAAGCCCCAGAGGCGGCCCATACCGGAGTTTCGACGGGGTTTCAAACACAGGCCCCAGGAGGATATAGTCCGCACCCTCCGCTTCAGCCATCCGGGCCTGCCGTAGGGAATGCGTTGAGACACCGATCAGGAAACCCCTCGGAACCCAAGCCCGCACGTCAGCCGGCCTCAGTCCCTGTGAGGGCAGGTGAACGCCGTGAGCGCCCACGGCAAGGGCGATGTCCGCGCGACCGTTGACCAGCACCCGGCATCGGGTACCGGCAACCAGCGAGAGCACCTTCTCGGTCAGCAGGCAGAGCTCGAGATCACTCAGGTCCTTCTCCCGAACCTGGATGAGATCGATCCCCCAGGCCGCCAGGCGGCGCACCCGATTGCAGAAGGCGCGCGGGGTGAGTGCGCGCCGGTCTGTGATGTAGTAATAGAGGGGACGTTCACGCGGAAGAGCGGCGCCGCAGGCTTCTTCTGAAATGGAGGATCTCCTGGATGCCTAAGAGTATATTGATGACGCCAAGCCCGAGCACGGCGCCCCGGAGGTAAGAGTTGGCAACAACGGGGCGCAGCTTCGGGTATAGATACAAGAAGTAGTTGTCGTCCCAGATGTTCATCCACGGGAGAAAGAGGAGAAAAACGCCGACTTCCAGGCAATAAAGAATGTAGAGGATCTGCCAGAACCACGCCAGTCCGAGGTGAATCCTGGCCCGCCCGTGCAGGCTCAGTTCGCGTAGCTCCGGCTGGGTGCTATGGGCCATGGCGCTGTGAAACGCTCTTCAGACCGTCAATCCTCTGCGCGACATCCCGGTAAGTCGGGTCGACATCGAAAAGCTTTCCGAAACACTCGAGAGCTTTGTCGGTCTCCCCGGTTAGGGAATAAGCGACGCCCATATCATACCTAAGCGCCATGCTTTCGTGGGAAGAAATGTCGGCAAGAGCGAGGCCGGTCTGGCACCAGCGTACGGTCGACCGCGCCATGCCCTTTTCCAGATAGCAGGTGCTCAGCATACCGCAGCATTGCACCATCTCACGCGCGTGTGCGGCAGAATCCAGGGAATTCGCGGCAGCCTCGAATTCCTTGATCGCGTCGTCGAGCAGATTCATTTCCCGGTACGCAACCCCCATGTTGAAGTGGGTGTCGAACTCTTCGCGCGCTGACTCGCCCTCTGTGATGGTTTTCACTTCCTCCAAAACGTCCGCGAACATCTCGTTGACGCGCGGCTTTCTTTCCTATTCAGCCGCAGCCTGCGCCGTTGCGCCGGCCGTAACGGCAGATCCCGGGGTGGATCCGGACGGGGCGGGACTCTCCGATCCTCGCGCGGGAGTCGGATGAAAGTACTGCTCCACAAAGCGGCTTACGACCGAGTCGAGGTCCGGTTCCGAGGCTGGCGGTTCGGGTTTGCGGGCAGAAGCTGAAACGTCTGCAGGCGGGGACTGCGGGCGCTGAGCCGGCTGTGAACCCGCCTCCGCAAGCTGGCGGTACCTCGATTCAAGTTCGGGATGGTCGGGATGTTCCGCTGCGATTTCATCAAGCTCCGCCCTGGCTTCGTCATGAAAGCCGAGGCGGAGGTAGAAATCCACCTCCTGCAACTTGTCGGCCAATGACTCAATCGACGGGGACCGCGGAACGGACGCCGGCGAATATTCTTCCGCGACTTCCGGGGGTTCGGCATCAGCTGTGCCACCCTCCTGTGCGAGCGTGACTTCCCCGGGCCCCTCGAAGAAAACCTG
>JACADW010000189.1 GCA_013388445.1 Acidobacteriota bacterium | reverse complement strand
TTTGTTAGGTCGAGCCCCTTCCATGGGAATCGAGGCTAGTGGCGGGGCGAGGAGCCCGAAGGGCTCGCAGCGGAGAGTTCGCTGGCAGCGTAGTAGCCGGGTCGTGCCGAGACCATGGCGTCGGGCGCCGTCACGCCCACCTGGATGCGCCTGTATCCGCCGTCCTTTATTTTGTTGGTTGAGACATATCCCAGCGTGTACTGATTGCGCAGCTCTTCGTTCACTTCGGCGTACACGTCGTCCAGCTGGCCGAAGCTGCTGGGATAGAGCACGCGCCCCCCGGTCTCGTAGGCGAGCTTGCGCAAGGCCATGTCAGCCTGGATGAAAAGCTCGGCGGGTATGTTCTGGTAGATGCGGGCCGCGGTTTGCTCATACAGGATCATCTGCCGGACGGCTTCGGTCTTGCTGACCACATAGATCATGGCCTCACTCCGGACGGCAGCATCCAGCGCCTCCTTGAACGAGACGCTGCTGTTGTTGTCGAGCCCGTCGCTCATGACGATCATGGCCTTCTTTTCGGAGATGCCTTTGAAGAGGTCGCCGCAGACAACCCACACGGCGTCCCAGAGGTTGGTATTGTCCTTGCAGTAGACCGAGGTCAATACCGCGCTGAGACGATCTGCCCTGCGGCCCCAGTCCATCTTCAGACGGGTCTCCGTGTTGAAGGTGACCAGCGCGAACTGGTCGTCAGGCGCCAGGTTCTCGACGAACTTCATGGTTGCGCGCTTGATGGTCCCCCATTCCGAACGGACGCTGCCGCTGATGTCGAGAACGATGGCGAGGCGCATGGGCACCCCTTCCTGTACAAACAACAGGATTTCCTGTTCTACTCCGTCCTCCAGGATGCGGAATGCGCTCTGCGGCAAGCCCCTGTAAAATCCTCCCCCCTTCTTTCGTACGGTGACAGGGACTGTGACCAGCCCCACCTCCACGCCGATCTTGAAGCCCTCCTGATCCTTCTGCTGTCGGGACGGTTGCTGGGCCCTCAGGTTCAAGACGGCCGAAGCCGACAGCAGCAGACCCAAGGTCAATGAAAGAAGTCGTCTTCGGTTCATGGGTCTTTCTTTCCGGTGAGCTCAGCCTGAGCAACCTGGCCCGACCGGCCTGTCAGACGCTTGCTCAAACCTCGCTCTGAGCGCCGCGGGAAGTCTGTTGTAGATGCCGCCGAATGCGCCATTGGACATTATGATTATGAGGTCGCCCGCATGCGCTTCGTCGCATACCCTTTGGATTATACCGGCCACATCCCTGAGATTCCAGGCTTCGCGGCCCCGGCTCTGCAGGTCCTCGATGAGCCGGGCGAGATCCAGTCTCTCGGCCTCGGGCACCTTTTCCGGCCGGTAGAGGTCCGGGATCGCGACGCAGTCCGCGTGCGAGAGCGCCTCGGCGATCTCGACCTGAAAGACATTTCTCCTGCTCGTCGCCGAGCGGGGCTCGTAGATGGCCCAGAGCCGCTGCGGGCCGCAGGCCTCGCGAACCGCCAGCAGGGTTTCTCGCACCGCGGTTGGATGGTGCGCAAAATCCTCATAGATCCGGATCCCTGCAATCTCGGCAAGGAGCTGCAGACGGCGGCGTACGCCCTTGAATGATTCCATTGCCTCCCGGATGTCGTCTTCCGGCGCCCCGAGCCGGTGAAGGATGGCCGTGGCTGCCAGCGCGTTGCGGATGTTGTATCTGCCGATGAGTTGCAGCCTGATGCGACGGAACAGCTTCCCCCTGTAGCGCAGATCGAAGGCCGTAACGCCCGCGCGCGCGTCGATGTCACGCGCGCTCCAATCGCAATCAGGGATGACGCCGAATGTCTCCCTGGCACAGAAGGCCCTTCGGGACAGCTCCAACGCAATCGGGCTTTCGGCGCCCACAGCGAGGAATCCCCGCGCCGGGACGAGGTTTACGAAGCGGGCAAACTGCAGCCGGAGGGAATCGAGGTTTGGATAGATGTCTGCATGATCGAATTCGACGTTCCCCAGCACGGCGAGATGAGGCAGGTAGTGCATGAATTTGGGGCCCTTGTCGAAGAAGGCCGAGTCGTACTCATCCCCCTCGATCACGAAAAAGCGCCCCCCACCCAGCGCATAGCTCGACTCGAAGTTCTCCGCGAGTCCCCCTACCAGAAAATCGGGCCGCAGGCCGGCGACATGCAGGCCCCATGCGATCATGGCCGTAGTCGTCGTCTTGCCGTGGGTGCCTGCGATCACCACCGGAACCCGGTCCCTCAGGAAGAACTCCTTCAGCGCCTCCGGCAGAGACATGTACGGCAGCCTGAAATTCAGCACATACTCGATTTCCGGATTGCCCCGCGAGAGCGCGTTTCCAATAATCACGAGATCGGGCTCGGGCCTGAGGTTTTTCAGGTCATATCCCTGCATGATCTTGATCTGTCGGCCTTCCAGGAAATCGCTCATGGGGGGATAGATGCCGTCGTCGGATCCTGACACCCGGTATCCGCGTTCTCTCAACATCGCGGCGAGCGAAGCCATCGCGGTGCCGCAGATCCCGACGAAGTGAATGCTGCTGATCCTGTCGAAGAATATCACCGCTGCCTACTCCCAGAGCGCCGGAGATACCGATATTGAATCGCGGAGAGGAGAATGATCCCGCTCGCCGTCATCATTGCCGGTGCAAGGAGCGTGGCGCGGAAAAGCCCGAAGCGGTCCGAAAGCGCGCCGATAATCGGCGGGGAGATGGCATCTCCGAGTGCATGGATGAAGAAGATATTGACGGCCATGGCCGTTGCGCGGATTTCTGCGGGCACGCAACCGAGGAGGACGGCATTGAGCGGCCCCGTATTCAAAAACAGGAAGAATTCGGCCGTGAAGATCGCCGGGAGGAAGATTCCCGGCTCTCTGGACGAGAGAGCCAGCACGCTCAACGGCGCGCCGGCAAACATCGAGAGCCCCGAGACCCAGAGGTAGGAGTTCTTTGTGTATCGGAGCAGGTAATCCCCCAGAAAGCCGCCCGCGAACGTGCCGAGGAAGCCGGAAACGACCGTCATGGCGCCGAAGATCTGGTTCGCCTCGGCGGTCGTCATCCCGTCGTAGCGCTCGAGGAAGGCCGGCACCCATCCGACCAGCCCTCCGAGCGCAAAGGTGTAGGCCACGAAACCGAGCGTGACCAGCACGTACGTCTTGTTTTGCCAGAGCAACCTGTAGGTTTGGAAGAGCGAGGGCGGCGCTGTCTTGGATGCGGCCGATCTCTCGCTGAAACCGCGCCTCGGCTCCCGGATGGCGAGGGCCATGAGGGCAAAGAGCAGTCCCGGGAGCCCGACCACGAAGAAGGCCGCCCGCCATCCGAACTGTTCGGCGAGGCTTCCTCCCAGCACAAAACCGAGTGCACTGCCGATCGGAGTCGCGGCGTAAAAGACGGCAAGTGCCCGCCCTCTCATCTCCTGGCCGTAGTAGTCCGTGATGATAGTTGGCGCCAGAGTTGCATAGCTCGCCTCACCCACACCGACCAGGGAGCGCGGGACGAACATCTGCCAGAAGGAGCGGGCCAGTCCGGCCCCTGCCGTGGCAAAGCTCCAGAGAGCAACGCCGGCGGCTATCAGGTGCTTGCGTGTCAGGACGTCGCCCAGCCTGCCGAAGAACGGCGATGTGAGGGAGTAGCTGATCATGAATGCCGATAGCGTCCAGCCAAGCTGCGCGTCCGAAAACTGAAGCTCGCGCTTGACAGGCTCGAAAACAGCAGCGAGGACGTAGCGGTCGATGTAATTGAGGAAATTGATCGAGGTCAGGACGGCAAGGGCTGCAACGGCGTCTCGGCGGTTCATCTGGGTTCTTCGCCGCCGGGACGGGACACAGGCGCCACGGAAACCGATGGCGTGCAGGACCCTGAAATGCCAGCCCGGTGATCCGGCACAGAGATCAGATCTGGAACTCCTGTGGAGGCTCGGGCCCGGCCAGGTTCCGGCGAGTGCTTCATGTCCCGACGGTCAGCGGCAAATCCTATTCCCGTTTGGCAGACTTTTCCGATTTCAGCTGAGGCACGAGCTCCACCAGCTTGCGGAGGTCGATCCCCGAGAGGTTCTCCACGATCGGCGGCAGCTGTGCGATGATGTTGGTCACATCCTGAGTGACTCTTGCAGCACCGGCGCCGGCGTCCCCCGTGTTGACGATCGTGATGGAATCGGTCTTGGACAGCGGTTCGGAAACCGCCCTGGCAATCTCCGGCAGGGACTGCAGCACCAGCTGGATGACCGCGGCCTGGTTGTACTCCTTCCATGAGGCAGCCTTCTTGGCCATCGCCTCTGCCTCCGAGGCTCCCTTCATGGCAATCACGTCAGCCTCGGCCGAACCCGTGGCCTTCACGACATCGGCCTGGGCCAGACCCTTGGCCCTTTGTGCTTCCGCCTGGCCTCTGGCCTCGGCCTCATACTTGAAGCGGTTGGCCTCCGCTTCGGTCTGCACACGATAACGTTCGGCGTCGGCCTGACGCTTGATCGTGGCCTCGAGTTCCTTTTCACGTCTGAGGATTTCGCGTTCCTGCACGACGATCTGCTGTTCTTTTTCCACAACCGATACCTGGACCTCCTCGCGCTTCAGCGACTGGCTGGTCTTGTAACGCTGCAGATCGTAAGCCAGATCCGCCTGTGCTTTGGCTTCGTTGGTCGAGGCGTCAAAAGCCGCTTTTTGGAGGAGATAGTTCTTCTGGGCTTCGGCGATCTGGGTCTCCGCGCTGTACTTCGCGATCTCCCCCGCCTGGCGCGCCATCGCCGACTTGATGGTCGCGTCGCGGTCCGCCTCGGCCTGGGCGATGACGGCGTCGCGCTTCACTTCGGCGGTGCGGGGCTTGCCGAGTGCTTCAAGGTATCCATGCTGGTCGCGGATGTCCTTGAGCGTGAAAGATACGATCTGCAGGCCCATGTTCGCCAGGTCTGAGACCGCCACCTCCTGCACCGACGATGCGAACTGATCGCGGTTCTTGTAGATGTCCTCCACGGTCATGGTGCCTACGATGGCGCGCAGGTGTCCTTCAACGGTCTGAAGCGCGATGTCCTTGATCTGATCGGGGGTCTTGCCGAGGAACTGCTCTGCAGCGGTGCGGATGGAGCGTTCGTCTCCACCGATCTTTACCTGGGCGACACCATCGACGATGATCGGCACGCCGGGTTTCGTGTAGACCTCCGGCGTAGTGATGTCAAGAGTCATGATCTCGAGGCTCAGCAGGTCGACCTTTTCGATCAGCGGCAGGATGAAAGCCCCGCCGCCGCGGCGGATCCGAAAGCCGACTTCATCCACGCGGCCGTCGGGTGTTTTGATCCTGTACTTGCGACCGGAGATGATCATCACCTGGTTCGGGCCGACTTTCTTGTAACGCCGGGCGACCGCATAGATCGCCAGGATGAACGCAAGTGCCAGGCCGACTATCACAAATGCGAGATTCGTTTCTGCCATAACTGCCTCCAGAGTCTTCCGGATGCCGCGGGGAACTCACAACAAGCTCTGCTTACCGGGGCTGTACGTTCCGCACGCCTGCGTCATCATTTACAATCTCTCTCACGTAGTAAACGGTTCCAACCACCTTGACAATAGTCACGGCGGCGTTCCGGGGAATGGCCTTGCCGTCGACCGATCGGGCCGGTCCATTGATGCGTGTCCCCTTTGCCTCCAGTGCAATCTCGCCGGTGCCGCCTTCCGGTATCGGCGTGATGATCTGCACGGTGCGGCCGATCATGTCTTCGACAGAGAACTCACTTCCAGCCTGCGTCTCACGGAAAAGCACGAAGAGCGCCAAGTAGGTTCCGCCACTGAGGAGGACCCCCGTCATGATCGCGACCAGGGCTCCCTTGCCGACAGACAGCTCAAAGTAAGAGTTGGCGAGCATCCCTCCGCCGTCGAAACCGGTCAGGAACGTCGCGATGATCGTCGGACTGAGAGGGCTCAAGGGCAGGTCGGTTCCCACGTCCATGTGGGCGTCCCCTGCATCCCCGCCGAACAGGTGTCCTGCAACACCCACGAAAATGGCGTAGCAGAGACCGCCGGCGAAACAAAGAAAGTAGATGACGCCCACGGACATTCTCGCCCTCCCTGAAGCATGCGGGATTCAGCAGATGTAGCGCCCGCGATCCGATTTTATTCTACTTTGCGCTTCTTTAGCTCACTTTTCGCGGCCCTGTAAGCGAAACTTCGCCGCGCCTGGAGGGTGTCCAGGGCCCAGGCTTTGGTTCGTGCCTGTGCGCGATGTGCGGAGGACGGCAACTGCTAGCGGTATTTCAGGCCCGTGATTTCGACCTCGAGCCTCCTGGGATTCCAGAGTTGCTCTATTCCTTCGATCCCGATCGTGAACGTACGCTTTTCGAGAGGCTCCATCGGCCCGGAAAGGCCCACGCCCGGCCGCAGCGGAGTGGCCGTGCGATCCTTGGAGAACTTGTCGTAGAGGTCGTACAGCGTCACGTGCAGCTCGAGGGCCTCGAGCCTGCGGTCCCCTTCATTGGATATGATGCCCGAGACAAGGGCCACCCTGTTCTTGTTGAACGTTATTCCCAGACCGGCTTTGACGTTCTCGAGGCGGATCTTGTTCTTGTAATACTCAAAGCCCGGATCACCCGGTCTGAGCATCCCCGGGATGACGACCGGTCCACTGCTTCCTGCCGGCTGCGTTCTCCTCTGGTAGTGGGCGTAGAGGACGACACCCACAGCAGCCAGCGCAAATATCGCGATCGTGACCGCCAGCCTGTTCATGGCGCCGAACTTGTTCGGCCGCGAAGTGAATTCCAACATCGCTCTTTCCCGCAAGAGCCCGCAGGCCGACTGGCCGTTGTGCAGGCTCTGAAATCGACTGCCACTCAGCTTTCGCTTGCTCTCATTTTACCCTTCGCACCTGTTGGTGCGAAGCGTTCTCTGAGCCTGAAGCCCATCGCGGATTGCTCCTGCTGCGCCCGCCAGATCTCTCCATGACAGGATCTCCCGCCGATGGATGGCGGCGCTATCCTCAGCCTGTGAGATGCAGCCGGGCGACGGCCCACAGAATCCGCAGCCTCCGGTTATTGTCGCCTCGAGAGGGGCTGTGGTAGCCTTCCGTACTTAGAGGTGCAGGGTACTGATGATACTTGCAGGAAAACGAGCGGTTCTTGCCGTGCTTCTCCTTGTGTCCTTCTGCGGCCGTGAGGTGTGGTCTCAGAAGGCTCCGGTCCTGCCGGAGTTGAGCACCAAACGCCTCCTGAACGACCTCCAGGTGATCTTCGCCAGCACCCCTCATCTGGGCGATAGCATGATCATTGGTGTCGTGCTTCGATACGGCGCGATCTTTGATCCCGTCGATAAGGGCGGGCTGGCCAACATGGTTTGCCGGATGCTGTTCCGTGGCGCAATCGACAGGACACGCAAGGATCTCCAGGACGAACTCTCCGTCCTGGGTGCGTCCGTTGATGTGCGGTGCGAATGGGACGGTATCCGCATTCTCCTGCGGGGACAGAGTGCAAGGGTCGAGCGCTCGCTCCTATTGCTCTACCAGGCGGTCGGCGAAGCGGTTTTCACCGAAAATGACTTTGCGGAGGTCAAGAATGAGCTGCTCGAGCAGGTGCGCAGGCCGGAAGATCCGCGCCTCAGGACGAGGCTGAAGTTCGAGCAGGCGATATTCGGTGGTACAAGCTATGCCCGCCCCATCACGGGCACCCCGGCTTCCTTGCAGAAGATCAGCATTGGCGATGTGCGCCTTTTCTACCGACGCTATTTTTCTCCCGGCGCGGCCGCGCTGGTGATCGCCGGATCGGCTCCCCCGCAGCAAGTACTCCAAAAGGCGTCCCGCATCTGGGGCGTTTGGGTGCGCCGCGAGGACATTCCGTTTACATTCCTGCAGCCGCGCAAGCCGGCTGCCAGAACCGTCTATGCTGAGGATGATCCGGGATCGCCCGCCGCCCAGTTTATCCTCGGCAGCCTCTGGCCGCAGCGCGGTGATCCTTCCTACTACACGTCGATGCTGGCCGCTCGGATTCTCCAGGAGAGGCTGACCAGGGCCCTGCCGACGTCCCTGCTGACTGTTGCTGCGGAAGGCAGGCGTATGCCGGGCCCGTTTTTTATACAGGGGCAGGCCGCCGCAGATCAGGTCGTGGGCGAGATCCGCAGAGTGCTGGAGACGGTGGATGAGATGAAGGCTGCGCCGCCTGCGGAGGCCGAATTGACGGAGGTTAGGAAGAACTGGGTCGGCGAATTCCGGCGCAGCCTGGAATCCGTCGAAGGCGTCTGCTCTATCATCATGGACTCCGAGCTCTACAGGCTCGGCACCAACTACGCTGCCTCTTTTCCCGGCATTCTCGAACTGTGCGATCCCCAGGCGGTACAAGCTGCGGCCAAGGAATGGATCCTGCCTGGAGGTGTTGTGATTCTTGTCCGAGGCCCGATGGCTGCGCTGCAATCCCAACTGGAGACGCTCGGCGTCGTGCGGCCGGCTCCTCAGTGATCCCCCGCTCGGGCTCTATCTGACCTCGTCGGTGATCTCCTCCCGGCCGGGGCCTCACAAATGGCGGCCCAAGGGTGACAATCGTGGTTCTGTGAGTCGGTCCACAGGCGCGCAGGGGAGTCTGTGTGCCGAGGACGAGACTGAAGCAGGGGAAGCATGATTCGTCGCGCGTCGGGGCTCTCGAGCCTGGAAATGACGGAACGTTCTCAGACCGGTTGGTAATCGGGCATGTTCATGGCTGCCTTGCCGATCCTCTGCTATACTTCCGATATAGGTCGGGTCGTTGAATCATCGGGCCAGGGATGCTGAGATTGACAAGGCACACCGGTCTTTATGTTTCCGTAGCTCTCGCGTTCGCGCTGGCCGCAGTTGACGGAGTGTATCTTTCCTCTGCCCAACTGCGAGTGGCCGGCGGGCGATCAGCAGACACGCAGGCGCCGGGCCCCGCCGGGTGGCGCCAAGAGTTCACATTCGTGCGCGCCGTTTACACAGGGCTCGGGCCGTGGGGATATTACAAGGGTTGGTATACCGACTGGCCCAAGGCTGACCTGCAATTCATGCTGGGCGTCGAGCGCCTCACCAATATCAGCGCGGCAGAACAGCCAAGGACGCTGCAGCTGACTGATCCGGAGCTGTTCAACTTTCCTTTCTTGTATGCAGTGGAGGTCGGCCACTGGAACCTGACGCCTGAGGAGGCGGCATCCCTCGGAGAATACCTGCGCCGGGGAGGTTTCCTGTTTTGCGATGATTTCTGGGGAAGCTGGGAGTGGACAAACTTCGAACGCAATATGCGACGGGTTCTGCCGGAGTGCGCCATCGTCGAATTGCCGGGTGAGCACCCGCTGTTCCACTCCTACTATGACATCGAACAGCTCGTTCAGGTCCCCAACGTGGGAAACGCGCTGGACAGGCGAATCACGCATGAGCAGGACGGTTACGTCCCGCATTGCAGAGGGATCCTGGATGATGATGGCCGGTTGATGGTCGTAATAAACTGGAACACAGATCTGGGGGACGCATGGGAGTGGGCCGACTTGCCTGGCTATCCTGCGAAGTACTCGACGTACGCCTACGAGATAGGGATCAACGCCATTGTCTATGCCATGAGTCATTAGTCCCTTTGAGGTCGAGTCGCTGCCGTTGCGTACAAGAAATGCGCGAGGAAATGTAACCGATTCGCGCGAGCGATGTCAGTCCTAGGACCCAGGGTGACGGCGGACCCGGAAACTGACGACTGCAGATGACGGCACGCACGTATTTCAAAGGCACTACCGGATGGCAGAATCTGCTTCGGTTCCGGCTCATCCGGGTTGAGGGGGAGCCCAGGATTCACTTCCGGGTTGCGGAGAGCCCAGGGCGGCTCGTGCTCTTGTCGTGAACAGTCCCGATGGAATTCATCTTCGAATTTCTATTCAAATACCGTCCCTTGCTCTACGACAGGGGTACGGTTTCATTCCGTCCTCCCTGGCCCCCGCATGTCACTTGGCTGCTGGCTGTCGCTGCTGTCGCCGTTGCCCTTTTCACCTACCTTAAGGTCAGAGGGGACGTTCCGATCGGTTGGCGCATCCTCCTCAGCAGCCTGCGCGGCATGAGCCTGCTTGTCGTGCTATTGCTTCTGACCCAGCCGGTTCTCCTTGTGCCCTCCGTCATTCCGCAAAAGAGCTTCGTGGCTCTCGCCTACGACACCAGCAGGAGCATGGAGATACGGGACGGAGCGGGCGGCCGGCCGCGCCTCGACATTGAAGGCGAACTGCTAAAGCCCGGGCCTGCTTCGATGATCGAGGCGCTCGGTCGCAGATTCAAACTCCGCTATTTCCGGTTCGCGGGCTCGGCGGAACGGGTCGGCGGCTACGAGGAGGTCAAGCGGCGCGGGGGTCAGACCAATCTGGAGCGCTCACTCGACACCGTCCTGGGCGAGTTTGCGAACGCTCCGGTCGCCGGGATCATCCTCCTGACAGATGGAGCGGACAACCGCTCGGTGGACCTTCCGGGCTTGATTGCGCGGCTCCGGGCCCGCAGGGTACCCCTATACGCGATCGGTATCGGCTCGCCTTCCATCACCCGGGACATCGAGCTTGTGCAGGTCTCTGCGCCCCGCCGTGTGCTCAAAGACTCCATCATCGACGCAACGCTTTCCGTCCGCACGACCGGCGGTGCGGGCCGCAAGAGCCGGCTCGTCGTCCGGGAGGGGGAACGCGAGCTCCGATCGGCGGAGGTGACCCTGGGGAATGGCGGCGAGGTGAAGAGTCATCGTGTTACCTTCCCGAGCGGACCTGCCGGCGCGCATGTTTACAGTTTCCGCATCGAGCCCCTGCCGGATGAGCAGATGATAGAAAACAACGGGCAGGACATCCTGATCGAGGTGGAGGACAGCCAGCCTCAAATCTTGTACGTCGAAGGAGAACCCCGGTGGGTCTTCGGATTCATGCGACGTGCCGCAGAAAAGGACAAGAATATTCGCCTCGTGACGTTGTTGCGGCAGGCAACCGGCAAGTTCCTCCGGCAGGGTGTGGAGTCGAGTTCAACCCTCGAGAAGGGATTTCCCGCCGATGCGCGCGAGCTGTTCGGCTACAAGGCGCTGGTTGCGGGGAGCGTGGAGGCGAGCTTCTTCAGCTTCGAGCAGCTCCGGCTCATTTCTGAATTCGTCAGCAGGCGGGGCGGGGGTTTCCTGATGCTCGGAGGCCGGAGCTCCTTCGCGCAGGGGGGGTACGCCAGCACGCCGGTCGAGGACCTCCTTCCTCTGGTCATCCGTCCCGACCGGGCCACAGAATCCGCCGGTTTTCAGGAACTCGAATTCAAGGCGCGGCTGACTCCTTACGGCCTCGAACACCCGGTGACGCGCATTTCGGTCGATGACACCACGAACCGCAGACGGTGGGAGGATGCCCCCATGCTCCACGGTCTTAACCCGACTTTCGGAGTAAAGGCAGGCGCGACGGTCCTGGCTACCGCAGCCCCGAGAGAGGCGACTGGACAGATGCGCAGTCTGCTCGCGTTCCAAAGGTTCGGACGCGGCAGATCCATGGCGCTCACGACAGGATCCGTCTGGCGATGGCGTATGGAGATGGATCACCGCGATGACTTCCACGACCTTTTCTGGAGACAACTGCTGAGATGGCTGGTGGCTGAGGCTCCGGATCCCGTCAGCGTTGGGAGCAGCAGGCACTCCTTTTCGCTCGACGAGGCCGTTGCCATCACGGCGGAGGTACGTGATGCCGACTTCACTCCCCTCAACAATGCGCGCGTGATCCTGCGTGTCAAGGCTCCGTCCGGACAGGAAGTCGTTCTGCCTGCGGGCTGGGATACCAGCAAGGAAGGTTTCTATTCGGCGGCATTCAAGCCGATAGAAGAGGGAATTCACCAGGTCTCGGTCGAAGCCTCCGCCGGTGACCGGAGTGTCGGCCGGTCCTCCAGCTACTTCCGCATCGGGGATTCGAACGAGGAGTACCACGGGGCGCGAATGAATGCCGACCTGCTCAGATTGCTCGCCAAGGAGACAGGGGGACGCTACTACGCGCCGCATGAGGCAGGCACGCTGGTCGAAGATGTCTCTTATGTGGATAACGGGGCGTCTCAGATCGAGGAGAAGGCGATCTGGGATATGCCGTTTCTCTTTCTTCTACTGTCCGGCGCCATCTGCACGGAGTGGATAGTCCGCAAGAAATGGGGGTTAGCGTGACCATTTCCGGCGCCCGCTGTTTTCAGCCCCATGTACGATCCGTCCAGTGGGCG
>JACADW010000226.1 GCA_013388445.1 Acidobacteriota bacterium | reverse complement strand
GTTTCAACTCGGCCAGGAGCTTTCTTGCCTCATCCTTCCGGCCGGCTGCCACATAGGTGGGCCCGAGCGCCCATCGCCATTCGGGATCGGCCTCGGCGGCCTTCTGGAGGGATGCGATGGCTTCGTCGTACATCCCCCTGTCCTGCTGAACAAGCCCCAGGACGAAGTGGCCCACGGGGAAGCCGGGGGCCATCTGGATGGACTTGAGCGCCTCGGCGGCTGCCTCGTCGTATCTTTCCTCCCACCTGTACAGTTCCGCCAGCCAGGCCGTGTTCGCGGGATTGAACGGATCGAGTTCCTGGGCGCGTATGTGCTCCTCTATGGCTTCATCCATGCGGCCCAACAGGGCATGGAACCACGAGAGATGAAAATACCCTTCGGCCGAGCTGGGATTGATGTCCAATGCACGACGGATTTCCCGATCCGCTTCTTCCCATTGCCACTCGTAGTAGCCTTTCACGAATCCGGAGGCGAGGAGGGCCTCGGGCAGCGTGTCATCCAGTTTCAGGGCAGTGGCTGCGGCCGCTTTGGCTCTTTGCATGGCATCCTCGGTAGGGTCCGCGCCGTGGGCGATCGCGATGTAGCCCAGCGCAAGGCCCGCGTACGCCAACGGATCCGCCGGGTCCTTTTCCACGGCGGCGTGGAGGTAGGCGATGCCCTTTTGGACATCGGCCGGCGTCTCCTTGTTGAGGTGAAACATGCCCCTCAAGTAGGCTTCGTAGGTCGCGGGATTGACGGCGCGGGCCCCGGCGAGGCGTTTTTCTTCCTCCGGCCTCAGTTTGACCTGGATCGCGCGGGCGACGGCCCGGGCCACCTCGCTCTGCAGCGCCAGGATGCTGCTCATGTCGCGCTCGTAGCTCTCGGCCCAAAGGTGGCGGTCGGTCGCAGCCTCGATCAGCTGCGCCGTGACGCGCACGCGTCCGGCCTCGCTCACCGCCGAAGCTTCGAGCACCGTGTCCACCTTCAGTTCGCGTGCGATTTCCGGCAGGGGTTTCTTCGCGCCTTTGTACTGCATCACCGACGTTCGGGAAATGACCTTCAGGGCGCCGATCTTCGAGATATCCGTGATCAATGCGTCCGTCATGCCGTCGGTGAAATACTCCTGCCCGGGGTCTCCGGAGAGATTCGCCACCGGCAAGACGGCCAGCGAGCGAAGCCCCGGCGCCACGGCTCCGCCGAGGAGGCGCCGGCGCAGGCCCCCGACGTCGAGCGCCGCCACGATCGCAAGGACGATCGCAAGACCCGCCAACAGCGCCGGCCAGCGGCGGCGTGAAAGCGCATACTTCACCGCCGGCCAGGCTGTTGGAGCGGTGCCCGACTCTATGGCTTCCAGCGCCCTTCGTACATCGCCCGCGCGCTGGTAGCGCCGATCGGGATCTTTCTCGAGGCAGCGTTCGATCACCGAGCGCAAAGGAGCTGGCGGAGGGCCTCCGGGACCGGACGGCAGCGGGGGCGGTGCCTGGCTGAGAATCGCCGAACTCAACTCGAAGCCTGTCTGCCCCTTGAAGGGCCGCGCCCCCGAGGCCATCTCGTAGAGCATCACGCCCAGAGCCCAGATGTCGCTGCGCTCGTCGGCGGGCTGCCCGCGCAGCTGCTCCGGCGCCATGTAGGCGAGCGTGCCCACGATCTTGCCCGACAGGGTCGTGGATTCCTGAGTTTGGGTGGTCGCGTCCGTCAAGTCCTCCCGGCTCAGCCGGCCCGCCAGCCCGAAGTCGAGCACCTTGGCCCGGCCCTCGGGGGTGACGACCACGTTGGCGCTCTTCAGGTCGCGGTGCACCACGCCGCGCTCGTGCGCGTGCGCCAGAGCATCCGCCAACTGAACTCCATAACGCAACATCCGGTCCACGGGCAACGCCCCGCCCTCGAGGAGTGCGCTCAGGGGCTGGCCTTCAACGAACTCCATGGCGATGAAGGCCTGCCCCTCGGATTCCCCCACCTCATGGATCGTGCAGATATGGGGATGGTTCAGCTTGGAGGCGGTGCGGGCCTCGCGCAAGAGACGCGCGCGCGATGAGGGATCGCGGAAGCTCTCGGCAGGCAGGACCTTGATCGCGACGTCGCGGTCCAGCTGCTCGTCATGGGCCCGGTAGACGATGCCCATGCCCCCGGCGCCGATCTTCTCGACGATGCGGAAATGCTCCAGTCTTTGACCAATCATAGGCGTCCCCAGTCCGGGATGAGATCTCCGGGTTCGATTCTGGTGCCGAGCTTACGCCTCCAGATGCGAAGTATAGCGCTCCGGAAACAGCACAGGTCCGCCATTGTTCCCGGATTCATTTTCCACAGCACTTCTTGTACTTCTTTCCGCTTCCGCACGGACAGGGATCGTTTCTGCCCGCCTTGACGATCGTCCGGCGCGATACGGGCTCGGTCTGTCCCGGGACATCAGTTCCAGTGTCGGACGCATCTATCGGCGGCTCATACTCCCGCTCGAGGGCGCGAACGAAGAGGGTCCTGAGCTGCCGGCGGCGCTTCATCACGGTCGAATCGAAGTCGGGATATGTTTGCTTGACAGTTTGGAGGAGGATTCTCAGGGACGGCTGACCCTCGGCCGGCCCCTTTACGACCTCAAGCCTGTTGCGCTTGTACTCATAGAATGCCGCCGGCGGGTTTTCAATCACGTCCCTTACCGGCCTCGTCTTGCTGCCGAGTGGAAGGAAATTCAGCAATACCTGCTGGCATTTGCAGCCAGGCTCGATGCAGTACTGATCATCGATCCCCCACACTTGATCCGCCAGTTCAAAAGGAAACATGTTGGCGAAGGGGAAAATCTCAGCATATCCGACCAGTGTGCCCTCGCCCTCCATGACTTCCTCGGGGAAATCCGCGTCCAGACGGCTGATGTCCGCTTCCTCGATAATCTTCTCTTTTGTACGGATCAAGAAGCTATAGAGAGCGTGCCAGTCTGCATCCCCCAGCTCCGCCACTGCCCATTTCGCCAGCGCGAGGTCTTTACCCGTAGGCTTGTTCTGGCCCGCCATCGAGATCTTCCGTTTCTCGACCTCGAGAGGAAAGCGCATGATCCCGCCGGGCGACGCTTCCGGTGCTTCAAGAGGTGCGCACTCGCAATTCACGACCCTGCACCCGCATAGCGGATTGGGACAGACCGAGAGCTGGACCGCCCAGCAGGATCCCGCGTGAGAGCCGCGGGAGAACTTGAGCGTGCCCTTTCCGCTCACCGGATCGAATTGAAGCGACGATGCATCCGTTGGACTAGCCATGGTGCCTCGCCCCTTGAAATACCCGCGCTATCGTTCTTTGAATCAAGAATGCCGGGCCATCCCTCGCGCCGGAGCTTGAGAATTCCGAATTCAAGGCGGCCGTCCTCCTTTCGAGCGGCTATCGGCATACAGCTCTCAGATCCGTACCGCACATCTCTATTCTATATCCAGTCGGCTGCAGAACACGGCTCCTCTGCCGTTCAGGTTCCGCCGGCGGATTACCTCTCCTGGGAGAGGATGGCATCAATAGCCCGGTGCAATTGCGGCATCTCATCCCCACAATATCCCAGACGAGAACATAATCCACGCCGAAGTAGTCGTGAATGAGCTTGTCACGAGTCGCGGCCATGGCACGCCCAGCAACGCGGAGCTCTCATCGGCTCTCGTGTTTGTCGATCGGCGGTTTGGCGCGAAGCACATACTTCTGCAGAACGATCGCCACCAGAGCCAGGCATATGGCAAGCCCGACGAAAGATGCGACCCGATAGAGCCCGCCCAGTCTGGCGAGGTCATGGAGAAAGCACTTGAGGACCGTAGCTACCAGGAGGGCGATCGAGGTAATTCTCGCCGAACGGTTCTGAAGAGCGATCCCGACCGCCAGCAACCCAAGGGCAAACAGTCCCCAGGCGAGCGTGTAGGTCAGATCCTGCGCCAGCGTCGCGGTGAAGTTGAACGTGATGGTCGGACCTTGGGAGTAGAAATCGGCGATCTCGATATTGAGGAGGAGAAACAACAGCATCGTCGCTGCCCCAGGGAGCACGGACGACACACGAGGTACGCCCTCAGTCAGCACGTCTCTCGTTTTTGCCAGGAACCGGCCGGCCAGAAGGAGCGCGGCTGCCGATACGAGATACGTATAGAGATACCAGTTCAGGATGGGCATGCCTCGCGGATGGTAGGTCAGCACTTGGGAGTTCAAGGCCAGTCGAGCGAAGACGGCCGCGAGGAGCGCGCTTGCAGTCAGCAGCAACCCGCGGTGCGGAATGCTGCCGTAAAGCCAGGCAAGTGCCGCACCCTCGAGCGCCCATCCGATTGTGACCCACTCCTTCTCGAGCTGAAGAGGAATGGCGACCGTCACGAACGCCAGCACCGTCCCGGCCACCAGGGCGAGACGACCCGGCATGCGGGCCCCTGCGGGCTCCAGCCGGAGCAACTGCCGCAGATGAACGGCCGCAAGCGCGGCCTGAGCAATGGGCAAAAGGCCGATGATCGGTCTCAGCCCGCCATCCAGGAAGCTCTGCCGCGCAATCAGGAAGAAGACGGCAGCCGCGAGTACCGCAGCCAAGTACGGCTCGAGAAGACGCCCGACGCGCTTTCCCAGTACCAGCGGATAAGCGAGAAAGAGGAGATAGATCGGGCAGGAGAACAGGAGGCGGCTATCCCAGAATGCGCCGCCGGTGTGTCCCGCGGAGTAGAGGAACTGCGCCAGCCCCGCGGACAGGACGGCAAGGACCGCCAGGAAATGCCAGCGCTCGAGCCACGAGATCGCGAGGAGCACGGCTGCGAAGGCAACGTGGCTGGCGGTGAGGAACCAAACGTCAGGCGCTCCGCTTTCCTCGGCCGCAAAAATCGCCACCGCCTGAGCCAGGAACGCCGAGCAGGCCGCGGCGG
>JACADW010000208.1 GCA_013388445.1 Acidobacteriota bacterium | reverse complement strand
CGCGCGACCCGCAGCGCCGCATCGCCGCATCGCGCGCTTTGCGGCGGGCCAGGCCGGTCCAGGCGATTCCCGCCTTCCTCCGTGCTATGCGCGATCCTGAGCCTGCGGTACGCGAGGCGGTCACCGAAGCCCTGGCCGAGATCGGGCATCCTGCACTGGAAGGTCTGGTGGAGGCGCTATCCACCCAAGACGCAAGCCTCCAACATTACGCAGCCATCGCCCTCGGCCGTATCGGCGACCCGGCCGCCGCGCAACACCTGGCCGCCGTCATCTCCATGAACCGTTGTACGTCCGAAGAATACCCGCTGCCACTCCAGGCCGCGCGCGCCGCGGCTTACGCCCTTCACTCGCTGCTCCGGTCGCGCCCGGAGTCGATCCCAACCGAGGCGCTGCGCCAGATCTGCGATGTGCCGGACGTCATGGTGGAGAAGCCGTCACTAAAGGAGTCGCAGGCGGTCGCGACCGAGATCGGCCTGGATTGCGGTCTCATCCGCGACCTGGCCCGCCAGGAATTATCCCGCCGGCATTTCTCCTGATTCTTCCCCTCGGAAACAGCCTGCAGGTGGCCTCTGGCGATCGTGACGTACTGCCGCGGCCTACTCCGTCCGGGCCTGCCCGCTGATTGCATGTGCCTGGGTGTCCCCCCAGGCGCACGCAGAGATAGTGCAAGCCTATTGGAGCGGAATCAGGTTCTTGTTCCGCACAAGCCAGGCATCGATAGTCAACAGAAAGAGATTGAAAGCCCGGGCCGCCGCCGGCCAGGATCCCGCCGATTCCACCCGAGACCCATAAAGCCTGCCTTCCCGGCACCGGCAAGGCCAGCTCCACCAGGAGCCGCCACGCGGAGTCTGTTCGGGCTGGCCGGCAACGGAGGATCGGTCGGCTCCGAATTTCCAAGGTGTCCTTACGCGCCTGATGAGAGAAGCAGATTGCGAAATAGGGAAAACACGTGCCGCGCGCCGGCCTGCGGGCGCTTCACCTTTCTTGACAGTCCCGATGCGCGCGTTAGAATGGGCGTCCACACTGTCCTCGAGGCAATCAGCAGGCACGGAGAGAAAGCTCATGGGAATTCTGGACTTCATCAAGGGCGAACTCATTGAGATCATCGAATGGACGGACGACTCGCGTGACACCCTGTCGTACCGGTTTCCGGACGATGACAAGGCCATCAAGAACGGCGCGCAACTGATCGTGCGCGAATCGCAGGTCGTTCAGTTCCTGTACCTCGGCGAGTTCGGAGATACGTTCGGCCCGGGAAAGCACACCCTGACTACGGACAACATACCCGTCCTTACCAGGCTCAAATCGTGGAAGTACGGGTTCGATTCGCCTTTCAAGGCGGACGTTTACTACATCAGCACCCGGCTGTTTACCGGCAACAAGTGGGGCACCGCAAACCCGATCATGCTCCGCGACGACGACTTCGGCATCGTGCGTGCGCGAGCGTTCGGCACATTCGATTTCAGGATCATCGATCCGAAGCTGTTCCTCAAGGAGGTCGCCGGATCGGACCAGAATTTCCGCCTCGACGAGTTCGCCGATACGATGCGCTCGCGCATCGTGAGCGTCTTCAGCGACGCCCTCGCATCAGCGCGCATACCGGTTCTGGACGTGGCCGCCCGCTACACGGAGCTGGGGGAAGCCCTGCTGCCGCTGATCAATCCGGTCGTGAGTTCCAAATACGGGCTGCAGATCACGAGCTTCGTCGTCGAGAATGTCTCGGTGCCTCCGGAGGTCGAGCAGGCGATCGACAAGAGATCCGGCATGGCGGCCGTCGGGAATCTGAACGACTTCGTGAAGTACCAGATGGCCAAGGGCATGGAGACCGGAGCCGGCGGACCGGCCGGTACTGCAAGCGAACTTGCGGTCGGCTTCGCCATCGCCCAGCAACTCATGCAACAGGCTCCCCTGACAGGCGCGCCGAGGCAGAGCGCGCCCGCGTCTCCGGCCGTCGAGCTGCTCTCGCCGTCCGATGTTGCCAGGCTGCTGAATGTGCCTGAAGCCGACGTCATCTCACTGATCGATTCCGGCGAACTCAAAGCCAAGAAGATCGGCTCGAGCTGCAGAATCACCCGCGCCGCTCTCGATGCCTATCTGGCCGGCTGAGGCCCAATACTGCGCATGACCGGTATCGCCGCCCTCGAGAAACACCCGTGCCCCGCTTGCGGCGCTCAGGCCGAGTGGAATCCCTCCAGACAGAGGCTTGTCTGCGCCTTCTGCGGTACGGAAAGCCCCTACGAAGTCGATCGCGACACGGGCAGGATCCAGGAAATCGACCTCGTCAAGACGCTGCGGGAAATGCCCGACGAGCTCCGGGGATGGCAGACGGAGCGGCGCAGCGTGCAGTGCCGGAGCTGCAGGGCCGTCATGGTGTTCGATCCGCAGAGGGTCGGGCAGAACTGTGAGTTCTGCGGCTCGCCGGCCCTGGTCGATTACCAGGAAATCAAGTCGCCGATCCGGCCGCAGAGCCTCTTACCTTTCAAGGTGAGCCAGTCCCAGGTCCGTGAAACCATCCGGGGTTGGTACGCACGCAGGTGGTTCGCGCCCGGCGCACTCAAGAAGCGCGCGCTGGTGGACACAGTCCGTGGAGTCTATGTCCCCTATTGGACGTTCGACGCGCGGGTCCGCTGCCCGTGGGAGGCTGAAGCCGGTCACTATTACTATGTGAATGAGGAGTATCGCGACCAGCAGGGCCGGCGCCAGGTCCGGCAGGCGAGGCGCGTGCGCTGGGAGCACGCCGCCGGCGAGATCGAGCACTTTTTCGACGACGAACCGGTGCCCGGCACACGCGGGATCGAAACGCGCCTCCTCAAGGGCATCGAGCCGTTCCCGAAAGAGGGACTCGTCCCCTATGACACCGCCTACCTCTCCGGTTTCGTGGTCGAGCATTATCAAGTCGTCTTGCTCGATGCGGCGAGGCAATCCCAGGAATCCATGCACGATCAGCTGAAGGCTCTGTGTGCCGCGCAGATTCCCGGCGACACTTATCGAGACCTGCGCATCTACCCCCGTTTTTCAGACCAGACATTCAAGCACATCCTCGTCCCTGTCTGGTTGCTGACCTACACCTACCGCTCCAGGGTCTACCAGGTACTCGTCAACGGGCATACCGCCAAGATGGCCGGCGATTATCCCAAGAGCGCCTGGAAGATCCTATTGGCCGTGCTGGGTATAGCCGCAGCCGTCCTCCTGCTGGTTTGGCTGGGGAGATAGGCGGCAGCCCAAGTCTGAGTTCCGTCCGGGGCAATCAGACAGTCTCATGAATCGGCCGGAGGCCGCAGCTGCCTGGGCCGCAAATCGCGGGCCGGTGGCGCTTCCGAGCCATCCCGCATAGCGGGAAGCGCCGGTCCGGCACCTCCTTGGCATGCTATTTTCGAAGTAACTCATAATCGATTGACGCCGGGGGCGGGGCGCCACCCGGCCCGTTCAGATAATGCTCGAACCACTGGAGCGCGCGGGCATTAATCTCAGGGAGCCGCGGCCTTCCTGTTCCCGTGCTCCTCGCCCGGATAAAGCACCAGCCTTCGACTGAGTTCTCCTACCGGCGTCTTGCACAGCATATGGAAGTGGTTTGTCATCTGACAGATGGCATGCTCGGTCATGGCGCCCAGGGCGACGAGTTGCCCGACGAGCCGAAGGCACAGGACGCGGTCCTCGTCCGAGCACAAGGTCGGGCACTTGTCCACTCCCCTTGACATCACACGGTACATGGCACCAGGAAGCTCTACACGGATAGGTCCTGCCAGGTTTTCTTCCTCCCACAGTCAAACGGTAGAAATGAAAAGTTGCCAACATTTTCTTTCCGGGTATGATGGTGTTCTGAAACGGGGGAAGGCCCCCGCGACGGTTCGAAACGGCCAAAAACCCAAATTTCACCCACCTGACCCCCTATGAAACGGCGGATGTTGTTGAGTGTTGCGGGAGGGGCGCTGACCGGCGCGGTGAGCCTGCGAGGGCTTTCCGCGGCGGTCCAGAGTGTGAGTTCACAATCTCGCCGCCCGAAACTTAAAATCACAGATGTGCGTACCGCCCAGATCCGCGCTCACGGGCTTCAGCTCCACGTGCGCGTGTACACGGACCAGGGACTGGTCGGCCATGGAGAAGCCACGGATGCCGTCGTAGGCGGAGCCTCGCTGGTCGCCGGATTCCGCCGCCTGCTCATCGGCCAGGACCCTCTCAATGTCGATGCCCTCTTCGAGCGGATCCGCACGATGGGCATTTTCGCGGGAGCTCAGGGAGGCCAATACGTGGCGGCGCTCTCCGGCGTCGAGATCGCGCTGTGGGACCTCGCCGGAAAAGCATTGGGCCTGCCGGTATACCAGCTGCTGGGCGGCAAGATGAGAGACCGCATCCGCCTCTACTGCGACTCCCAGACCGAAGACCCGGATGATCCCCTCACGCGACAAAGGATTCAACAGATCAAGGATCTCGGATTCACCGCCGTAAAGATCGACGTCGACGACGCAGCGGATCCCATGCGCTGGGACAAGGTCAACTGGACCGCCAGCAACGCCGAGATCAACCGCATGGTCAGGAAGGTCGAGTTCATGCGGCAGTCACTCGACAGCCGTGTGGACCTCGCCGTCGACATGCACGGACGGTACGACCTGCCTACGGCCAAACGCATGGCTGCCGAGCTCGAACAGTTCAAATTGCTCTGGCTCGAAGAACCGGTCCCGGCAGAGAACGTCGACGTCCTCGCGGATGTCCGTCACTCCACAAAGACACCGATCTGCGTCGGCGAGAACTTGTTCCTGCGCCACGGCTTCCGCGAGGTGCTGGAAAAGCGCGCCGCCGATATCCTCATGCCGGACGTGCAGAAATGCGGCGGCCTGCTGGAGACCCGCAAGATTGCAGACATGGCCCACACCTACTACGTTCCGGTCGCGCCCCACTGCGTCGTCTCCCCCGTCGGTACCATGGCGTCGTGCCATGTATGCGCCGCGATCCCGAATTTCCTGGTCCTTGAATGGCACTGGATGCCCCGCCTCGAGCTGTGGCGGGATTTCGTAAAAGAGGGCGACATCATCGAGAAGGGGTTCATCGCGATTCCGGACCGCCCGGGACTCGGCGTCGAGATGAATGAAGAGGCGGCGCGGAGGGCACAAGTCCCTGGCACACCCTGGTTTGCGCCCTGAGCGCCCAAATCCCTGGACCACAGTAACATGGAAGCGCGATGGAGGAAGGCGGGCCCGGGCGTGCGGTGTCGGGCTGAGACAGTGGCTCATCGCCCTGTATAGCGCCTCGAGACCGCGCTCGCTATCTTTTAGGGGGTTTCGCGGTCATGACACCCCGACGGTCCCGCTCCTGCTCCGCGGCGAGCAGCTTCCTGGCCCTGGTAAACTCCTCTTGAGCCTCGGCAGTTCTTCCAGTCCGCTGAAGAGCCAGGCCGACCTTGAAGTGCGGCTGCGAATCGTTAGGTTTGAGCTCAGCGAGCTTGCGGTACAGCTTCAGGGCCTCTTCCCACTTTGCCTCCCTCTCGGCGAGATTGCCCAGACCCAGGTACGAGTCGGCGAGATCCGGATCGCACTCGAGCGCCTTCCGATAGCGGACGGCGGCGGCGTCCCATTTCTGCTCAATCCGGTCGATTTCGGCCAGGAAGTGGTGCGCCCGGGCGTAGCAGGGCTGGCCGGCTAGTTCCCGTTCGAGCCATGACCGCGCCTTTGCGTACTCCTGCTGCTTCCAGTAAATGTAGCCGATGGCAAAGGCGATCTCAGGCATATCCTCCCGAACACGTAGCGCAGCCTGGAATTCCTCGATGGCCTTGTCGTAGTTGGTTTGCGCGTCGTAGGCCACTCCCATCAACCTGTGGACAAACGCGGAACCGGGAAACCGCCGGTTCAATTCCAGGAAGGCGGCCTGCGCATCGTTTGCCCTGCCGAGCCTCCGGTAGCACTCGATCAGCATGAAGAGCACCTCTTCTCCTTGTCCCGGGTCCGATCGAAGTCCTTCGATTTCGCGCGCGCACGCCTCGAGCTGGCCGGATTGAAAGAAGATCGTACCCCGCAGGAACCTGGCCCGCTCGGCGGAGGGGGGGTGGGCAAGTGCCTTCCCGAGCGGCTCTAATGCCTGCCGGTAACGACCCATCCGATAAAGCGCAAGCCCGACATTGAACTGCAGAGCCGGGTCCGAAGGCTGGAGCCGGACGGCTCTCTCAAAGGCATCCAGAGCCTTGGAGAGATCGCCCTGCTCGAGGTAGTCCGCACCGAGCCGGGTGAGCGAGGCGATACTCTCGGACTGCTGAGCAAGAAGGGAAAGCAAAAAAAAGAACGGCAGGATGCCGGCCATGTGCCGCCTGAGGGCGCTGCGGCCGACAATCCTGCCGTTCGCTGGTCTCATGCTACCAGTATAGCTTCAGACCCATCTGGACGGAACGGGCGTCACGGGCGCCGGTGGCGCTGCCGAAGCCCGTGCTGCCAAAGGCTGTACGGTAGCCGGTCCACTGTGTGTGGTTGAAGGCGTTGAACATCTCGGCGCGGAACTCGAAGCGTCCGCCTTCCCACCCCAGCGGGAAGCTCTTGAAGATGGAGATATCCCAGTTGTTGACGCCTCCCTGCCTCACGACATTCCGGCCCGAATTGCCGAACTTACCCGGGGCGGGTTGAGCAAACGCCGTCGGGTCAAAATAGCGCAGCCGTGTCCTGTCACCGCTGGGCAGGTTCGGATTCTTGACCAGATCGGGGCGGTAGAATGTTCCCCCGACTCCGGCGTTATCGCCGGAAAGGGTGACGTTCAT
>JACADW010000225.1 GCA_013388445.1 Acidobacteriota bacterium | reverse complement strand
GTGTATAGAGGACGTATCTCCCGTCCCGGGAAACGGTCAATCCGAAATCCAGGGGCCGATCGAGGGGTGGTTACGGTGTTCGCCCGGCCGGTCGTCGGGTCCTGAGAGCGGACCGAAATGCGGCCCTCCGGATCTGGCTGCAGAAAATAGATCCCCTTGCCCTTCTGCACGAACCCATTTCCTATGATCGATGATCGGCTCGATGATCGGCTCTTGCTCACCTCCCCTGACAGGGACACGCCACAAAGAGGTCGCCCAGCTTGATTTTGAGAAGTATGCATATTCCACGTCGGCGGATTCGAAAGCGACATATCCACCGTTTCTGGTGACTTGAACAGCCTCACCTCCCTGCGCCGGCATCTTCCACACTTCCCAGCGGCCGGTGCAGTTGGAAACGCAATAGATGGCCTTTCCATCGCCGGACAAGCTGGCCACGGAATCATCGAATCGCAATTCAGACGTCAGGCGCCTCGGTCGACCTCCGCTCGCATCGATTACATAGACCTCGAGATTACCGTCCGCAGTGGAATCGAATACAAGCTGCTGTCCGTCCGCGTGTCATGCGAGGGCCTCGCATGGATACCAACAAAGCGCCTCGCACATGGAGATTTCTGCCAGTTTGCGCTCTGCGCGTCAGATCGCGCCAACAACGAAAACGCCAAGTCTCGTCGCGGAGACCACTCGCTGAAACGCAATTTAGCGGACGTCCGGCGACCATGCCGGACTTTCGTCACTCGCAGGATCTCTCGTCAGCCGCAGTACGTTCTCAGTCCCGATCAGTTTGACGCAGATGTCAGAGTTGTCCTGCGCCGGCCCGTTCCACGAAAAGGCGACCTGATTGGCGTCCGGTGAGAAAGTGGGGGAGGTCTCGGCCCCGGCATAGGTTGTCCAGGGGAATGGCATATAACGGGCCTTCCCGCGCCGCCGGCATCGGGTGACTAAACCAGAGCCGGCCGATAACGGCAACGATGGCCCCAGAGACGCACACGGCCATCACGCCGCGCAGACCAAAGAGCGTCTTGCGCCGCGCCTCGGTGACTGTGGACTTTCCCGAGTCAGGATGCCGCTAGAGCCGCTTCAACTCCGCCCGGAGGCCGGCGGCGTGCTGATGGCGAAGATCTCGGTCCTTTTCTAGAAGGCGGTTGATCGCTTGCTCCAGCTCCGCAGGACATTCCGGATTCAAACGGACAGGCGCGGTCGGAGCCCTGTGGAGAATGGCGTCGAAGGTTGCCGCTGAAGTGTCTCACTTGACGGGCATCGTCCCGGCAGTCACTTCGTAGAGGACCACGCCCAGCGAGAAAAGGTCCGTTCTGGCATCCAGTTCGTTCCCCAGAGCCTGCTCCGGTGACATAAAAGCCACGGTCCCGACAGCTGTGCCGGGGCTGGTCAGCAAACCCTCAGCGGTCTTGGTAGTGGCTGTGGCGGTGCATCGGGATGGTCTTTCCTGGACCAGCTTGGCCAGTCCAAAATCGAGTATCTTTGCGAGTCCCGACGTCGTGACGAAGATACTCGCCGGTTTGATGTCGCGACGAATGATCCCTTTCGAGTGGGCGGAATCAAGGCCGTCAGCGATCTGAATCGCCAGATCAAGGTCTCACCCGTGTGGAACGGCTTCCCTTGAATGCAGTGCTTGAGCGTCCTGCCCTCGAGGAACTCCATCGCGATGAAGTGCCGGCCTTCATGCTCGTCGATATCGTGGATGGTGCAGATGTTGGGATGATTGACGGCGGAAGCCGCCCGCGCCTCGCGCTCGAATTGCTCCAACACGTGGCGGTCTCTGGACAGCTCTTCGGGCAGGAACTTCAGGGCGAAGAAGCGGTGGAGCTTGGTCTCTTCGGGCCTGTAAACCACTCGCATCCCGCCTTCGTCAAGTTTCTCCGTGATGTGGTAATGGCCGAGCGTCTTGCCGATCATGGGAGCGAGGCCTCCCCTGTCAGCGATCAAGCTTCATGTTCACAGGAATAAGGCGAACTTAGCTCGCTTCGCTCGCCGATCCCAGGGGCATAGGATCAAAGGGGTAAAGGGGCAAAGGGCAAAACAGGCCGGGATCCCCTTTGCTCCTTCAACCCTTGGCCCCTTGAGGCGAACGGAAGAATTGTGACGGAAACCGATTTATTTTCAAATAGATGTGCAATTTCCGAGATGTTGAGTTAGACCGATTACAGATCTGAACAGGTTAGCTGGGGTAATGGGGATTACCAGGGAGCGACACCATGGCTGCCGCCGGTGACAGAGCCATCGCTTTGAGGCTCGCCCAGACCTCGGAGCACCGCATGCCCCACCAACGGCCAAGAAGGTGGGTACCTCGTGCGAGCTGGGAGTTGATCTGTGAGATGGTCGCTCCAAGTGCGCGGGGACACGTTTGCGGGATAGGCAAGGATTTTCCCCTCCTTTTTCTAAGAGCGACAGCGGCGTCAGTGCCACTCGAATTCGCTCTGTAGTAGAATGGTGCTCAAAGAAGAGGGGGTCCTCATGACGGAGTTTGAGCCAACCAAAGAGGAATTGCTGAAACGCATCGCGGAGCTGGAACAGCAGGTTCGCGTCAGGAAGCCGGCCGATATGGAATTCCGGGTGAGCGACAAGGGCGGGGTTAGCGTTTATGGACTCGGGCGGTTTCCGGTCACGCTGTACTACGAGCAGTGGACACGGCTGCTTGACCACGCCGATGAGCTGCGGGCATTCATGGAGGAAAACAAGAGCAAGCTCAAAATGAGGCCCCGCGCGGGCGTATGAGCCTCCGCCAAAGACTGGCGGTCGTCTCGGCGCCGCGCCGCAGTCAAGGATCTGGTTCGATGTGGTCCGTCGCGAAGGACCAACCCAGGCTATCCCGACGGCACGGCGGGATGCTGTTTGTCTCTGACAGCAGCATCGGCCTCCGGTCCGGCCTTTAAGCCGACTATCCACACTTGCCCACATTCACCCACAACCGCC
>JACADW010000207.1 GCA_013388445.1 Acidobacteriota bacterium | reverse complement strand
TGAATGCAGGAAAATGCGCCCGGGCGCAGCAGGTCACGGGCAGGATGCGGCCTCACGTAGTCGAGCTTGGTCCGCACTCATCGGCCCCCCGCTCCTTCTGCTTGGCCGCCCATGGCTGCTTCGCAACTGTTTTCGCGGCAGAGGGGGTTCAACTCATCTGGACAGTCTCTTGGCAGAGGTCTAAGATTCTGTCAGTTGAATCAAATGCTCGGGTGAACATTTGATTTTTGAATCAGGGCAGGGACGGGATTCCCAACCTTGGGCCCCGGGGACAGGCATTTGCCGCAGGAAAGGCGGGCCGACTCGAGGCCTGACGGGAACAGGTGTCTCCCGGATCCAATGCAAGAAGGGAGGAAAGAGTGGTATGGCTTCGCAGACTGTGTCGCAAATCACTCCTCAGAAGGAAATCGAAAAGTCAAAAGTGGACGCCTTTCTCGAGAAGGCGGTAAGCGACTTCGGCGCAGCCGTAAGCGCTGCGCTGGTTGTAGTCGGAGACAAGTTAGGTCTGTACAAGGCCATGGCCGGTGCGGCTCCGATGAACTCCGCCGAGTTGGCGGCCCGGACCGGCACGCACGAGCGCTACATCCGCGAGTGGCTGATCAACCAAGCTGCAGGCGGATATATCGAATACGACCCGGCGAGTGGGAAGTACACAATGACCGACGAGCATGCCGCCGCCTTGGCCGACGACCAGAGCCCGTTCTTTGTCGGTGGAGGTTTCCAGGTGATCACCGCCATGATCAAGGCGGACGAGCGTATCACGAAGGCATTCCGAACCGGGCAGGGCATGTTCTGGGGGGAGCACCATCAGGATCTTTTTGAAGGGACTGAACGGTTCTTTCGCCCGGGATATGCTGCCCATCTTGTGTCTGACTGGATACCGGCCCTCGACGGTGTCAAGCCGAGGCTTGAAGCGGGTGCGCTCGTGGCAGATATCGGGTGCGGCTATGGAGCTTCAACCATCATCATGGCCAAGGCCTTCCCGAAGTCGAGGTTCTATGGATTTGACAACCATGCGCCCTCGATCGTCCATGCCCGAAGTGAGGCATTTCACTCGGGAGTAGCGAGCAGCGCCTTCTTTGACATCGCCGGTGCCACCAATTTCCCAAATGCCGGGGGGTATGACTTCATCGCGTTCTTCGACTGCCTGCACGACTTGGGTGATCCTGTCGGATCGCTGAAGCGGGCACGCGAAACGTTGAACAACGACGGGGTCGTTATGGTCGTGGAGCCGATGGCGGCCGAAACGGTCGAAGGGAACCTCAATCCGATCGGCCGGGTCTATTCCGGCGCCTCCGTGCTCTGTTGCACACCCAACGCCATCGCTTCAGGGCAAACCGCCCTTGGAACATTGGCCAGGGAGAAGGATCTGCGCCAGGTAGCCCGGCAAGCCGGCTTCAGCCGGTTCCGCAAGGCCTGCGAGACGCCGATGAACCGGGTCTTCGAGGTACGTCCGTAAAGGCTGGGACTGTCTTCCGCGTTCACCCCGCTCTGCGAGGCTCGGAGGCCGACGCGGTGAACGCGGGAGATCTCCCGTGCACGACGGTCCGACCGTTGCCTGCACCGAAACATCCGCCGCGGCTCCCACGCGGAGGCGAACCGGACTCTATGGAAGCGGTGCGGGCCGGAGCCGCATGATCCGAAGCGCATCCGTCGAAGCGCGGCGTGGCACGTTTTCCAGTAGACTTGCGCGAAGAGCTGACTATGATGTGGACTGGGGCAGCCGAGATTGGTCTGGTCGAGAGGCGGCCTCGAGGGGACCTCTCCACCATGACCTCTTCTTGGTTGCCACTGTTTCCTTGGCCTATGGTCGCTGCCGGATGAGTCGCGAAATGTGATCATTATCACATCCGGCGAAAATGCGCCTGCCTGCGGGAATTCAGTGTTTCGGCCGGCTGCTGCCGTGAGAACAGGTCTCGCGCCACACAGCCGCGAGAATCCAGGCCCATCAGATCACCCGGACGAATAAGGTGGATCCCGGGTCGGGGCAGCGATTGCAGGCATCCGAATTCGGCCGCATTCATGCTAGACTTTGCCCGCCGATGAGTACGCCAGATTCCAGGGGGCGATCCGCAATCCCGGCATGCCTGCTCATTCGAAGGGCACATCCAGGGGATTATGCTGCAATACGCAGGCTAACAAGCGAACTGGAGCTCGAGTATCCCGGCATGGATCTGTCCAGTTTTTGGGTGGCGGAGTCCGATGGTATGCTCGTCGCAGTGGCCGAGCTCAAGAACCTCGACACCTGCTCTCTGCTCAGTTGTGTCGGCGTCCGCGCGGACCTGCAGGGGCGGGGCATCGGGCAGGCGCTGGTTGAACGAGTCGTTCGCGAGGCGCTTTCGCCTGTCTACCTGTACACCCTGGTTCCGGAATTCTTCAGGAAGGCGGGGTTTCGCGATGCAGAGTCTCTGCCTCCGGACTTGCCGCCACGTTCGATCTATGGGTGTTCGGCTTGCGATCCCGCGCTCTGCCTCTGTTTGATGAAACCCCGTGAGGATTCCTGATTTTCCCGAGCTCAGACCTCTCTCGCCGGATGATCATCCGATGCTGGTGGAGCGTCTTGGTCCGCTGCGGCCGGCGATCTGCGACCTGAGCCCCGCAAACCTGTTCATCTGGCGCGATTGCGAGATCCCGTCGATCACACAGGTCGGGGAGAGCCTCTGTATCCTCGTCGAGTCACACTCAGAGCCACCCTACTTTCTGGAGCCCGTCGGCGGCGATCGGCGCGCTGATGTCGTGCGTGCCTGCCTTACACGGCACAACCGGCTCTCCAGGTGCGGCAGGACCCTGGCCGAGGCACTGTCCCCGCAGGAATTCGATGTCCGCCCCTTGCGCGATCACTTCGACTACGTATACCGCACCGTATCGCTCGCTGAGCTCAAGGGCAAGAGGTTTGACGGCAAACGCAACCAGATACGAAGATTCATCGGCAGTTTCCCGGACCATGATTTCCGCCCGCTCGACCAATCCAGACTCGCCGAGGCCATGGCGCTGTTCGAGAGATGGACCGAGCGAAGGGCAGGCATGACCCTATCCGCAGGTTTGCCGCCTCAACTTGCCCTCGATTGCCAGCGTCGCGCGCTCGAGAGAGCTCTTGAAGGTTTCGAGCGTCTTGGCCTGGTGGGAGGCGCCATGATCGTCCGCGGCGAGCTCCAGGCATTCATCATCGCCAGCACCGACCAGGCCGAGACTGCGGTGGTGCATTTCCAGTACGCCAACGCGGAGATTCCAGGCATCTATCAGGCGCTCCTGAGGGAGGCGTGCCGCCGCCTCTTTGACGGGTGCGCCTATGTCAATCTCGAGGAGGATCTCGGGGTGCCCGGACTGCGCAAGACGAAACTCTCGTATGGCCCGCTCCGGATCGAAGAGAAATACGAGATTCGCATTCGGGCAGCAGCATCGCCAGGCGAATCCGATGCCTGAGAACCCTCAGGGCCGGAGACTCCATAAACCTCCCCGCCTTCTTGTCGCAGCTGAGAAGCTTCTCAACCTCGCGACGCAGATGGTCGTCACGAGCGAAGGTGCGGGCGAGAAAGGCAGGGCGTTCTTCTTCGGCCGTTCGAGGGTTTAGCGGCAGATCTGCTCGATACGGCTGAACCGATCGTCCTTGCCATTTCCGGGAATCGCCGTGGCAGCCGTCTTATTGTCCACCGCGAATCTTGTTCAGGAACCAAGTTGGTGCCTTCTGCACATGCGCGAGGCGGTCATGACAGTTACGTCGCAGCCGAGGCGGGCATCGTGGGCGCGAGTGGCACCACGCATGATGCCTTTGCGGAGTTTCTCTCTGATCCGGTAATGGCCAAGCATCCTGCCGATTGCGTGAGCCCGTTCTCCCTTCTCAGAGATCGAGAATCATCTCCCAAACGAGCAGGGCTGACTTGGGGCGACTATAGCACCGGCAGGCATGGCAAGCCTATTCGATTGCGGGCAGCCGGTCGCCCCGGGGTTGAGGCTGCCGGCAGAGGGAAGCGTTCGGCGAAAGTGGCATCGAGGCCTGAGGTTCGAGTCGAGGAACCGCCAGGGTAGCGGGCAGGCGCACGGCAAAGCCGGAGGAGCGCGGTAGGTCGTCGAAGGCTTACGGCCTGAGATCCAGGCGGACCGAGAGAGATTTCCCCAGGGGCAATCCGCGGTGGAAAGAGAATCAGGGGGCCGTTACAGCCCCCTGATTCTAGGCGTCTTATGTTTTCAACGGATTCGTAGGAGTGCTTGGTTGCGGGGGAAGGATTTGAACCTTCGACCTTTGGGTTATGAGCCCAACGAGCTACCTGACTGCTCCACCCCGCGGTACGCGAGAAATTATAGGCGCCATAGTGGCATGGGTCAAGGAGTGGCTGGGTGAAATCGAACACTTGCACTGCTCGCTGATAATCAGGACGGTTCCTTCGAACAGGCGCCGCGCCGCGAGATACTCAGCCTCTCGGGAAATCCGCGACGGCAGCGCGAGTCAAGTCACCGGCTGCAAGGCCGCGGCTACTTCTTTGCCTTCTCGAGGAAATAGAAGGCGCGGAGATGGCCCTCTTCCTCGCCTACCCAGAAGTCGGTCGCGGCATAGCCTCTCTTGAAGTACGCACGGAAGACCTGGCGCATCCTCCCCTGCCACTCCAGCGCGACGCCGAGATTGCGCACCTTGATGGTCGGAAGATTGTAGGGAACCTCAAACAGCAGATAGTCCGCCGCTGCGGTCAACTTGGCGGGTGATGAGGTTGTCATGCCTGGAGCCACATCTTCCAGGCGGTTGATGACCTCGAATCTCTTCAACTCCTTGCGGAGGTCGTGCCGCGGCGATCCCGTCTCGAGCCTCTTGCATACCGACGCCGAATCCAGGTCCCAGCGCACGAAAAGTCTGTCTGTGGGCAGACCTCTGTGGAGCGCGCTTGTCGTCTCCCCATAGAAATTCTCTTCGTAGGCGTGCGCGCGCGTTCCGAGTTTCCCCAAGTTGAAGTAGGCGTTCAAGGGCTGCATGGGATCAAACGTCCAGGTGATCGTGCGGATTCTGCGACGCTGCGCTTCCTTGCGCTGCGCCAGTTTCAAACGGTAGCCGACCCCAAAATTGCGGTAGGCCTGGCGTACGGCCAGCATATGAGAATGCTGAATGAGCTTCCCATTGGACTCACCCAGAATGCTGGTCACGAAACCGATCATCTCCCCGATGGTGTTGTATGCTGCCAGACTGATACCACCTGAGTGATCCGCCGCGAGCAGCATCGGAATCGGAATGATATCGATGTCGTCGAACTTCCACACTTCTCGCTGGATTTCGACACAGGACTTGTAGTCCGCGAGACTCTGAAACGGAGCAATCGTCAGCTTGATTTCATCGCGTCTCTTCTTGCGCGTCGCCGGCATCATGCCCTAACTCCCCGCGATCCCTTGTCCGCGCGCGGCCGACCTGAAAGGCTCGATAGAATGGAAATTAACCGACCCGGCTTGCGCGCAGCGGCGATTATACACCAGGTGCTTGATTTCAGTAGCAGATGCAGAAAGATCCCGACAATCCGGCCGCTCTCCACCCGGCATTCGAGGAGTCGAACTCGGAGCAATTCCCGGTGCGCATTTCGGGCAGCCAGGCAGATGAACCCATAGAGCTGGCATGGGTAAGGCGTACGCGGCCCATTCCTGCCGACTCCGCTCTTATTGATGGTGTAAGGCAATGGTCCGCACAGACTCGACGTTCATTCATTCGCCTCACCGTCTTCATCCGGTTCCCAACGCACAAGCCGCCTGTCCCGCTATCCCCGGGAGCGATGCCCGTGGCCCCGGATGATCCGCCCGGCGAGCGCAAGCCCCGGCATTCGGAGAAGTCCTCTGTCGCACGAGAGCCTTCCGCGCCCGCGATCCAGGCCGACCAAGAACCTTCGGGCGCAGATCGGTATATCAATCATGATATCACCCTATGACAGAAGGGATAATGATCATTGACCAGCAGGCGGGTCGCCCGTAGTATCGTCGCTCTTTGCCTGAAATCGATCGAGGCACGGGCATAACAGCCGCAGTTGCGCGAAGATCGTCACAGAAGCAGATAGCACATGAGGCGCAGGACAGCTCGACCCGTACCTTTCTTTGAATTCCGCGGCGGTGCTCTGCACTGCGAGGGCGTGAGCCTCGTTGCACTGGCGAACGATGCGGGGACGCCCCTTTACGTCTATAGTCAGTCTGCGCTCGAGGATCGATTTCGCGCCTTCGACGGCGCATTCTCCGATTTTCCGCACCTCACCTGTTATGCCGCCAAGGCGTGTTCGAGCCTGGCCATCCTGGCACTGTTGCACCGGATGGGGGCAGGCATCGACGTCGTTTCGGGAGGAGAGCTGCGCCGAGCTTTGATGGCGGGAGTCGACCCCCGCAAGATTGTGTTCTCCGGCGTGGGAAAGAGCGTGGATGAAATGGACCTGGCGCTCAGGCACGGCATCCTGCAATTCAACGCGGAGTCCGAGGCCGAACTGCGCCTTCTCGGTGAGCGTGCCAAGATGTCCGGCATGGTGGCTCCCGTGGGACTGCGCGTGAATCCGGCGGTGGATCCCCAAACGCATCCATACATCGCCACGGGTCTCGAACAAAGCAAGTTCGGCGTGCCCATCTCCGCCGCGGTGCCACTGCTCAGGAGATACTCGCGTCACAGACACATCCGCATCCAGGGGATCGGCTGCCACATCGGCTCGCAGATCACTGAAATAGGACCTTTTGTTGTGGCGGCGCGCAAGCTGAAGGAAGCGACGGCGGCTCTCCGGGCAACCGGGATCGAGATACGACAGCTCGACCTCGGCGGCGGTCTCGGTATCCGCTACGACGATGAAACCCCTCCATCCCCGACAGCCTATGCGGCAGCCATCAAGAGTGAGCTCCGGGATCTGGGCTGCAGCCTGATTCTGGAGCCCGGCCGCACGCTTGTCGGAGATGCCGGGATCTTCCTCACCCGGGTTCTCTTCGCCAAGGCGGGACAGGGCCGAAACTTCCTGATCGTCGACGGCGCAATGAATGACCTGGTCCGCCCGAGTCTCTATGGAGCTTATCACAGGGTGCTGCCGGTTGTACGATCGAGACGGGCTGCCTGGTTGGTGGACGTGGTAGGACCGGTTTGCGAGTCGTCGGATTTCCTGGCCCGCGACAGGATTCTCCCTCGCATGAGAGCCGGCGAACTGCTCGCCATCCTGAGCGCTGGAGCCTACGGTTTCGTGCTCTCCTCCAATTATAACAGCCGCCCCAGGGCAGCGGAGATACTGGTCAAAGGACACAGGTTCAGGGTGATCAGGAAGAGAGAGACCCTCCCGGACCTGGTTCGAGGTGAGTCAGCACGCCCATTCCGGTGATCCCCGCTGGGATTTCCACCGCTTCACAGATCCCTGATCCCTCAAGCAGCTATGGAGCTTGTTGCCAGATATCTCGTTCTCATCACTGTGCAGCGCGATCCCAGGAGTGGGCGGAAGCTGACCGGTTGTTCAAAGCGTGTCTCAAGGCGACTCTGCGTCGACTCCCTACACGCGGTGAACAGCCACCCTTGATTGAAGCTGGAGACACGCGCGGATCGGAAGGGGCGAATCCCCGTGACTGGTTTCTGTGGCGCAACTCCAGGGTTGTCGGTCCTGGCCCGGACCTCGACGTCGACGTGGACCTGCCCGTGGAGGGGCAAGAAATGAGACGTGATTCACTGAGTCGCACGCCTGCACGAGCTTGTTTCAAACTTGCTCGAACAGATCGACATCCGGGTCGAGGCCGCCGGATGTCCCATCGACTCCAACAGCGTGTTTCGCCGCCGATACTCATCGGCTCGCAGATCCTGCAGTTTCATGAAACCTCCATCTCCGAAATGCGTCATAAGCGATGCATGGTATAATCGGCTTGCGCGAGATAGGGAGAGGGTGATGGCGGAAGACCTGAAACGACAGGCATCTGAGATGTATAGGCAGCGGGATGAGCTGGGAAATATCCGTACGTCTGAAGGACTCTCCCTGAAGAAGATTGCCTACGTCTCGCTCGCTCTTGTGGTCCTGGTGCTGCTCGTGGTCGAGATGTTCGGGGGATTCAAGCGGCGCTCAGATCCCGTGGTTGCTGCAACCACGCCCCCGCCCCTCGTCAAGGAAGCACCTCCTGCGGAACTGATGAGCGGCGAACCAATCGCTCGACCCGAAGCTGCCAATCGTGCGCCGGACCAGAATCTCCAGACGCCGGCTCCGTCATTACCTAAGGAAGCTGTCGAACCTGCGGTGAATACACCCTCGGCGGTGTCGGACGCTCCGCCTTCTCCGCCCACCGCGGCTGTTCAGAGGGAGGGCCAACGGTCAAGACCGGTGCTGAAGCGGGAAGCTCCATTGCAGACAGCATCCCGGCCGGCGGGGAGGAACAAGCCCGCCACGCCGGAACCCGCAGAGGCAAAGCCTGCCGCAGCCCCGCCCGCCCCTGCAATATCCGACATCGAACGGGCGCGCCGCGAGCTGGCACGCGCAATCGTTCTCGAAAAGAATGTGCCGCTCTCGGATCTGATCGCTTCCCCGGACAGCCGCGGGTGGGAGGCCGAGCCTCTGGGAGCGGAAGAATACGCCGTGACCTTCACCGTTCTCGACAAGGCGTCCGGGGCCCCTCTGCAGTATGTCTGGAAGGTGAATCTGTCGACGAGGACGGCTACTCCGTTGAGCTATTACGCGCGAAGGCTGTCATAGCGAGAAAGTGCAGCGGAGCAACTCAATGGATCCCAAGGAGCTCACCAGCCGATTCATCGGAACGATCGCCGGCTTCGCAATCGGGGACGCGCTTGGGATGCCGACCCAGTTTCTGACGCGCGACCAGATCCGGAGGTACTACGGGAAGGCGATAACCGGTTTCCGGAAGGCGCACCCCGGCCACGCGAGCGATTTCCTGCCTGAAGGATCCTATACGGACGACACACAAATGATGTTGGCAACGGCCGAATGTCTGGTCGAGTTCCGCAGGATGGACCCGGCACGTCAGGCTGAGGCACTTCTGTCCTGGTATCTGAATACGATGCCTCACCGGACTCCCATGAGAGCCAATATCAGGGCCTGCAGGCATCTGAGCGCCGGTCGCAGCTGGACAAAGAGTGGAGTATTCAGCGGCGGATGCGGCGCGGCGGTCCGCATGCCGCCGGTCGGGTTGTTTTTCTATCGGTGCCCCGAAGCACTGGTGCGCGCGGCGCTCGATGACTGCATGATCACACATACGGACCCGCGGGCGCGTGCGTCTTCTGTGGCAGTCGCGTATCTGGTCGCAAGGCTCGTACAGGCGAACGAGAGATCATCGCCCGGAGAGCAGGTGCTCGAGGCGGCCGACAAGGTCTCGTCCGTCGACCAGGATGTGGCCGCGATGCTCCGTTGGGTCACCCAGATATGTCACCTGGCTCCTGAGGAGGCGCTCTTTGAGATCGGGACGAGTTCGGACGCTATCGAAGCGATCCCTGCTGCGGTTTATTGTTTCCTCAAACACCCGCGGCAGTTCAGCCAGGCAGTGCTGCCCGCCGTGAACGCCGGCGACGCGAGCGATTCCATCGCTGCCCTGGCAGGAAGTTTCGTCGGTGCCTATGCAGGGCTCGGCGCGATTCCCCAGCAATGGGTCCAGGAGGTGGAGAATCGCGACGTGCTGGAAGGTGTTGCCGAAAACCTGGCAGCGCTCGCCTGTACCAAGAATGCGTCCGAACCGGTCGTGAACGTTACGTCGAACCGGCAGCCAGGGTGGAAGACTCAGTAATCAGCCGGTTTTCCTGGCCTGCAGTCCGCTCCGAATCGCCAGGCGACAGAGACTGCCGCCGTCTCGTACGGCGGACATCAAAACAGCGCAGCCCGCGCCCCCGCTCGAGATCGAAAATCTCCGCCCACAATGGAAATGAACTGGACACGGGCGAAGAAGCCGCGCAGGAATGTCAGCGGCAAAGCCTCAAGAAAGACCTGCGTGGCTGAGCTTCTGTCTGTCGTTCCTGACCTCAGTAGAGGTA
>JACADW010000188.1 GCA_013388445.1 Acidobacteriota bacterium | reverse complement strand
CTCCGCAACGACCTCTCGGAAGAGCACACGGTGGTGCACATCATCGCGCGCGACCTGCAGGGGCTGCTGCACCTGATGACCAGGGGGCTTTCGAGGGTCGGCCTGGACATCCATTCCGCCAGGGTCGCCACCTGGAATGCGCGCGCCGAGAACAATTTCTATGTAACGACACTTGCGGGCACTCAGATACCAGGCGAGGAGTTGGAACAATGGAGGAAGAGTCTGCGGGCAGTGCTTTCGGGGCCGGATGCGACATGACACCGAAATCGGGGACTCTTCCCTATTTTGAGTAGCGCCCAGAGGCACCGGATCAAATGCGGTCCGCAAAATAGGGAAGCGTCCGATTTCTCCGCAAGGTAGCCATGATGGACGCTGATTTCAGGCGGAATCTGGAGCGGCTGGCTGCGGTGTCGCCGCCCATGCGCAATACTCTGGCTGCCCATCCGGACTGGCTGGAATGGCTCAAAGAGCAGGCTTCAGACCTCGGCGAGGAACGGCTGCTCGACTACGGGCAGGAATGGAGCAGCTTCCGCGGCGCGGTCGAATCCAACTCCCCCGGCTTCCTCGAGCGTTTGCGGGCCTTCAAGCGCCGCGAGTACCTGCGGATCGCGCTGGCGGACACGGCCGGGTACTGGAGTTTCACCACGACGGTCCGGAATCTCTCACGGCTCGGCGATGCGGTCATCGGCGCGGCCCTGTGCCACTGCTGGTCCTTGCCGGACCGGGACCCGAGCAAGCCGGCCGGGATCGCGGCCGGTCCCGGCGGCTTTACAGTCTTCGCTCTGGGCAAGCTGGGCGGAAACGAGCTCAACTACAGTTCGGACGTGGATCTGCTTTTCTTCCGCCGCAGCTCGGACACGCCGGAGGAGTCGCGGTTTTTCACGCGGCTCGGCGAGCGGCTGATTGACGCACTGTCTCATCCCGGTGCCGACGGCTTCCTGTACCGGGTCGACATGCGTCTGCGGCCTCAAGGCGAGTCAGGACCGCTGGTACCGACGATTGACAGCCTGGTCACCTATTACGAGTCCTGGGCGGAGGCCTGGGAGCGGCAGGCCCTCATCAAGGCCCGGTTTGTCGGCGGCGATCGCTTGCTCGGGCAGCGGTTCGGGGATTTTCTGGCCCGCTACACCTTCGCGCGGCAGCTCGACGACTGGTCGCTCGAGGAGCTCAAACGAGTCAAGCACCGTGCGGAAAGGGAACACCAGGCCGGCCCGGGTCGGATCCATATCAAGCAGGGACCCGGCGGAATCCGCGACATCGAGTTTTATACGCAGTATCACCAGCTTGTCGCCGGAAGCAGTCACCCGGAGGCGCGCGCGGGCTCGACGCTGGAGGCGCTCGAAGGCCTGGCTGAGGCACGCGCCTTGCTGGACGGCGAGGTGACTGCGCTGTCGCTGGCCTATCAGATGTTGAGGACTGTCGAGCACCGGTTGCAGCTGAGGTCGCTGACCCCGCAGTCATCGGTCCCCGTGTCGCGTGATGAGCTCGAATTGCTGGCCCGCGGTCTGGGGTTCGTCAGGGAGGGAAGCGAGGCTGCCCCGGCCTTTGAGGCCGTGCTGGCGGGCCACCGCGGCAGGGTCCGCAAGATCCTGGAGCGGATCTACCTGACGCCGGGATACCAGCGCCTGACGGAACGTGAGGAGGAATTCGCACAGCTCTTGAGCGAGCGTACCCCCAAGGCGCGCGTCCGTGAGATTCTCGCCGCCTACAATTTCGAGGATACCGACAAGGCCTGGCAGAACCTTCGTCTGCTTGCGCAAGGACCTGAAGGCCGGCATCTCCCGCCGAACGAAAGACGCGTCTTCCTCGAGTTCGTCTTCCCGTTGCTGGAGGTGCTGCGCGATTCGATCGATCCCGATCTGGCCCTGCACCACCTGGAGGGATTTGCCGCCGCAAGCGGCAACCGCATTTCGTTTCTGAGATCGCTGGCTTCGCGCAAGCCGCACCTCGCGCGACTGACAAACCTGCTTGCGTACAGCAAGCGCTGCCACCAGATACTGGTGCGCCACCCTGAGTTCTTCGACAGCCTTGCCCGCGGGATCCATCTTCATGAAGGCCGCACGGCGGCGGAGATGGCCGGTGAGCTGCGCGAACGCTTCGGCGCTGCTCCGAAGCGGGAGCCGCGCGCTCTCACCCTGCGGCGCTACCGCCAGCGCGAGATGGTCCGGATCGCCTACCGCGACATGGCGGCACTGGCCGGGCCGCTCGAGATCAGCGCTGAACTGAGCGACCTGGCCGAGGCGTGCGTGCTCGCGACCCTTGAGATCAGCCGGGTTCTCCCGGAAGACGTCTTCGAGCAGGCCCCGGATGTGCTGACCTGTGTGGCCGCGGGAAAGCTCGGCAGCCGGCAGATGCACTATGCCTCGGACCTGGATCTGGTCTTTTTCTATCGGGCGCCCGAGCACGTGGAGCAGTCGGCGAATGAAAGGGCGCGGCTGCAGCAGTCGCTCGACGACCGGGTGGAGGCCATCGTCGAGCTGCTTAAGGGCGTGACGTCCGAGGGCTTGGCGTACCATGTAGACCTGAGGCTGCGCCAGGAGGGCCAGAGCGGCCTTCTCGCACGCACGTGGGAGAGTTTCCTCGACTACGCGCAGGCCCACATGCAGCCGTGGGAGCGGATGGCGATGGTGCGCTCGCGCGCACTTGGAGCTTCGCCGCAAGACCAGGCGAGGTGGGCCAGGATCGTCCGGCAGATTGTCTATGAATACGGATGGGATGACGAATCGCTGGAGTCGGTCCGGCACTTGAAGCGCAGAGCGGAAACCGAACTCAACAGGGAAAGTCGCACGCACATCGATTTCAAATACGGCAGGGGCGGGGTCACGGATCTCGAATACCTTGTGCAGTTCCTGCAGCTGCGGCATGGAAGACGGAGCGAGGCTGTCCGGTCGCCTCGGATCACGCAAGCACTGCCTGCATTGAGCGACGCGGGTGCAATTACCGGGGAGGAGTGCGCAATTCTGCTCGATGCGCACCGGTTTCAGCGGCATGTGGAAAACCATTATCAGTTGCAGGAGGAGTGGCCGCTCAGGGAGGTTTCCCGGGAGTCGCCTGCGCTCGGCCGTCTGGCACGGAGCCTCGGATATCAGGGGGACTCGCCGGCGGGAATCCGAAGGAGATTCATAAGTGACTGGGAGGAGCGCGCGCGCGAGGTGCGGAGGCTGTTCGAGAAGTACTTTCTTGCGTGAGGGTGAAATCGAGGATTCAGAATGCATCAGGCGCCGGTGGCGCTTTTCAGCCATCCCGCGCAGTGGGACGCCCCGGCGGCGCTGATAAGGACGGGTCCTCAGTCGGGCTCTCTTTGGCCCAGCCCATCGCACGGTAATCGAAGCATCGTGGGTCGGGGTGGAAAGCAAGCGCCGGCGCCAAAGAGGCAGGGCCTCAGCCGCAGCCCGGCTTACCCGGGCCAATCAGGCTCCCTGGGCATGGCTAACTTGTGAAACACATTCGGAGAGAGATTCCATGGAAGAGCTGAGCGGGACTGAACAAGTGCTGGAGCAGGCGAAACAGGAGCGGATCCGTTTCATGCGCCTGCAGTTCACCGATATCCTCGGGTCCATCAAGAACGTGGAAGTCCCCGAGCCGCAATTCAGGCGCGCCCTCGAAGGGCAGATCGTCTTCGATGGCTCCTCGATCCTGGGGTTTTCGCGCGAGCGCGAGTACGACATGATCCTCCTGCCGGACCCGGCGACGTTCAGCGTGTTCCCCTGGGAGGACAAGCGCGGCAAGGTCGCGCGCATGATCTGCGACGTGCGGCTTCCGGACGGTTCGCCCTTTGACGGGTGCCCGCGGACGGCGCTCAAAAGCACCGTCAAGAGCGCGGCCGATCTCGGTTACCAGCTGATGGCCGGCTCGGAGATAGAGTTCTTCCTTTTTCAGAGGAGCGAAGACGGGAAGGCGACGAGCATTACTCACGACGTTGGAGGCTACTTCGACCTGGCACCTGTGGACCGCGGCGAGGAGGCCCGCCGCGACATGGTCGGCACGCTCGAGCGCATGGGGCTCCACGTGGAAGGGGCGCACCACGAAGTCGCACCGGGCCAGCACGAGATAGACCTCAGCCCCGCGGACGCCGTCGAAGCGGCAGACAGGATCAGTACCTGCCGCTTCCTGATCCGCAAGATTGCCCTCGATCACGGTCTGCATGCGACATTCATGCCCAAGCCGCTCTTCGGGCAGAACGGCAGCGGCCTGCACCTGAACCAGGCCCTGTACCAGGGCGGGGAAAACGCGTTCCATGACCCGAAGGGCGCTCAGGCGCTGAGCGACCTGGGCCGACACTATATTGCGGGATTGCTGGCGCATGCGCGCGGCATGGTGGCGATCACGAATCCGCTGGTCAATTCCTACAAGCGGCTCGTTCCCGGCTACGAGGCGCCGACGCACGTCGCGTGGTCCGAGACCAACCGCAGCCCTCTGGTGCGTCTGACTTCCCGCAGGGGCGAGGGCACGATGTGCGAATTCCGCCTGCCGGATCCGTCCTGCAACCCGTATCTTGCCCTCGTGGCCATCCTGAGTTCAGGACTGGAGGGGATACGCCGCAAGATGGATCCGGGTCCGCCGGTCAACAAGGACATTTTCGGAATGAGCCAGCGCGAGAAAGGCCGGCTGGGCATCCAAAACCTCCCGGGCAATCTGAGCGAAGCCATCAGGACCTTCGAGAAGGACAAGTTCCTCCAGGGGGCTCTCGGTTCGCACATCTCCAATCACATCGCGGAAGCCAAGCGCCGCGAGTGGGAGCAGTATATCGAACAGGTACATCCATGGGAGATCGAGCGCTACCTTGCTTACTACTAGCAATCGAGGGATCAAGTCAGCTGATCGCGGTGAACGAGACGCGAAGAATCCGGACAGCCCGGCCGGAGCCGGCCCCTACTGAATGACCGGATCACTTGACTGCGGGCATTACTTGTTTATGGCCGAGAGGCCCGGGTCCAAAGGGATGGAGAAAGGGCCAAGCGGCTTCCGTGTCGACACGTCGATGACCTCGGGAAGGACAAGCCTGGCGCCGCCCAGAGCCATTCCCTTGGCCCCGGGGATATAGAAGAACAGGAAGCCCGAAGTGCGCTCGCCCGGGGCAAGCTGCCGGTTGGCGAGTTCCTTGGTCGTGAAATCGATAAACGGCGAACCGGTCTTCCCGGACGTGCCCCTGTCCTGCGTGCGGGTCCTCAGCGACCTGTCGCCGAACTCCCGCTTGAAGACATCCTCTACAAGCAGCGCCGCCGAAGTCGCGTAGAGCGTGGTGCCGTCCTGCGTGACCAGGACGATGTTACGCGTCCGCAGATCCATGTAGGTGGCGGCGTCGTTCTGGACCACGACATGGACAGGATGGTAGCCGCGCGTGTTGAGCCCCTTGACATCGAAGGCCGTGGAGGATTTTTCGTCGGTCGCGTAAGGGTCCACCGCCACCGTCACGCCGCCGTGCACCTCCCTCGCCGGATACGATTCGACGGGCAGGACCTTGACGGGCTTGATGATGTAGTCGGCCGCAAGACTCGTCAGCGAGGCCAGAATCGCGGCGGCCGCAGCGGCAATCGGACGCATACCGGCGACATCATAGCACAGGACCAAAGCGATGCCACGTTGTGTTGCATGAGGGTTACCGCGGAGGGCTTTGGGATCGGTACGACGAAAGGGTTGTCTCCAGGTTCCAGCGTGCCGGGCCGGTGGTCCGACCCACGAGTTTACGGATCGTGCTGCGGAAGGGCTGTTTCCGACCTCCACCTTGCTCGAGCGGTGGTTCTCGCTGTGCGGGACGGCTCAAAAGCGCTCCCGGTCCGCGATGCAACTTGGAACGATATTGGCGGCATCACACGAGCACATTGCCGGGAGTTGATTCGGAAGTTGACAATGATCGACTAAAATCCTATATGAATAGGGTGCTAAATATCTGGTTCGGGGTTTTCTCGTATCCTGAGGAATAACAAAGTTTAGGAGGAATCAAGATGGGCAAGATCATTGGCATTGACCTCGGCACCACGAACTCAGTTGTGGCGGTCATGGAAGGGGGAGAACCCAAAGTCATAACGAACCCGGAGGGGAGCCGGCTCACGCCCTCGGTGGTGGCGGTCGGAAAGAACAATGAGCGTTTCGTGGGGCAGGTGGCCAAGCGTCAGGCAGTAACAAACCCTGAACATACGATTTTCTCCATCAAGCGCTTCATGGGGCGGAAGCTTGGCGAGGTCGGCGAGGAAATCAAGCTGGTACCGTACAAGGTGGTTTCCGGCCCGAACGGTGACGCGCACGTGAGGATGGGGGATAGAACCTACGCACCGCCGGAAATCTCCGCGATGATCCTGCAGAAGATGCGCTCGGCGGCGGAGGAGTACCTCGGCGAGAAAGTCGAAAAGGCGGTCATCACGGTTCCCGCCTACTTCAACGACAGCCAGAGGCAGGCCACGAAGGACGCCGGCAAGATTGCAGGCCTCGATGTCGTCCGCATCGTCAATGAGCCGACGGCGGCAGCACTGGCATACGGCCTGGACAAGAAGAAAGACGAGACCATCGCCGTTTACGACTTTGGCGGCGGGACGTTTGATATTTCGATCCTGGAGGTGGGCGAGGGCGTTGTCGAGGTGAAGTCCACGAACGGCGATACGCACCTCGGGGGCGACAACATAGACCAGCGCCTGATGGACTGGCTGATCGCCGAGTTCAAGAAGGAGGAGGGAATCGACCTGTCCAAGGACAAGATGGCTCTGCAGAGGCTCCGTGAGGCGGCGGAAAAGGCTAAGATGGAGCTCTCGACGGTGATGGAGACGGAGATAAACCTCCCCTTCATCACGGCAGATGCAAACGGGCCCAAGCACCTGGTCAAGAGGCTCAAGCGGTCCGAATTCGAGCGCATGGTCGAGGATATACTCCAGAGGAGCGTCCCGCCGTGTGTTCAGGCGCTCAAGGACGCGGGCCTGGATCCCAAGCAGGTCGACGAGGTCGTCCTGGTCGGTGGATCGACGCGCATCCCGAGGGTGCAGCAAATCGTCCGCGAATTCTTCGGGAAGGAACCGCACAAGGGGGTCAACCCGGATGAGGTCGTGGCGGTTGGTGCGGCCGTCCAGGCCGGCGTGCTCGGCGGAGAGGTGAAGGATCTGCTGCTGCTGGACGTGACCCCGCTTTCGCTCGGCATCGAGACGCTGGGCGGCGTATTCACCAAGCTGATCGAGCGCAACACGACGATACCGACGCGCAAGTCGGAGATCTTTTCCACGGCTGCGGACAACCAGACATCGGTGGAGATCCATGTGCTCCAGGGCGAGCGGGCGATGGCTCGCGACAACCGGACGCTGGGCAAGTTCCACCTTGTCGGCATTCCGCCCGCACCGCGCGGCATACCGCAGATCGAGGTCACGTTCGATATCGATGCGAACGGAATCGTCAATGTATCGGCCAAGGACCTCGGGACGAACAAGGAACAGAAGATCACGATCACCGCTTCGAGCGGCCTCACCAAGGACGAGATCGAGCGGATGACCCGTGACGCGCAGTCGCACGCCGACGAAGACAAGCGCAACCGCGAGAAGATCGAGGCGCGCAACCGTCTCGACAGCCTCGTCTACCAGACGGAGAAGATCCTGAAGGAGAACCGCGACAAGGTGTCGGATTCCGACGCATCGGCGCTTGACAGCGCGATTTCGAGGGCCAAGCAGACGCTCGAGAATTCCTCCGCGGAAAGCAGCGAGCTCAACTCAGCCATCGATGAACTGACCCGGGCCTCCCACAAGCTGGCGGAGGTGATGTACCAGAGGACACAGGCGCAGAGGCCTCCCTCGGGCGAGGGGCCGTCTGAAAGAAAGACAGCAGAAAAGAAGGAGGACGAGGTCATCGACGCCGAGTACGTCGACATGGACGACAAGAAGTAGGCTCCGGATGCGCCGTGCTCCGGCGGCCGCGCGGGCGGCGGCCCGACGGCGCCTGGAGGGATCGATGCCCGGTCTGGGCGATTCTGGTCGCGTCCCCGCCGTGCGGGATGACTGAGCTGCGTCACCGGCAGACGCGGCTCGCTTCGCCGGCCGAACGTTCCAGCCGTCCCGCACAAACGGAAGCGGCGTTCCGTCGTGCCGGGGCCAGGTGACGACATGCGGAGAGCCAGAAGCCTTCGCGGCTCAAGAGCGCTCTCAGGTCCGGCCCCGACGGACGTCTGTGAGTCGCCCGAAGCATAATCACGTATCGGGCCGCAGGGCACGAGAGGCCGGCTTGTAGTTGAGGACCCTCAGAAACAGACAAGCAGGGGGTAGCAAAATGACGGCCAGGAGCAGGAGGGAGGCAGAGTTCGCGGGCGGGGAATCGATTTCGTGGACTCCAAGCGTCGACATCTATGAGACTGACGAAGCTTTCTTTCTGATCGCCGAGTTGCCGGGTGTCAGGCAGGAGGACATCAGGATCGAGGTCTCCGGCTCGGAACTGTCCATTCGCGGGGAGCGGCGCTACGAAGCCGCCTGTCTCCCCGAAATCTATCAGCGCCTGGAAGCCCCACGCGGGCGCTTCCATCGCGAGTTCACACTGCCTGCTCGGCTGATCGGGGATGCGATCTCTGCAAACCTCAAGGACGGTGTCCTCGAGGTCCGGCTTCCGAAGGCAACCAAAGGGCGGACGATCACGATCGAGACTGCGTCTGCCGGCCGCTAGCCCATGCGCAGGGAAGACTACTACCAGATCCTGGGCGTTTCCAGGAACGCCAAAGAACCCGAAATCAAGAAGGCCTATCGGCGCCTCGCCCGCAAGAACCATCCCGACGTAAACCCTGGTGACAGAGCGGCCGAGGAGCGCTTCAAGAAGATCCAGGAAGCCTACGACGTCCTCAGCGACCCGAAGAAACGGGCGATGTATGACAAGTACGGTTTCTACTCGGAGAACTTCAAGGAGCCGCCCGGCGGCGGGCCGGGGTTCGGCGACTTCGGCGGCGGCTTCGATTTCTCGGGGCTGGATTTCGACGCCGGCGGAGGAACCGGCGGCTTTGGCCAGATATTTTCCGAGCTTTTCGGTGGTTCGGCTCGCGCCCAGGGTACAGGGCCCGCGAGAGGCGAGGACATCGAGCATCACCTGAATATTTCCTTCATGGAAGCCATCCAGGGGATGTCGACGCGGCTGACCATCAACCGCGGGACTCCCTGCCGCACGTGCATGGGTACCGGGGTAGATCGCTCCAAGGGCCAGCAGGTCTGTATGGTCTGCCAAGGTACGGGAAGGGAATCGAGGTCCCGGGGCATCATGCGTTTCTCCTCGCCCTGCAGGGCCTGCGGCGGTTCCGGGCACCTCGGCGGCCGTTGCGATTCCTGCGGAGGAAGCGGCCGGATCGCCACGCAGGAAACCATTACGGTCCGGATCCCTCCCGGCGTGGACACCGGTTTCCGCATGCGCGTTGCGCAGAAGGGGAGTGCCGGGCGCGGCGGGGGCCCGCCGGGGGACCTGTATCTGATCATCTCGGTGCGGCCCCATGGCTTCTTCACGCGTCACGGCAGCGACATTCATTGCGTCATCCCGATCACTGTCACGGAAGCGGCGCTCGGCACGAAGCTCGAGGTGCCGACCATCGACGGGAGGACGCTGCTGAGGATCCCGCCGGGCACGCAGAGCGGGCAGAAGTTCCGGCTGCGCGGCAAGGGTGTCCCGTCCCTCAGAGGGGACGTGCGGGGGAACCAGATCGTCGAAGTCCGGGTCGTCGTGCCCCGTGTGGCCGACGAACGGTCCAGGGAGATTCTGCGGGAGCTTGCGCGTCTGAACCCGGAAGATCCGAGACAAAACATGTTGAATTGACGATTGACGACTGTATGGCGCAGGGAGTGTGGTCCGGGGAAGTGTCCTGGAAGTTCGAATGTGATTTGTCGGTCGGCGGCGATTGACAAACAAACACATGTCGCCTTCAATCCGACTCGGATTCGTCAATCGGCAGGGGCTTGCTGTGGGTCCGAAAAAGAAAGCCGGGCATGTAATCGGGACGGTTTCCCAGACATACGGCATCCATCCGCAGACGCTCAGGCTCTACGAGCGTTTGGGACTGCTGAAGCCTTCGCGGAGTCTGGGGAATACGCGGCTTTATACCGATAAGGATTTGGAGCGTCTGGAGGTCATCCTGACGCTCACACGGGAGCTCGGAGTGAATCTTGCCGGGGTCGAGGTGATCCTGAACATGCGCGAGAAGATGGAGCGCATGCAAAAGGAAGTGGAGGAACTGGTGGCTTACGTTCAGAAGCACCTCGGCTCGTCGGTCGATATGCCGGCGACCAGCGCCCTGGTGCCTGTTCCCGGAACTCAGCTCATCCGGACTCGGGTGGCGAAGAAATGAACCGCGCTCGGGCAGCAGTCCTCATCCTCTTTTCTCTGATGGTTGGAGCCGGACAGGTACCATCTGGTGCGCCATCCAGCGCGCAGACTTTCGAGATATTCATGAAGGGAGAGCCGGTCGGCACGGAGGTGGTGACGGAAACGACCGACAAGGACGGGAACATCGTTTCGCGATCCGAGCACGAGATGCTGGTAAGCGACGGTCTCGAGGTCAAGAGAGTCGCCTTCAACACGGAACTTGTTCTGGCGAAGGGTTCCCTGCAGCCGATCCGTTACAAGCTGCAGTACACATCGGGGCAGTCGCACGACTCGTGCGAGGTCACTTCGAACGGCAAACAGCTTACGCGCATTCTCCTGAGGGGAAACCGCAAGAGCGAGGCATCGACGCCGCTCGTGCCGGGGATGGTGGTGCTGGAATCGAACGTATATCACCTCTACGAGTATCTCGTCCGGCAGTATGACCGGAAGAAGGGCGGACGGCAGATGTTTCAGGCCTATCTGCCGCCTGTCGGAGCCGAAGTGCCTGCCGCGCTTACACGGATGGAAGACTCGAAACTCGACCTGCCCGGGGGCCCGGTCCCGGTAGCCAACTTCCGCTACGAGTTCGTTGCGCTCCTGAACGGCCTGCTGTCGGTCGACGCGTCAGGGCGATTGGTCCGCCTGGTAAGCCCCGGCCAGGAACTGGAAGTCCGGCGCAGGTGATCGACTGACCGCCGGGTCGGCGCATCCGAGCCCGTTTTCTGCGGACTGACTCTGCCGCAACAAGACATCGCACCGCATTCTGTATCCTGAATTCCCCGGCAAGCAGCCACGCGCGGGATATACGCTCTCGCGGTCAGGGCTCGTCTTCGGCCGCGGGTGCCGCGGGAGGGGCGGGCTGCAGTTTCCGCAGCTGATCGCGGAGACAGCGGTAGATCCTGCGCAGCACATAGGTCCGTACCGCGCGATTTTCCGGAAACAGGCGGGCGACTCCGGATCTCACTCGCTCAACAGAGGCTTCCATCGCCGGGAGCAGGCCGGCCGTGACGGTCGGATCGTACGGGATCCTGATGCTGCGGCAGCCGATTTCGGTGAACAGCTTCAGGTATCGCGCCGTCACGATGTCGGGGCAGTGAACCCTCTTGTAGGCCGCCTGCACTTCATAGCCGAGAAGCGTATTGACGATCCGAGGCGAGCTCTTGTGACCGAGCAGCTGGATGGTGCGGGTCTTTACGGGCATCACGCGTGTTCTGTAGATCTCGACGAGGCCTCCCGGCTGCTCGTTTTTCCAGCCGGCTTCGAGCGCGGCCAGGATCTTGCGGTGCGGGATGCGGCTGTTGTTGACCCTGATGACTTCCTCACCGGCACGCAGTTCGGTGATTCCCGGAAGTCCGATCCGCCTGGAGGCGGCATTGCGTCTGGGCATGGTGCCCTCCTAGTGTTTCTGCTGCGTGCTTGTTCGCTGGCTCAACATGCGCTGAGCGCCTCTGCGTATGACCTCGGGGATTCCGCGGTCGCGGACGAGCAGCGACAGGTCCCGCGTCGTCAGGCGGGAGAGCATCCGCTGTGCGATCATCGGCGGGGTCTTGGGGTTCTTGACGAGTGCATGAGCCACCCCATACGTTTTGGCCAATTCTCTGCTGCTGCCGATCTGGCGCAGGACCTCGTCGGATACGTTCCGCATGGAGGCGTAGGATTCGATCTCGCTGTCGGACAGCTTGGGGCTCTGCAGGACGCTCAGCGATACGAGCTTGTTCGAGTCGCGAACCAGCACCGCGCGCGCCTCCCTCGGTCCGACCAGCGCCATGCGCACTTTCTGGGGCACGGTCATCCTCCTGAGACGCTCCGACAAGACTGTTTCGCGCGCCTCGGTGTCGACGGGCAAGCCCTCGAGGACCAGGTCCTCGGGCAGAATCTCGGGTTCGGGCACGGCCGGCGCCTCGACGGTCTCGGCGGCCTGCTCAGCCGCTCCGACCGCATAGGACTGCTGCTTGCCGCTGAAGAATTCCTGCTCAATTTCCTGAACCTGCCGGAGGATCCGGGGTGTAGCCGACGGGTTGAGTCTGATCTTCTGTACGATTTCGGGCGACTGGAGAAGCCTGACGCGGTTTTCCAGTATGAGTTCGAGCAGACGTTCCTGGACTTCCTGTGCCAGTCTGGCGATCGCGCCCGGCGGGGTCGCCCTGTTGCCGATGATCGCCTCACGAATGGCATCCGAGCTGCGGGTGAGGGCGAAATACTCCAGGACGCTCGGCGCGCAGGCATCATCCGAGAGCTGCCCGGCAATTTCCTCATCGGTCCACCCTGCGAGTGTCTCGCAGGCCTGGCGTGAAACACCGGCATCCTCGTCGCTGCACAGCATGACCAGGATCTGAAGCATTTCCGCGGGCACGACCGGGGCCAGTCCGCGCGCCGCGATCATTCGCACCCTGAGGGGAACGTTCCCTTCGAGGAAGGTCTTGAAAAAATCGCTGGGAGACATCGTGTCAGCCGTGGGGCCGTTCCAGGAGGTTATCGAGCACCTGCTGGTTGATGAGCACCTTGACGACCTCTCCGTCCCCGCCCAATTGCTTCAGCGGCTTGCCGTTGATCGTCGCCCGGACGCCTCCCGCATTGCCAAGTATCACGTAAAATCGCTCAAGGGCATCGAAAGTCTGAGTTTCGCCAGGCTCGAGCAGCCTCACGAGAACGCGATTTCCGTCGCTCGTAACGGATACCCAGCAGTCCTTTGTGATATCGAGGTGCAACCGCAGCGATCCTGGAG
>JACADW010000051.1 GCA_013388445.1 Acidobacteriota bacterium | reverse complement strand
CGTCCGGTCGGTAACAAAAACAACTTTCCAGTGCGACAGCGTGGCGTGCCGGTACATTTCCCGCACCATGAACATCATGGTAAGCGACTTGCCCGAGCCCTGGGTGTGCCAGATGATACCGCTGCGCTCCCGTGGCGTTTCGCCCTCGAGCAAGCGCCTTACCGCCAGCTTCACCGCCCTGAACTGCTGGTAGCGGCCCACGATCTTGATGGTCTCGCCTTTGTCGTTGACGGAAAAGAGCGTAAAGGTGCGGATCAAATCCAGCAGGTTGTCCCGGTCGAGCATGCCCGCCACCAGCCGCTGCTGGTCGTTGGGGCTGCCGGCGCCGTGAGATAAGTCGTTCACCGTGCGCGGATAGGGGTCGGCCCAGCGGTAGAAATATTTTTCCGTGCGCGTGGTGATGGTGCCGAACTTGGCCTGCTGGCGGCAGGTGGCAACGATGAACTGGTTGTAGTAAAAGAGCGGCGCGCTGCCTTCACCCTTGGCGCCGCGCTGCTCGCTGTAGCGCATGAGCTGGTCGATGGCCTCAGGGATCGCGTCGTGGACCTTGGGCGACTTGCACTCGACCACCACCACCGGCAGACCGTTTACAAACAGCACGATGTCCGGAACGATGTGGTGTTCCGTGCCGAGGACGCGGATCTTGAACTGGCAGACCGCCACAAAGCTGTTGTTGTCCCGCTGGTTAAAGTCCACAAAGCGCACCGTGGGGCTTTTCTCGCCGGTCTTACGGTTTTCGCTGACGCTGGTGTTTTCCAGAAGCAGGTGAAAGACATGGCGGTTGTTTTCCAGAAGGTTCGTGCTGGGGAAACTGGCGGTCAGTTGCTTGACCGCCTCCTCCACCTGGTCCTCCTCCATCCATGGGTTGATGACCCTGAGCTGCCGCCGAAGCTCAGCCGGCAGGATCACCTCGGTGAAGCTCTCGCGGCCCGTGTGGGCTGGCGTCTGCTTGACATCGGTCAGGTCAATGATCTTCCAGCCCAGGCCCGCAAGCTGTCCGAGAAAGGGCTTTTCCACATGGTTGCGCTCGTCGAGCCGGATATGCGGAGGGGTTTTGTCTATGCTCATATGCCCGCCCCTTCTTGTTGTTCAAGCAACGCCGTGACCCGCCGCCTGCCGGTGAGGAGGTCCTGCATCAGGGCGGTTTTCAATCTCTTAAGCTTCTCAAGTGTATTAAAAGAGCGATCCACTGTATCATCTATCGTTCTAAGGATACATGCAATTCGCTCCTGTTCTTCGCGATAACTTGGCACAAGAAAATAGGTTTTAGATACGATTCCAGTGTTAAGATTCCCTTGTGTGCCTACTTGCCGACTTCCCGCAAGCTTTTCTTCCTTACTTTGCAGGTAATAGTAGAACCATTCACGGTCAATCTTGTCCGACAAGCCATCAAACCACACGAAACCGTCGTGAATACACACCGGAAAGGTCGTAATAATTGGACGGCCGATGGTGGCACAGATGCTCAGGATCACCTCACCGGCATTAAGCAGCACACTGTAGCGAACACCCAAGGGTGATAAGTGCTGCGTAGTCGTAAGAAGGTACTTACGTGATGAAGTAACGTCGGCAATCCTAACCCATCCAACTTCTCCACCCCACCATTTAGAATCCTGAATAGGTCTTGGCGACGCACCGCGCTTCACCTTGCAATAATCGCCAATGGTCGCGACCTCCCACTCCACCGGAATCCTTCCCAGCGGCGAATCTTTGAACTTGTGGGTGGCCTCACTGCGCAGGTTGCCGTGTTCGTCGATGCCGCGGGTGAGGAGGTCCTGCATGAGGCCGGTTTTGATGCGCTGCTGCTTGGCAATGAGCGCCTCGGTCTGCTCAATCGCCCGGTCCACCGTGGAAAGGATTTCAGCGATCTTGGATTGCTCCGCTGCAGACTCAGGGTAAATAAATTTGATCTTCTTTAGTTTCTCTTTGTTGAGTGTAGCGCCCTTGACGGCTTGATCAACTCCTTGAAGAAGATTCCACTGCTGTAACCCATAATAGAGGTACTCGGAATTGAGAGATTTCGGTCGTAGTCCCGCTATTGCTTCATTTGTGTAAAGGGGCCTGCCTGCGAAGGCAACGCGGCCTATCGTTAGTTTGAAACTCAGCAAAACTGTTCCGACAGGTTGGAGTTTTGCATTTGAGTTCTTTATGCCGAGATCGGATATTTGCTCTGCTGTCTCAGTGATGACGCGGGAACGCAAGTCCTTTATAGAAACCCATACATTTTCTGTTTTGCGATCAATATCCCAGTACTTCTCAACAGTGCGCGATGGCGTCCCTCCGATCTCAATATCGCAGGTGTCACCAAGAGTGCCTTTTGTCCATCCGTCTGGCATCGTCATGGCAGGTACCCCAATTGGGCAAGCATCTTTTCAAGCGATTGCATCGTTGCCGCTCGTTCGGACTCAAGCTTTTGGTTTGACACCGCATACTTCTCCCACAGCTTCTCAACGCCGGCAATCAGCCCCTGCTTTTCGGCGTTCAGATACCGATCGAGTTCGGCGCGGGCGATGTCGTAGATCTTTTTGAGGATGAGCCGGCGGGCATCATCGGGCGTCAGCGGGCCGCCGATCTCTTTTAGGAGCGCGTCGGTGCGGTCAATGCGTGCCTGAAGCGCGGCCTTGTCCTTGTTCAGCGCGGCGAGCTTCTTTGCGTCGTCCTTGCCCTTGGGGTCAAGCTCGGCGATGCGGGCCTCCACCTGACGGATAAGCGCGAGGGTTTCGGCCTTGAAATCGTCGCCGCCCATGCGCTTGAGTTCAAGCTTGAGCCTAAGCGCGTCGGTCTTGGCCTTGAGCGTATCCTTCAAGTCCTTGATGCGCTTTTCGATCTCCTTGATCGCCCTGTCATGGGTCATAAGCGCCGCCAGTTCCTTTTGAGCGGATTCGCCGGTGTTTTGTTTAAGGTCGTCAATCAGCTCCTTGAGAACCTTTCTGATTACCGCGGCGGTGACCTTTTCGTCTTCCTCCGGCTCGTAGGCCGCTACCTCCTGGGCTGTCTCAACAGCCTCGTCCAGCTCGCCTTGCGACTCGGAGATTTTCGATTCCAGGGCTTCGATTTCATCCGCCTCGGCCTGGAAGAACTCGGCGATGAGATACTCATCCGGGATCAGGCTGTGGTGCCAGCCGATGGAGACAATGGTCTTGAGGTCGTAGCGGATCTGCTGCCACCAGTTGACAAAGACCCCGGCGCTCTTGAACTCGTCGAGCACGCCGAGCGGCACCAATTGCCTCTTGAGCGAGGCCAGCAGTTCTTGACGCACGTCGGGTACCTTGCTGCCGCCGTTGCGGGCGTTCTCAAGCCGGGCAAAGTCGTCGCGGGCTTCACTCCACCAGGCTTCGAGGGTCTCCTGATGCCTCTTGAGCGTCGCCTGCAAGGCTTGGTCGGCCTCGATTATAGTCTTGATGGCGGGCTTGCCGGTGACGGCCTCCGCAAAGGAGAGGTAGCCGGGCCTCTCGGGCCGGAACAGATCTGTGGGGGTTATGCCAAACTTGTGGAAATCAGCGGAGAGCGCCTTGACCTCGCTTTCGGGCACGCCGCCGATGAGGTGCGCCTGGACGTCCTCCGGCTCGGGATCGGGCGTGTTGTCCACGTAGCGCCGGATGTTCAGGTTGTAGTCGTGAACCCTGACGATCTCGTCTTTGTCCACCAGCCGCGAGTATTTGGGAATCTCGAGCTTGTGGGTGAACACATAGTCGATTTTTTCGATGTCCTCGGGCCGGAGTTTGTTCTGGTTTTTCCCCTCGGCATATTCGCGGTCTGCGTTGATGAACAAGATCTTGTTGCGCAGGGCGTCCGGCTTGTTTTTATTGCACACCAGCACGCAGGCGGGAATGCCCGTGCCGTAGAACAGACCGGGCGGCAGCCTGATGATGGCCTCGATCACATCGTCGTTTATGAGAAGCTCGCGGATGAGCTTCTCCTTGCCGCCCCGGAACAGGACGCCGTGGGGCATGATGGTGGCCATGCGTCCGTCCGGCTTGAGACTGGCCAGCATGTGCTGAACGAACATGAGATCGGCCTTCTTGCCGGTCTCGGGGCACCATTCGCGGAACCGGCTGGGAAACTTGACGTTGGCCCGGCTGTAGTTCTGGGAAAACGGCGGATTGGCCAGCATGCGGTCGAACTTACGCGGCTGGCCGTTTTCCAGAATCAGCGGGTCCTCCAGTGTGTCGCCGTTTTCGATGGTGAAGCGGGTGATGTTGTGGAGGATCAGGTTCATGATGCAGATGGACCAGACCGTGCCGTTGGAGTCCTGACCATAGAGCGCGAGGTTGTTGGCGTCCTGGCCCTGCTCCTCGACGTACTGGTGCGACTGGATCAGAAAGCCGCCCGATCCAACGGTCGGATCGTAGATGGTGTTTCCGGCCTGGGGCTTGACGAGTTGTACCAGCAGGCGCACGACCTCGGCGGGGGTATAGAACTCGCCGCCTTTCTTGCCCGCGCTGTCGGCAAAGTACTTAATCAGGTACTCATAAGCCGCGCCCAAGAGGTCGGGGAATTCAAAGTTCTCATTGATCAGCGGCGGAAAATTACTGAAGTGGTCGAGGAGGTCCTTCCACTTCTGGTCCGGTATCTTGGTCTTGCCCTTGACCGCGTTGAAATCGATGTTGTTCTTCAAGACGCCAGCCAGCGAATCGTTTTCGTCTTCCAGGATGGCAATGGCCTTGTTGAGCATGTTGCCGATGTCATGCTTGAGATCTTTGAGGGCCGGGACGAGATCGCCGTTTTCGTCCTTCCATGACTGGTGCCAGCGGGCGCGGATAGGAACGAAGAAGGTTTCGCCGTAAGAGGTTTTATCTTCCAACAGCTCGTCCACAAGGTCGGGTTTGTCCTTCAGATGGGCGAAGTCGCGCTGACGAAGCTGCTCGCGCTTGCGGTCGAACTCGTCGGAGAGCCGCTTGAGGAAGAGCATGCCGAAGATGAATTCCTTGAACTCCGAGGCGTCCATCTTGCCGCGCAGGATATCGGCCGCTCCCATGAGGAAGGATTCAAGTTGTGAAAGTGTGATCTTGGCGGTTTTCATTTCTCTTTGTTTTTGTGTATAACGCCCTCGGCGTCAGCCGCGTTGCCATCTACCCGAACCGCAATAATCAAAAATACTGCTCAACTCGCGCAGCTGGGCAACGTCGGCTGCGCGGGCCATCCGCTGCAATCTGTTTTTAGACGCCGTGGGGCCTGGCCAAGGCCCACCCTGCAGCGGTGATTCCTGCCGGAGCGTCGCGAGATTAAGCAGGAACGTAGGTCAACCGGAGCACATTCTCGTCAATTCGCTCATAAGTCATGAGGCGGAGCGGCGGCCGGGGTCCGGCGAAATATGGCGTGCCGTGACCAAGCACGACGGGGTGCAGGTAGATTCGATACTCATCGATCAGGCCAAGTTCGGTAAGGCTGTGCGCCAAGCCAGGGCCGGCAACTTCGATCTCCCCGTCGCGCTCAGCCTTCAATTTGCGGATCGCGCCCTCAAGATCACCCTCGACCAGCCTGGCGTTGGGCCCCACCGACTTCAACGAGCGCGAGACGACCCATTTGGGCTGGTTCCGCCACGCCGCCGCGAAGGCGTGTTCCTCTGCCGCCCATTCAGGATGATCGTCATCCCAGTACCGCATGATCTCATACATCTGGCGACCATAGAGACTGCCCGCCTGTCCCTGAGCCTCCTCGATGAAGTGGCGGAAGAGCGTGGGGCTTGGCGCAAACGCGAGATGGTCGACGTAGCCGTCCAGGGACTGGTTCATTCCGAACACGAGCTTGGCCATACCACGTCCTTCCTCACGCGGCTCCTCCGCGCGATGCACCCAGGCGGGTCGTGACGGGTCCGCTCGCTCGGCTTGGGGGGATTGACGAGCGCATCGAAAAAAACCTTGCGGTCACGATCGGACAGCACAAGGGTTTCGTGCTCGATGATCGTCCGGCGCGCCATATCGGTGAGCGCGGTCACGCAGAAATCGCTGACCTTGCGCCG
>JACADW010000206.1 GCA_013388445.1 Acidobacteriota bacterium | reverse complement strand
GTCTCGAGGAATACTGGGAAGAACGTACCGCCTAGAAACCCCTTTTTATGTCGCAGGCCCACGCCGGCGGACACGCCGGGCCTGCCAGCGTGTTTGCCGTGAATTTACTCCGCTTTCCGCTAAAATGTCGTGGGCGCCGAGGTGGCCCGGGCGCACAGGAGAACAGGATGCTGGGACGACAGAGGACGGGATCGGTACTGTGTGCCTACTGCGGGAAACTGGTGGGCGTAAACGACGAAACCTGCTGGAATTGCGGACGCTCCAATCCAGGGCTCTGGGGCGTCGCGCCGTTGCTGAGGCGCATCGGGTACGGCATGGGCTTCGTTCCCATTCTCGTCTGGGGCTGCGTTATCCTGTACCTGGGCACCCTGATCGCGGATCCGCGTGGCATAGGGACCAGCGGCCTGTCCATCCTCTCTCCCAGCAGCCGGAGCCTTTTTCTTTTTGGAGCGAGCGGAGCCGTCCCGGTTTTCCGTTACGACCGCTGGTGGACGCTGCTGAGCGCCGGATGGCTGCACGGCAACCTCCTGCACATCGGCATAAACCTGCTCTGGGTCCGCCAGCTGGCGCCCGCCGCCGCCGAGCTTTTCGGCGGCCCCCGCATGATCATTATCTATTGCATCTCTTCGGTGACCGGCTTCCTACTGACCAGCGTCCTGGGGACTTTGTTCGGTCCCATGCCTGTTCTGGGGGGCGCCCAATTCACGGTGGGCGCGTCGGCTCCGGTGTTCGGGTTGCTCGGCGCCATGGTCCTGTACGGCAGACGCGGGGGGAGCAGGTACATCGGGAGCCAAGCCATGTACTATGCGGTCGTCATGTTCATCTTTGGCATCATCATGCCGGGCATCGACAACTACGCACATCTCGGCGGCTTTCTGGGTGGATACGCCGTCGCGGAATGGCTCGACCCGCTCCAGCAGGAGCGCCTCGGCCACCTCCTGGCCGCCGTATTGCTGCTTTTCCTGAGCGCCGGATCGGTCCTGATGTCGCTCTGGACCGGACGGATGTACCTGTAGTATGAGGTTCGGAGCAGCCTCCCGCGAGCCTTTCCCGCAGACGTCAGCCGCCGAGCCGGATCATCTCGATCTTCCTGCGGACCTGCGTCTGATACCCGGAGGTAGACCGGAGGGCCTCGAACCGCTCTTCTGAATAGCGATCCTTCCTCCGGGACCATGTCTCCGTGATCAGGCTGCGCAGATCCCCATCGTTCGCCCCCGAGCGGAGGAGTCCCTTGATATCGTAGCCACGCTCCGAAAAGAGGCAGGTCACCAGTTTGCCGTCGGCGGTCAGGCGCATGCGCGTGCATCCCCGGCAAAAAGGTTCGGTGATGGAAGCGATGATTCCGAGCTCGACACCGCCATCGGCATCCTTGTACTCCACGGACGGGGCGCTTCCATCGTTCCTCCCGATCTCCTCCAGACGGCAGGCGGCCCCCAGGCGCTCGAGTATCTCCTGTTTCGGCACGATCTTCTCCATCCTCCAGTCGTTGGCGTTGCCCACGTCCATGTATTCGATAAAGCGGATGGGAAAGCCGTTCCGGCGCGCAAACTCGACCATCGGGATGATCTCGTCGTCGTTGAGCCCGCGCTCGACAACGGTGTTGATCTTTACCGGCCGTAACCCATGTTCCCGCGCCCGTGACAACCCCTCCAGGACCTTGTTCAGATCATCCCTGCGCGTGATGCGCTTGAACTTCTCCGCATTCAGTGTGTCGAGACTCACATTGACTCTGTCCAGGCCCGCTTCCGCGAGCGCGGGCGCTGATTCGCCAAGCAGAGAGCCGTTGGTAGTCAAACTGAGACCCGCAATCTTCTCCAGGCCGGCAAGCCGGGCGACCAGGACAGGGAGATCGCGCCGCAGCAGCGGTTCCCCGCCGGTGATGCGGATCTTCTGAACACCCAGATCTGCAAAGATGGCCGCGAGCCTCACGATTTCCTCGTAGGTGAGGATCTCGCTGCGGTCGATCCATTCGTACCTGGCCGACGGCATGCAATAAGAGCAGCGGTAGTTGCACCGATCCGTCACAGAAATGCGCAGATCAGCCATCGGCCTCTTCAGCCTGTCAAGAATCATCGTCCCGGTCCATCGCTATTGCTTCGATGCGTAACGGATCATAACATCCCCGTCTTGAATCCACCAATCAGCGGGAACGCCGGCTGAGGCCGGTCCGAATGGCCGCGTGTCGTCCGGGTGCGGCGCCGATGTGAGACGACCCGCTTCCTTGGCAGCTCCCGGGCTCCGTTGTGGGAAGGTCGCGTCGAGCAGAGCCGCCGCCTGAGTTTCTGCAGCGCGGCCCGTGCGGTCGCCCGGGTCCTGTCGAGGCGGCTGCGGGCCGAGCGCCGGCTGAGATATGATATTGCGGCATGGCATCGGCGATCAGGCGCTATCTCAACGAAACACGAAGGCCGGTCTATTCGGGGGCCCTCGTCCTGCCCTTCTTCCTCGTCTATCATGTCGGGACTTTCATCCTCCGCACCACGTACATAAACGGGGCCGATGCCCTGATCATGCAGCTCCTGGCGCTGTTATCCGTGAGATCCGCTTTCGCCTCGGCACTCGTTCTTCTTCTATCATTTGTGATCTGGCAGGTGCGATCGGATTCGAGCTGGAAGGTATCGCCGGCGAAGCTGTCCGCCATGTTCGGGGAGAGCCTCCTCTTTGCGCTGGCCCTGTGTTCGGGATTCGGCTGGCTCGGATCTCGCCTCAGCTGTGCCGCCGACGCCGGGACGCAGGCGGGCCTGTTCGAGCGCCTCGTCCTTTATTGCGGGGCCGGAATATATGAGGAACTGGTTTTCCGGGGATTCCTTCTCAGCCTGCTGATCATCGCCCTGTCGCGTCTGGCCGGACTGAGAAAGAGGACCGCAGCTTTCTGGGGCGCCATCGCGGCCGCCTTGCTGTTTTCGGCTTTTCACTACGTAGGACCCACAGGTGACAAATTCTCACTCGGCAGCTTCTCTCAGCGCGCCGCAGGAGGCCTCTATTTCTCATGCCTTTTCGTCACGCGCGGCTTCGGCATCACGGCTGCGACGCACGCCCTGTATGACATGATCGTGGGGCTGCCCTGACTTTGACAGGAGCGGGGTTGCTCGTCGCGATGGCTAGGTTCTGATCGTGAAGGGGTTGAAGTCAGTCTCGCGGTCGTAGTAGTCCTCTCTTTCAGCTCTCTTCAGGAGATTGACTATCTTGTAAGTCAGCGGAGTCGCCAGGGTTTCCCAGCCGACTTTGATGAGGTAGTTGGCGAGCATGACTCTGGCCATCAGGCCCGGCATCCAGTATCCATAGAAGGCAATCGGATAGAAGATGAGCGTATCGACGCCCTCCCCGACAATCGTGGAACCGATCGTGCGGACCCAGAGAAACCGGCCTTCGGTTCTGACCTTGAGCTTCGCCAGAACGAACGAGTTGGCGAACTCCCCCGCCCAGAAAGCCATCAGCGAACCCAGTACGATCCTTGGTGTCTGACCGAAGATCACGTCGTAGGCCGCCTGATGGGGCCAGTCCGGGGCGGGCGGCAAGACACGGACTCCCCAGCTCATGAACGAGGCGAATATCAGCCCACCGAAGCCCGCCCAGATGACGCGGCGCGAACGCGCGTAGCCATAGACTTCGGTCAGGATGTCACCAAAGAGATAGCTGATCGGAAAGAACAGAACGCCTGCGCCGAACGAATAGCCGGCGATGCTGCAGACCTTCGTCACACCGATAATGTCCGAGCAGAGCAGCACTGTGACGAAAGCGGCTGTGATCAGGTCGTAGTACTTGTAGCTTCTGGCAGGTCTCGGTAGATCCCTGTGCACGCCGGCCTCCATGGTGGCGATCACACTCCTGAATGTCCACCGGCTTGGTTTCTCTCGAACGGGTCTGAGGTCACTCGCATATAACGGCGCGTGAAAACAGCCGGTCCGTCCTCCAATCAGAGCATACTTCGGCTGCCGGACGGGGACCCGAAGTCCGGGGAATACGCTGATGCAGACGCCATGGTGCCAAGTCTGGGCGATTTCGATCCTGGGGAATGGGGGCTCCCCGGCTTCATAGAGAAGTGGTCCGCAGCCGGGAACAACAAGCTCACACGATCCCGCCGGACCCGCCCCTATTCTCCGATGATCTTGATCAGGATGCGTTTCTTGCGCCTGCCGTCGAATTCACCGTAGAAGATCTGTTCCCAGGGCCCGAAGTCCAGAGCCCCGTTGGTGACGGCCACCACAACCTCCCGTCCCATGATCTGCCGCTTGTGGTGGGCATCGCCGTTGTCCTCGCCGGTCCGGTTGTGATGGTAGCGGGACGGGCTGGGATCGAAGGGAGCCAGCTGTTCCAGCCACCGCGCATAGTCTTCGTGAAGGCCCCGCTCATCGTCATTGATGAAGACGCTCGCCGTGATATGCATGGCGTTGACGAGGCACAGGCCTTCGCGGATCCCGCTTTCCTTCAGGGCTGCGGTCACCTGCGGTGTGATGTTGAGGAAAGCCATGCGGGAAGGGATATTGACTTCGATGACCTTGCGATGAGACTTCATTGTTGCACCCCATGAACTGATGTTTGCCCGTCAGGCTCCCGCCTCGGAGGAGGGCAGCAACCAGGGACCGAGCTCCACGATCCTGCGCGCGGCAATCTTTTCACCGCCGTGGGACATTGCGCAGGAAGACTCGGGGGCCTCCCAAATCGTCTCGAGCGATTTCAGCAGGTCGCCGCGATACAGATCGTCCGCGGGTATGCGCACGCTGCGGAGGTATTTTCCTATAGCCTCTTCGAGAATCCCGTATTCCCGAAAATCGCTCCGTTCCGCGTATATCAACGGCTTCCTATTGACGACACAATCGGAGACGATGCCGTATCCGGGCTTTGAGATCACGGCGTCGACCGAAGCGACGATGTCGGTGAATGAAACCCTTTCCCGGTCCAGTGCGTGAACATTCTGCAGTTCCCACGCCAGCGGGAGGACGGTGAAGAATTCGTAACCGCGGATCGATTCGATCGTTCCCAGCGCCCGCGCGTCCCAGTCCAGCGTCGTAAAGGACAGCAGTATCCATCGCCGTTGCGGATCACAACCCGTGATCTCGGCGATCTCGCGGCGGCGATCGCTGCCCGCGGCGCTGACCAGGGGAATATCCTCGATCGACGGGAAGGCGCTCATCTCCTCGTGAAAGGGGAGCCGGAGCAGGAGCCGCGCCGTCGAATAGCCGGCCGCAAAAGCCTCGACGACCGTTTGCCAGGCTGAATTCCTCCCGGTGAATTCCGCATAGATCCAGTCCCATCCGAAGTTTGAGACAGCCAGACCCGAAATGCCGATCCGGGCCGCCGCCTCGAGCGGAATTGCGGGAATGTCTACTACCACCGCCCCCGCCCTCCTCCTGGAAAGGAACTCGGCCTCCCGATCTACCAGTCTTTTCCAGCTTCTATGGAGATCAAGGGCCTTCTCCAGGGAACGGTCCACGTCGACCCTGATGGAATCGATCTGCACCATACCGGTATCAAGCGAGGCGCTGCGATATTCAAACCTCAGGCCCGGCAAGCGGTTCCTGAGGAACGAACGCGGCAGATCGCTGACTATGACGACCGGTATGCCGGGGTATGTGCGGATCAAGAACCGGATGATGTCGGTCGACCGCACGCCGTGCCCGTAGCCGTGGGCGGTGATGTAGTAGACAAGTGACCGCACAGCCCGGTTGCACTCCCGGAGATCCGGCATGCTTTTACCGCAGGAATCTGCGGCAGCCTCCCTGCGATCGGTCGCTCGGCTGAGCGAGTGCACGGGCGTCGGCGCGTTACACGTACCCTGTTCCCGCTGTTGCGTACGCGCGTCCTTCATGCCGGCATTTCCGGCTGAAGCTGCAGCCAGCGCTCCGCTCTCAGGGCGGCCATGCAGCCGAAGCCGGCGGCGGTGATCGCCTGGCGGTATTCGGGATCGTGCACGTCACCTGCCGCAAAGACTCCTTCCATACTGGTCTCGACAAAGTTCCGTGTGACGATGTAGCCCTGAGGATTGAGATCGATGACGCCCTGCAGGAAATCCGTGTTAGGCCTGTGGCCGATCGCCATGAAGACCCCGCCGATCCGCTCGACCCGCTCCTCGCCGGTACGCACGTCCTTGACTCGCACCGCCTCGAGCACTTCATCGCCGAGATACTCCGTTATGACCGTATTCCATAGAAACTGGATCTTTGGGTTTGATGCGGCGCGCTCCTGCATGATCCTGCTTGCGCGCAGCTGGTCTCTCCGGTGCACTACAAACACGCGGGATGCATGGTGCGCAAGAGTCAGGGCCTCCTCCATCGCCGTATCCCCTCCCCCGACCACCATCACTTCCTGGCCGCGGAAGAACATCCCATCGCAGACAGCACACGCCGAGAGGCCCCGGTTCCGGTATTTCATCTCGTTGGGCAGGTTCAGCCACTTCGCATTGGCGCCGGTCGCGAGGATCACAGTCCGCGCTTCGTACCAACGATCCCGCGAACGGATGCGGAAAGGCCCGCGGGGTTTTAGGTCGACCTCCTCAACGTCCTGTTCAACGATCTCGCAGGCAAAGCGTACGGCCTGGGCGCGCATCCGCTCCATCAGCTCGGGACCGGTGATACCTTCGGGGAATCCCGGGAAGTTCTCCACTTCCGTGGTGAACATCAGCTGGCCGCCCGGCAGTTCGGCGGCCTTGGGTTCCGATGCGAACATGAGCGGCGCCATGTCGGCGCGGGCCGCGTAAATGGCTGCCGTGTAACCGGCCGGTCCGGAACCTACGATGATGACCTTACGCATGATTCTTTTCCCTGTGCTTCGGTTGACGTCTGACGGGCGGACAAATCACGTAATCACGGTGGGCCGGTCACGGCCGACCCGGCTGCGCAGCTGAAGCAGGTTCTGAGCGGCATCGATCAAGGGCTGCAGAACGGAATCGGAGCCGGCATCCCAGTCGAAGCGGAGCCTTTCGAAATACAGTCGAAGCGTGGCGCCTTCGGTTCCTGTGCCCGAGAGCCGGAAGACGATTCTCGAACCATCGGAGAGGATGATGCGGATCCCCTGGCGCCTGCTCACACTACCATCCACCGGATCGACATAGCTGAAATCGTCGGCCATCGTTACCGTGCTTCCGGCGATCTCGGTCCCTTCGAGGGATGGCAAGCCCTCCCGGATGGACTCGATCATGTTGCCTGCCGCCGTGACGTCCAGACCCTCATAATCGTGGCGCTGGAAGTAGCTCCTGCCATCTTCCAGCCAGAGGTCCTTCACGACATCCGAAACCGGCTTCTTGATCACGGCCAGAATGGAAAGCCAGGACAGGACCGCCCACAATCCATCCTTCTCGCGCACGTGGTCCGAGCCCGTCCCGAAACTCTCTTCCCCGCAAATCGTGCACTTGCCCGCATCCATGAGATTTCCAAAAAACTTCCATCCTGTCGGCGTTTCATGGCATGGGATGCCCATTCGCCTTGCCACGCGATCGAGCGCGGTGCTCGTCGGCATCGAACGGGCCACGCCGCTGAGTCCGCCGCGGTAACCCGGGATGCATTCCGGCGCATGCCGCGCAATGACCGCCACGGAGTCTCCCGGCGTCACGAAGAACCCGCGTCCCAGGATCAGGTTGCGATCGCCGTCCCCGTCGCATGCGGCGCCCAGTTCGGGCGCGTCGGGGCCGTCCATGCGTTCGATGAGCTCGGCTGCGTGCGCCAGGTTAGGATCCGGATGGTGACCTCCGAAATCCTCGAGCGGCACGCCGCGGATCACGGTCCCCTCCGGCGCGCCCAGACAGCCTTCCAGGATGTGACGGGCGTAGGGGCCGGTCACGCCGTGCATTCCGTCGAAGACCATGTGGAAGCCGCTTCGGAAGAGCGCCCGCAAGATGTCAAAATCGAACAGGCTCTCCATGACCGCCGTATAGTCGGCGAGGGGATCGATCACCTCGACCTCGGAGCCGGCAAGCCTGATTGAGCCAATCCGGTCAAGCTCGAGATCGGGCGAGCCGAGCATGAGGTAGTCCTTCAGGACCTGTGTGTGCCCATAGATCCGGTCCGTGAGCTTCTGGGGCGCGGGTCCGCCGTTGCGGGCGTTGAACTTGACGCCAAAGTCCCCATCGATGCCCCCGGGATTGTGGCTCGCGCTCAGCAGGATCCCGCCGATAGCACCCCGGCGGCGTATGGCGGCGGACATCGCGGGGGTCGACAGGATGCCTCCCCGGCCGACCAGTATCTTGCCGACGCCGTTGGCTGCGCACATGCGGACGATGGTCTGGATCGCCTGCCTGTTGAAGTAGCGGCCGTCACCTCCGATGATCAGAATCTCCTTCCGGAGGTCCGCGCCGTCGTCTTCGCGCAGGCAATTGAAGATCGACTGGACGAAGTTCTCCAGGTAGTGCGGCTGCATGAAGACCCGTGTTTTTTTCCGCAAGCCCGAGGTCCCGGGCCGCTGCCCCTCAAAAGGCGTGGTCGCGATCCTATGGACGATTTCTCGAACCATCATTTGCTCCTGCATGGAACCAATAGTTTACCCGTTTTGCAGGCATCCGCAGCAGGGAATGTGACGGGAGCTTGCGCGACGCCCTGGCCTCGACCATCCACAGGTGATAACGAGCCTGATACCGGCTCTATCCAGGACAGGCATCCTCAGTCCCACGCCAGACGAAGAGGTGTTCCTGCATTCCATGCCGGAGAAGGAAGGAATTGAACATCTGAAAACCCGGCACCAGGCGCGCCAGGTCACGTGGCTGGCATCGCGGGCAGTTCTTCATCGCCCCACCGGAGCTTTCGTACAGGAGGTGGTCGCGATCGATAATCCTGAAGGCGGTCGGCGTCGCCGGTATCAGCGCCGCGGACGAAAGCAGAACGAACAGCAAGGCCCCGCGTTCGCAGTGATCGTGCAGGCATCGCACCAGGTCCGGTATCTGCTCCGGATCCAGGTAGTCGAAGATCTCCCATGCCAGGATGATGTCGAAGCGGCCGCCCGGAGGCAATGCCAGCAGGCCCGAGAAGAGTGGCACGTGAGAATCGCCCTCCGCGGGTCTTGGGAAGCCTTCATCCGACCAGCTGCGATAGAAATCCACGACTGTGAGTCGGGACGCGTATCCGGACCAGAAATTCAGACTGGCGCTGCGTGCCGGACCAAGATCGAGGACCGAATAGAACCGGTCCTGCTCGAGTTGTTGCACGAGCGCGCCGAGCCCGAGCGAGCGAAAGATCGGGGGCTCCGGGTTCGCATTCTGTGAGGGTTGTCTGGGCATCTCTGACCAGCCTGAACTCAGCGGCTTCATCAAGACCGAGCCTGCCGGCCGCGCCAAGGCAGGAGACGGCAGGATCGGCCAGCGGCGGTAGGAGCGCGAAGCTACCGTGTGCCTCCCGGACCGGCAGGCCCCGGAAAGGCGGGCGATGCAGCGTCCTCACGCCGACCGGCTTCCTTGCCGCTCATGTCGATGCTCCCCTTGAAATTCGCACCGTCCTCCAGGACGACGCGGGGAGCGACGATGTCCCCACGCACGGTGCTCGACTGGCGCAGGATGAGCTGGTCATCGCCATACAGATTGCCCTGCACCTCTCCTTCAACGGTTATCACTTTGCCGTAGATGTCGGCCTTCACGTGGCCGTTCTTGCCGATGGTGACGCTGTGCTTCCGGAACTCGATCTTTCCCTCAATCCGGCCTTCGATCACCAGGTCTTCTTCTCCGGTCAAATCGCCCTTGATGACAAGCGTCGGCCCGATCAACGCCCGCTCCCTGGCTACTGAGGCGGGGGTCCGTAAAGGCATGGTCTGTGACGGCTGCGCGTGCGGCTGCGGCTGTGCCTCCTTGGTGTCGCTTTGCTTCCACATTGACGATCCTCCCTGAAAGGCGATCCGATGGGATATCTAATTCTTCAGGATGACACTAACCAAGTCAACCGCAAATGCTGACGCGCGATGGGCTCAGTTATTGCCGGCTACTCGCCCGGGTCGGGTGGGCGCGCTCGGCGGAAGCGGGCCATTGCCGCGCAGGTTGGCCGGACCGACACGCCGGCCGCGGCAATATCAGGACTGCAACCACCCGTAATCGCGGGAATGTGACCCATGCCCCAGATCGGTCCCGGGCTGGACCAGCAGCGAGCCTCTTGTGGCATGGGAAGAGATGGGGTGCCGGCGAAATCCATGGGCAATCAGCCGGGAGAGCCGGCAGACCTGATGCGAATCCGATTCTTCAGGAAAGGCGTACGGGCAACCGACTCGCGTATCCGGAATAAGCAGTCATGCCAGAAGAGGAGGATTTCCACGGATACCCAACGGCATGGCCCGCAGTTTCATCCAGGCCCAGGTGAGAACCCGCAGTTCAACTGGCGGATACAGACTCCCACCGCCTGGGCCGCGGCGCAAACCTGAGTCTCCCTGATCCAAGACTCATGCCATCTTTCCGGTCAACGGCATCCGCACGAAGGCGTAACCGTGGGCAATGAATCGGACATCCGTCACGAGTCTCAGCCCGCGGAATACGCCGAAGCCAAGTCCGGGATTTACAATCCGCCTCAAGTATGGCAGAGTAAGGGCCGATAGAAGAGACAGGTACACATGTTCGCACAGATCGGCATCATTATCATCGCTATTTCAAGCCCCCCGCCGGGCGGATAGCGGCCTGCGTCTATGCGTGCACGCGCCCTCATCCGCCGGCCGGGTGAGGGCGTTTTTGTTTTAGGGAACGATATGGAGGCCCACTTTGAAGATCCAGATCTACGACACGACGTTGAGAGACGGGACCCAGAGCGAAAGCGTGGCGTTCTCGGTGGAAGACAAGCTGCGGGTAGCCAGGAAACTCGACGAGCTGGGCATCGACTATGTCGAGGGCGGCTGGCCGGGCTCCAACGACAAGGACGCCGAATTCTTCAGACGCGCTTCGTCAATCCCCTGGCAACATACCAGGCTGGCCGCTTTCGGAAGCACAGCGCATCCCAAGAACCTGCTCGAGGAGGATCCCAATCTGAAATCGCTCCTGGAGGCCGGGACGCCGGTCGTCACCATTTTCGGAAAATCGTGGGACTTCCATGTGACCACTGCGCTCAAGGTGCCACTCTCGAGAAACCTCGAGATCATCCGGGCGACGATGTCCTGCCTCAAGGGCGCAGGACGCGAGGTCATCTATGACGCAGAGCATTTTTTCGACGGCTTCGCCGCCAATCCTGAGTATGCGCTGGCGACGCTCAGAGCGGCTGAAGAAGGCGGCGCCGACATGCTCGTCCTGTGCGACACCAACGGCGGCAGCATGACGCGCCAAATCGAGGGTTGTATCCGGGCTGTCCAGGCGCAGACCAGACTGCCCTTGGGGATTCATGCCCACAACGATTGCGAGCTGGCGGTGGCAAACAGCCTGGCGGCTGTCGCCTGCGGCGCCGTGCAAGTCCAGGGGACCTTCAACGGATATGGCGAGCGCTGCGGAAATGCAAACCTGTGCGCGGTTATCCCGAACCTCGAACTCAAGGCGGGATACACCACGATCGGGCGCGACCGGCTGCCGCTGCTGACCGGCGTCTCAAGATTCATCAGCCAGGTCGCGAACCTCCCGCATCGGAATGAGATGGCCTTCGTAGGGGCCAGCGCCTTCGCGCATAAGGGTGGCGTCCACGTCAGCGCAGTCCTGAAGGATGCGGCGACCTACGAGCATATCAATCCGGGGATGGTGGGGAACACGCGCCGGGTCCTCGTTTCTGAGCTTTCCGGCAAGAGTAACCTCCAGTACAAGGCGCATGAGATGGGCATGGACCTCGCCGGGCAGGACGAGAAACTCAAGGTCGCGCTCTCACGCATCAAAAAGCTGGAACACGAAGGTTGGGAATTCGAGGCCGCCGAAGCTTCGGTGCGAGTCCTGATGGAGACAGCCGTGCACGGAGAGCTCGAGTTCTTCACGATCGACAATTTCCGCGTGGTCACCGACATGCGCGGCAACGGCGAAATCACGTCCGAGGCAACGGTCAAGATCCACGTCGGCGACACCGTCATTCACACGGCGGCCGAGGGCGTCGGGCCGGTCCACGCGCTCGATCGCGCTCTGCACAAGGCCTTGCAGGAGTACTTCGAGCCGCTGCGCTCGGTCGAATTGACCGACTACAAGGTCCGGGTCCTCGACGCGAGCCACGGCACCTCGGCCAAGGTCCGCGTTCATATCCAGCAATCGGACGGCGAGGAGAGCTGGACCACTGTGGGAGTGTCGGAGAACATCCTGGAGGCCAGTTACAGGGCCCTGGCCGACGGCGTCCGGTACAAGCTCCTGAAGAGCCGAGTACCGCTGCGCGATGTGCCGGAGAATCTCGCCGCGCGAACCCAGCGGGTCGGGTCGTTGTTGTGAAATCAGTGGCACCGTCGGCGCCGGAAGAAGATGAATCCGGCCCGGTTGCAGCAGGAGCGTCCGGAGGACGCGGCCTGCGCGTGCCGGCTGGGTCTTTAGTGATCCTGTGTGGATCCTGCCGGACCGGCGTCCGTACCACGAGGGGCAACGTTCCCGGTTACCGATCCAGCGCGGCGCTGCGCGCGCCTGCCAGAAACCTGAACCATTCATTCGCCATGAGGCGATGGTACGGCTCGGTCATGTGGATCTTGTCCAGACAGAGAAAACGATCGCGGTCCGGCGAGCCGGAAATGATCCCGTCGACTTCGATCACAGTCATGCCACCTGAGCGTGCGCTCTCGGCGAACCGGCGGACGACCGCCGGATCCTTCATTTCAGGATCATGTACGTTGTCGAAGACGTAACACATGGCTCCGGCATCCCGGAAGCCCTTGCCCATCGCCTCAAGTGCCGCGTAGTCCTCATCGCGCCGCGTCATGACCACAAGCAGCACCTTATCTGGCTTCCATTCGAGCGCAAACTCGTAGAACTCCCTCAACGCGCGGCTCGCCGTCAGCCCGCCGCTATAGAACTGGCGGAACTCCACCCTTGGATTTTGAAGAGCGAACATCGCCGATACGATAGGCACGAAACTGCTCGGCGACGACCAATGAGCACCCATCGTAAAAGAGTGCCCGATGACGGCAATCCGCTGGGCCGGCATGGCCTGAACCGCCGGCAGCAACTCGGCGACTCCCGGTTCGCGCAGGAGTTCGCGTGCGATTGCCCATTCGTCCCGGATGTGCAGCTTCTTTTCCGCCCAGTTCCAGATCTTACGCATGGCTAACTGCCATGCTTCGGGTCCGGTGTCGAACGGCGAGGCGCAGGTCATCGGACTGAGTTCCTCGCCCGCCGCAAGGAAGCTCGCGTCGCTGCCGTCCAGCCCCAGGTGACCAAGAAACACCCTTACTCTCAATCCGATATAGAAATCGAACTGCTCCTGAAGCAGGTCTCCGTCCCTGTCGGTTTCAAGGACCGTTTGAAGAAGGCTGGCAGTCGCCCGCACATCGTTGCGATGGGCCTGGCTCCGCCTGCTCAGCCAGGCGGTCACTACATTCACGGGCGCGTCCTCAGGGACGTTCAACGGAGAAGTCAGGATCGGTTCCAGGTCAATGGAAGGCCTGAAGTTTGACTTGCGCCCCTGCGTCCACTCTACGATCGCAGCCCGGTCATGCGCAAGCAGTCGTTTCTGATGCTCGACGATCTTGACAAGGTCGGATTCCAAGAGACGGCCCGATCCATAACAATCCGTCGAACCCCTGGCGGTCTTCTTTACCAGAAGCGCCTGATACGCGTGCGTCGCGATGACATTTGCCTGGATCAACTGCGCGATCCGCGTGTCAGGGGAAACCTGCACTGACTCACTCCGGCGGGGATTAAGCTGGCCGGGGGCGCTGATCAACGATCCGGCGCAGACCAGAAACAGGATGGATACTGACGAACGCATCGTTTTCAGAATCTTGAGTTCAGGCCCGTGACCGATCCTGTAAAGCGGTACGGCTGCTCCACTTCGCTGATGTAAGCCGGATTCCCCGTGCGGCTCCGACAGAGCCGCCTCACGAAAGCCTCGATCTGTGCCCTGCACCGCACTGCCCGCAACACAAGTCTCAGAATAGCAGATGAATCGTCGGTTTCCAGGTTCATGTCACGGTGGCTGGGACGAGTGCCGACCATGTCGCCAGAAGAGTCAGCGCAAGTATGCGCCGCCGGGCAGGAGGTAGCAGATCGGCCAGACCTCGAGCTTCCGCTCGACGATTCCGGACCACGTCAATCCGTCTTCCGGAAGCCGGGGCGAGGGCCTCAATCCGGCGACACACTCCACTAGGGCACGGGCCAGCAGGGCGTCGTCCGCGCCCGCCCCCACTACGAGTTCCTTGAGTCCCAGCTTCTCGCGCGCGAATCTCGTGACGATCTCGGCGTCTTCGATCATCTGCAGGAAATAGGGCCTGCCGACGAGCAGCGAGTTATATACGTAGTTGGCCAGCACGCTCATGAGCGGGTTCGTGTAGGCGCGGCCGAAATCGGGCGGGATCGAACCGTCGACGGAGGCGGGATCGTACGGCATGCGGTCCTCGCCAAGCCCGCGAAAGTCGAAGGAGAGTATCTCTTCGCCCTCCGCCGCCTGCACCTTCACCGCGGGCCACGTTTTCGCGTCCAGCTTGCCTTCGCGGCTGACCCACAACAGGGCCCTGGCCGTGCGCCGGCCCTGCGGGCGCACGTGAAGCAGCGGAATTGAGAGGTACTCGCTGTGATGCAGCAGGTAGCGATCGATGGCGTACCCTTCATGAGCGCCGCTGCCCCTCAGTTCCCAGGCGACGCAGCCGCGGCCGACGGCCCCGCTGAACTTGCTCACTTGCCAGTTGCCGATCGCCGGGTGCCCGGAACCGCCATAGACCGACTTCAGGTTCGGGTACGGCGCGCGCCTGTTCTCGAGGTAATAGTCGCGTATCAGGTCCATCAGGGACTTGCCGTCCGGGTAATCGATCCGGACCTGGCCCGATCGGGTGCACAGCAACAGGACGTCGTCCAGCTTGTCGTCCTCGGGCAGGGCGGGAAGCGGGGGGATGTTGTTGTGCCGGTTCATGAAATCGAAGGCGGCCTTGAGATTCCCCGGCGAATACTGATGGCGGTGATACCCTTCGACCATGTCCATCCGGTCGGAATGCCCGAATTCGCGATAGAAGGCCTTCACCTCGCGGAAGCTCTTCCTTGTCCCCTCGATCGGGAAGAAGTCCTCGACGGCGGCGGCCAGAAAGAGCGGACGCGGATAGACAAGCAGCAGCAACCCCGGATGGTCGACTCCGTCCGCCACCATCCGGTACAGGTCCTGCTCGGGATCGCTGTCCGGATCGGCGAAGATCCGGTTGCTCATGCGCATCGGAAGCGCGCTGATATAACAAGACGGCGCGGCGACGCGGATCCTTTCATCGAGCGCGGCAATGTGCGACGCCTGAAAACCACCCCCGCTGGTGCCTGTGATCGAAACGCGGCCGGGATCGACTTCGGGACGGGTTAGAAGGTAATCCAGCGCCCGGATGCCGTCCCAGATCTCCCATCGCGCCAGGTTTGTACCGGCCAGGTAGGCCAGGTTGCCGAGAACCGCGTGTTCGCCGCATACCAGATTATAACGGCTCCGTCGCGCTTCCGCGTCCCAGAACTGGCTCCGCTCGCCCTGCCCCACAGGATCCCAGCAGAAAACCACATAGCCGGCCTTGGCCAGGCGGTGGCAGATGTACTGGTAGTAGATCTTACCGTTGGCCGAGTGGCCGCAGGAGACGAGCACCGCCGGCAGACGCCCGGAGGGGGAATCGGGAACGTACATGTGGGCGGTGACGTGAAACCCGGGAATGCTTTCGAAGATCACCTTCTCCAGGCGGTACCCGGAGATCTGGATTGTGCCTGTCACACGCGCGTTCAGGGGCGTCTTGACCGCGGGCAGCCCGCCGATCATGTCCAGCAGTTTCCCACGGAGCTCAACCTGGAGTGCGCGTAACCCGTTCTCCGTCCTGACGGACCGCAGGCGCGCCAGTCTGCGCTCGTCCTGCTCCCACGCCTGGTCCACCTGGTAGCGGAGGTAGGGCGTAATCTGGCGACCTGCGGCCGGTGCGGGGACTTTCACGGTGAAGGCATCCTGGGCCGCCGCGATGGCGCCGCACGAGATGGAGAGGCCGAACACCAGACAGCTGAAGTGCAGATTGAAACGCCTCATGATGGACCCCTTCGAGGTTGGTCGATCGCCCTGTCGAGGGCTGGTCAAGTGTGAAACACCCTCAGACATCCCAACGGCCGGACGGAGTCTGCGGCGCAGTCTCACGGCCCGGCAAAGGCGGCCCCGTCCGGCGATCGCAGCCTGCTGCATTCCGATGTCCGCGGCCGCCCACCCCGGGACCCGCCTTCATGAGCCATCGAGCGCGCTCCGGCGCGCCGGCTGCCGGGGCTGCCCGGTCAAAACTTCCCGTCGTTCGGCGCCACCCCGCCGGCAATCGTCGATTGTCAGACGTTTTTACGCCAGTCGGCATCCGAACGGCTCTTGAGCTTGACGGCGAGGGAACCGTCATTCTCCAACGGCTGGGCGCAGGCCCAACGCACGGGGCGTCGGACGCCCCCTTTGGTCTCGATCTCCGCGCGCAGCGTGACCTCGCGCCCCTCCATGCCGGGGGGAAGCATGAGGGAGGCCAGCCGCAGCCTGCCGCCGAAGGGATGCCCGGCATCCAGGCAACCGCTCCGCAGCAGCTCCCCGCTCCTTTCGCTGACGCTGATCCTCAAAACGCCGGGGACTCCGGCGACGCCATCGTTGGAAATCGCCAGAACCAGCTCCGACGAGCCGTGGCGCTTGCGCTGCCAGATCCAGGAGGGGCGCACCCGGTAACCCAGCCGTCCCTGCAAAGCGCGCAGGCCGTCGGGGTACTTCTCGTGATACTTGCGCAGGTTGGCTCCTTCGGTCCAGAGAGACCAGTAGTTAGCCCCGAGATCGAGGACATGGAGGATGGTGGACTCGAGAGGGTTCACGCCGTCGGCGCCCGTGTGAAGCGGTTGAATGTCGTAGCTGCGGTAGCGGCCGTCCTCCATGATGACCGCGAGCCAGGGCGGGCGGTTCGCGAGCGCCTCGATCTGGATCGGCTCGTCGAGAATGACGCTGTCGGACCGCAGCCAGCAACCCGCGCGCACCGCCAAGTCCTGAACTTCGCGGTTTCCCACGCGGCTGATGTCGGGTTGCGTGTTGACCGCCAGGGGCACGCGCTTCCACGCCTCGAGTTGAGCCCGGGTCATGTCCACGAACGTCTTTTCGGCCGTCAGGTAATCGGGGAAAGGGCTGGGAAGGTCGCTCGTGTGCCCTTCGCCCCAGAAGCCGTACATCATGAGGTCGACGAATTCCATCCGCGGGTGGTTGTCGAATTCCGTCGCGAGCAACTCGTTCAGTTCCCGGAAGGCCTTCTGGAACGCGGGGTCATCGTACCTAGGCTCGATGAACTCGAAGCTTGACGTCTTCGGGCGCCTGCCGATCTTGACGAGCGGCACCCTCTCGCGGAGGAAATCCGGCATTGAGAGCCGCCCCGGCTGGATGTTGGGGCTGGAAAGCTGGACCCGGAAAGCCGCCCTCAGCCCGTGCCGCTTCGCGGCGTCGAGCGTCAACGCCCAGATCGGATGAAGATCCAACTTTCCCGGACGGCTCTGGACGTCGCGCCAGTCGCACCGGATATAGAGGACGTCGACGAACGGCAGGCCGGCGAGGCTCTCGACGTGCTGCTCGAGGGTCTCGACCCCGCTGCGAGCGGCCAGAGAGGGGCCTCCCTCTTCCCACGTGTACCCGACGAGGCCCAGGCCGAAATTGCGCACGGCCCCTCGGGCGGGCGTCGTCGAAGCGATGGTATACCAGCCTTCGTCCTGATCGATCCCGAAGGGCCCCTGGTTGAGCCGGTCGGGCACTTGGGGCCCCGGGCCGAAGTCATAGCCGTGCCACAGGTGATCAGGCACATCGCCGCGCGCGATGTCTACGGTCTTCCCCGCGGCCAAGAGCGCCGCCGCTGATTTCAGCCAATCTCGTCTTTTCATCGTGCTCCCCCCAGCCCGGACAGGCCGGAGCCGGAGTGGATCCTGCCGTCCGTCGACGTTGTCGCAGTGTGTGATCCCCGTCACTGTCCGCCTGCCTCCTGGGAAAGGCGAAACAGATGACCCGCTCCCGGGGCGACCCAGTCCATTTCATAGCCGAACGGCTCTTCCCTGCCCGAGTACTGCGACACGTGGACCAGGATCCCAGGCTGCTTCAGTTCGATCTTGTAGCGGAAAGAGTTGTTGAGGTCCTTGTTGACCAGCATCAGGTAGGTCCGCCCGGCTTCATCGGCGAACTCCCCGATCAGGAACCTCGCCTGCACCGGCGGCACCACATAGCGCTGAGTCATTTCCACCGATCGCACCAGCCTGCTGTCGGCCAGCGGGCGGCAGTCCTGCGGCACGTCGGGATAGTGGTAGACACCGGTGCTTTTCAGCTTCCTGAGCGTCGGGGCCAGCGCGTGGATCTGGTTGTTCACGCGGCGCATCATGTCCCAGGAAGGGGTCTTGTTCCCGAACTGGTCGATCGGCCCCAGCCGGTAGTTGCCGTTGGACCAGGTGAAATAGCTGAAGTACTGGAGGCCGCGCGCGCCGTGAGCCATGGTGGCGTAAGCCTGCAGGTGGTATGTGGCGTCGGTGTTCTCCATGTAGTTGAAGTGGGCGTTCGAGAGGACGCAATTCCAGAACGGGATCCCTGTTTCCACGGAAAGCCGGCGCACAACCTCGAGGTTCGTGTAGAACGGGTCCATCATCTCGCCGTTCACGAGGGAGTAGTTGTCGTAGCTCAGGAACGGCTGGTGGATCATGTCGACGAGCAGGCGGACGTATTCCTGGTAGGTGGCGGTTCCCATCCGTTCCCGGGAGACGCGAACCGGGAAGAGGTTCACGTACGGCCACTTCCCGGGCATGTATTCCTGAATTACGCGGGCAACGAGGGCGAGGCCCGGCATGGCCCGCGCATGGGGCTCATCCCGCAGCATGAATCCGACGACCGCCGGGCTCTTGCCCGCCTCCCGCGCCAGCGACTCGATATTCCGCCGGACTTCGGCCTCGTCGAGCGGCTTTTCAAAATCGTACCCATTCGCGCGCCGGTCGGAGATGAAGACATGCATCCCCGCCTTCTCGTAAGCCGGCAGGTCCGCAACCCTGCCGAAACCCGCGATGTTCAGCCCGGCGTCCTTCATCCACTGCAGCTGTTGAGCGTCCGGCGAGGCGGGCCCCCATCCCATGATGGCAAAGTCCGTGGGCGACACTCGCTGTTCCTTGTGAATCTGCTGGGGAAACCCCGTGGTAAAGAAACCCAGCCAGAAAGCCAGCCACACCTCAGCCCTGATCCGCATGATTCGCCCCCTCCTCCTCTCCTTCCTGCTCGCCGCAGCCTCACTGGTGGGCGCCGGCATACTCGAGCTGCGCCTGCCGGATGGCCAACCTCATCGCCCTCGGGTCGGCCGCCAGGGCCCTTGCACGCTCCTGGGCGGCGCCTTTCCTGTCGCCCTTCTCGTCCAGTACCAGCGAGAGGAGCATATGACCGATCGTCTCGGGGTCTCCCCGATACTCGAACTTGCCCGAGACATAGTCGCGCGCTCTCTGCTCGAGGCTGTCGAGCAGTCTCGCAGCCGCCGCCTCGTTCCCTCGCGCGCGCTGGGCCAGCGCCTGGTAATAGGTCCCGATGTGCGGCCACCGGTATTTCTCGCCGAGGATCTTCCCGAGGTACGAATCCGCCCCATCGCTCTTCCCCAGGGCCTTGTAGACCCGGGCGAGGTTCCAATTCACGTGCGCCCGGAAGTCGGGAGTCCTCGGGGCCACATCGAGATTCTTCGGGTAGGCGCACGCCTCCTCGTATCTCGCGAGCGCGGTGGCGTAGTCCTTGCGGCTCATGGCGAGGTCGCCGAGCTTCTGATTGACCTCGACCCAGTTGTCGTGGATACCATAGCCGCCCTCCCACACGTGGAAGTGGCGCGTTCGCAGTTTCTCATAAGCAGCCTGGAGATCCTCTTCCGTGCCGATTTCCAGCCGCAGGTCGATCCAGCGCATCGTCAGGTCATCCCGGGATTCCATCGCCTGGGGGTGCCGCTCGATGAAAGCGAGACGATCCGCGGCGCTGATCTTCAGCGCCTCTGCGACCTGATCCCGCTCGAAAAGCGCGCGCCCGTCGGCTGGCGCGAGCTCCATGGCTCTCTGATAGGACTGCAGCGACGCCTTGAAGTCTTTCAGCAGATGGTTCCGGGCGTACGCCACGTTCCGCCATGCCGGTTGCAGCTTGGGGTCGCATTCCACCGCCTTCCGCCAGTGCGCGAATCCTTCTTCCCGCTGCCCCATGGCGTAGAGGAGGTTTCCGAGAAAGAGGTGCGCGTGCGCGTCGTTTGGGTGCATTGCGAGGGCCGCCTCGAGCGCCGCCTTTTCCTCCATCCGATGCGGGTTCGTGTATTCCACGGGCCCGCGCGACGCCCTGAGGTAGTATTGGGACGCGGCGGCGGAGTCCCGGCTCATCTCCTTGAAGTGTCCGCGCAGGTAATTCACCATCGGGTGGACTTGCGAATCCGCTTTGCCCTCGGCGTAGAGCGCCAGCACGCCGTCCGCGTCCGCATAGAGCCCGGCATTGGCGTAGGCGGTCGCCAGTTCGATGTAGTTCTGCGCGGCCCCGCGCATGATCGACTCCCAGACTTCGGCGCGGGGATCGGCTGCGCGGCCCGCGTATCTGGCCAGGAGGACCATCTCGTAGCCGCCCATGAAATGCATCGGGTCTAGCGTCATGGCGCGCTCCGCCGCGGCCTCAGCCCTTCCGAATTCGCCGAGGTGCCGGCAGGCGGCGGCCTTGAGAGCGGGGATGTCGGCTAACCTGCCGTTCTGACTCTCCGCCCGTTCCGCCTCCTCCAAAGCCTTTCTGTATTCGCCCCGCCGCATGCTGATGCGCGCCAGGTTCAGGCAGGCGGCGGCAAAGTGGTCATAGCTATAGGCCGCGCGGTGGAAGGCGTCCTCCGCCGCGGCGAAGTCCGACAGTCCTGCATAAGCGATCCCTCTGCCGTAGTGGATCCTGGCGTTGTCGTAGTCCCGTTCGAGCGCCGTGTCGAAATACCTCAGGGCCTCCTTCCACCGTCCCTGCTTCAGGGACAGGAAGCCCATCTCCGTGTTGACCCGCGAGTCCTTCAGGTCCTTACTGAGCGCTTCCTCATAATAGGACAACCCTTCCTCGCCCCGGACGAACTTGTCCAACCAGTCCCCGGCGTGGTAGAGCTCGTCCTGGTTCATCTTCTTCGGGTCGCCGGGGTCTTTCTGCCCGGGAGGCAACTCGACTTTGCCGGGAGGCCGCTGCTGCAGCTCGATCCGGAGGCTGCCGCCGGCGTCGTACACGGCCAGGTGCAGGTCATAGACGGTGACGCCGGCACCGGCCTTGACCTCGCGGGAAAACGGCTTGTCGGGCGAGATCGTGGTCACCTCCTCGAACAGCTTCTCATCGCTCGTCGCGTTCTTCAGCACCACTCTGTGGTCTCTGGCCAGTCCGGTCGAGTAAACCGCGCCGAAAGCCAGGCCGTCCTTCAGGTCCGTGTTGACGGCAAAATCCTCGGTGGCGTTGTGATAGCCGCGCGTGTCGCGCACCGGGTACCAGTAGTCGTGGGCGGTCTTGACCTCGTGGGGCCACATCCAGTGGTTGTCGGGTTGGTTGTCGCTCCAGGCCCCCGCCTGCGGCTCAAAATAAGGGCCGCCGCCTTCCGTCAAGATGTCCTCCCAGATGCGGCCCGAGGGGCCGGAACCCCAGGTCCAGAGCTTCTTGCCCGGCATGACTCGGTGGTCCGCGACGTGCACCATGCCGCCCTGAGCCTTGTGGTCATAGGTGCCGAACCAGTCGGACGGGTTGTTGAAGGCGAAGAAGCTGCTGGCGTTCGGCACGTTTTTCCACCATGTGAGGTCGACGCCCTCATGGATGGGCCAGTTCCAGAACTCGTGCTTGCCGTGTCCCGTCACCATGTCCCCCGGATACTGCGCTTGAGCCCACTCGTTGGCGTGCGTCGCCGCCGTGGCCCAGAACTGGAAGGGCTGCTTGTAGTCGGTGGGATTGACCAACACATAGTCGCAACGCAGGTAGCTTCGACCGGGAAACACCGTCATCCCGACCAGCCAGCGCATGCGGTATACAGGTTCTGTCTCGCCCACCCAGACCGTGGCGCTGCCGTCGGGGTTCCTGACGATCCGGTGATCGACGGGCATGAAACAGGAGGGCCGGTGGCCGTGAGGGAAGTTCCATTCGATGCCGCCTGATATCCAGGCGCCTGTCATGCCGATCAGGCCGGGCTTGATGGTCGGCTGCCAGTACAGCCAGACGTAGTTGTTTGTCTTGTCCAGTGCGCCGTGAAGGCGGCCGCCGATCTCCGGCAGCACAAGAACCTTGATGTAGTTGTTTTCGAGGAAAACGGCGTTGTACTCCTTGTCGACCTTGTTGTCGGTCAGGGTTTCGTTCAGAGTGTACGGATAGATCGGACCGGTCGGGTTGGGGAAGAGCGAGTGGACCGCCGGCGGGCCGATTTCCCACGTCGGGATCGTCAGCTTCTCCTCGCGGACCGAAACGCTCTCCCTGTCCGCCGCGGAGACGAAGAAGAGAACAAGAAGTACCAACGCGAACCTCGTAGCGACTCTCACGAAAGCCTCCATGTGCAGGCGACAGCGATGCGCCTGAGCATCATATAGAGGATTTGGCCCGCGGATGCAATCGCGCAGATCGCCGGCCTCTTCCGCCAGCCGCCTGTGGTAACACGCCGGATCTTGTCGCGACCGCGGTGCCCGTCTGCTGAGGACATCCGCCCTGTCCGGCATGAACCCGCCAACAGGCGACGCCTTGCCGGCTTTCGAGCCGGAACGACGGTGCCGCGTCTGACGGTCGCACGTTCGATCCTAGCGGCGGGATCGAACGATCCGCAGCCGGCGTTCTTGCCGCCACCGGTGGCGGTTGCGCTCTCCGAGCGAAGAACCGCAGACCGGCCGAGTTCATATTTATTGCCCGAGCGCCGTTCGCCGTTGGAAAATGGGGGTGTTTCCATCAGGCGGAGCTTCGATGGACTCGTCAACCGAAGATCTGAGGCAGTTGTTTGCCGATTGGGAAGGGGGAGATCAGGAAGCCCTTTCCCGCCTCATCCCGCTCGTATACGACGAACTGCATCGCCTGGCCGGCCGCTGCATGCGCCGGGAAGGCGCCGGAAACACGCTCCAGACCACCGCGCTGGTGAACGAGGCCTACCTCCGGTTACGGGACCAGAAGAAGGCCCACTTCGAAAACCGGGGGCACTTTCTGGCCATCGCCGCGCGGCTGATGCGCAGAATCCTGGTGGACCACGCGAGAGAACGCCACCGTCTGAAGCGCGGAGGCGATGCCCGCCGCGTGGATCTGGAAGAATGCCTGTCCATTACCGCCGATTCAGGTCCGGATCTGCTTCCTTTGAACGACGCACTCCTGGCCCTCGAGAAGGTCGACCCGCGCAAGTGCCGCGTCGTGGAGCTCCGCTTTTTCGCCGGCCTGAGCGTTGAAGAGACGGCGGAGGTCCTGAGGATCTCCGCCAACACCGTGATGCGCGACTGGAACCTGGCCCGAGCCTGGCTTTATCGCGAGCTGAGCAGGCAGCCGAACGGCGGCGCGAACGAGGTCCAGTCCGGGCAGGAGGGTTGATGGACGACTCGCGATGGCAGCGGATCGAAGAGATCTTCCACCAGGTCTCCAGACTCCCCAAGGAGGAAAGACCCGCGTGCCTGGACCGGATGTGCGATGCGGACGCCGACCTGCGCAAGGAGGTGGTCTCCCTGCTCGAGTCCATGGAAACGGCCGGGTCGTTCATGGATACGCCGATTGTCTCCGAGGGACTGGCGCTCCTGGACGGACGCTGTCAGGAACGGTTCGCGGGGCGCACCATCGGTTCTTACCGCATCGTACGCCAGATCGGCCGGGGAGGCATGGGAGCAGTGTACCTTGCCGAAAGAGCCGACGACCAATATCGCAAGCGAGTGGCGATCAAGCTCATGAGGCTGGAGGCGGCAGATCCGTTCCTGCTCAGCCGGTTCCACACCGAGCGTCAGATCCTCGCCAACCTGGAGC
>JACADW010000307.1 GCA_013388445.1 Acidobacteriota bacterium | reverse complement strand
GTCTCGAGGAATACTGGGAAGAACGTACCGCCTAGAAACCCCTTTTTATGTCGCAGGCCCCATCGCGTCCGGCGAATACGTCCCGCACGCCGTGCGGGACCGGTAAGCGGGCGTCAACCGCTAGGTCGAACGTCACCGACGCGAGCTGCCCGACTGGTTCCCGGTCTTTACCGGCGGCACCACCTCCTCCATGGGCATTCCAGGAGATTTCACCGACCCGGTTCAAGCCGGCGATTGATGCATTCCTGGAGGAAGACAAGGTCAATCCGCCGCCCCGGCAGGCGGTCCTTTTCATCGGGAGCAGCATCTTTCGCCAGTGAGAGAGCCTCGTGAAACAGATGGCCCCGCTGCCGGTTTTCAATCGGGGCGTTCGGGGGCTCCCGTACCGGGGATATTCTCTTCCACATGGACAAGATCGTGCTTCCCTATGAGCCAACGATCATCGTCTACTATTGCGACAGCAACGATATCAATGCTGGAGAAAAAGCCGAGGCAATCTCCGCACGGTTCCGCGAATTCGCGGCGAGTGTGCACGCAAGATTGCCGGACACCCAGGTCTTCTTTGTCTCCATCAACCAGGCGCCGCAAAAACAGGATCGCCGGGATGTGGTGGACGATGCGAATCGACTCGTGCGCGGGTATTGCCTCACAGACAGGCGCCTTGGCTTCATCGAGGTGAAGCCGGGTTTATTTGACGGCGAGGGAAATCCCCGGCTGGAGCTGTGTCTGGAGGACAAGCTCCATTTCAAACCGCATGCTTACGCCGAGTTCGCCGCCGTCATCAAGCCAATCATCGCCAAGGCCTGGGGCAAACGACCCGCCCCAGCACCGGGTCACAACTGCGGCAGAGGGCCACGTAGGCGTCAGTCCGGCAGGCAACAACATGAGGGGGGTGCCACGTCGCACCCCCCTGGCTGCGTGGAGGCCGTTTTCGGACACACTTCTGCCGGGCAAGGGCGGCCGTCTTGAAAGCACAGGAGCACGGGTCCACCTCAGGCGGTTCCGTCAGGCCGCTGGGCGGCCTCTCATGGACGCAGCCGACGCGCCGATCCCGGCCTTGGCGAGCGGCAGATTCCCGTATATGCGGACCATGAATGCGGCAAAGGCCTGGCCCATCGTTACGCGGCGATCGAGCCAGTTGACAACGACGCGCGTCAACTCGGCGTTCAGAAAGGACGAGACCAGGTACACACCCGCGATCGCCGCGATCCACGCGGGGTTCGTGTGCTTTAGGTCCGCGAAAACTCCCAGGAGCTTGGGGTCCGAAAGTGCTTTCATGCCGGCGAGTAGGAAAAGTGCAAGTACCAGGGCTGCCAAGACCAGACGGATGATGGTGTCCCTGCCCGGGTCAGTCATGGCCGGTTTGCCTCCATTCGCCCGCAATTCCCCTGCCATTATGACGCCGGATCCTTTGGCGCATCCAGCAGCAGGATCGTTTATTTCCCGGATTGGGGGCACTCCCCAATGATCATGGACGGATTCACGCGGCGATTGTTTAGCCAGCTCGAGAAGGCGAACGGGGCAAGCGGCCGCATGCGGTTGACCCTTGATCCCTTTGCATCTCAGGGCGGAAGGGAGAAGCCCGGCACGGAATCATCTCGAATCATATTGGCTGCGTGATATCGAATACGCCGGTGTGACGCTTCGTGCCGGGAGGGAATCAGTGACCGTGCGCTTTCCCCGGAACGAGCGCAGCGGCGCCCGGCTGCACTCCCTGGGATGGGAAGGGCGGCGGCAAATCGAGAGACTCAACTGCCGCGATTTCCCAACCCACGGACTCCCCCGAGGACCCGCACCATTTTTGAATTGACTTTGCCCGAGCCGCTGCGATACATGGGTGAATTGATCCCAAACAGAGGGCATACATGGGAATCCTGCCTTTTGAGGCTCCCAATCCAGGAAAGCCAGAAGCAATGCCTCGTCCCCGGATGGGAATCGAAACCAAACCAAGGGAGTTTTATGCGAACCACAATCGTTACCGCCGCTGCGTTGCTACTGCTCAGCGCTTGTGCGAATGGCAGGAAGGAACTCGATGCTCAACTCGATGCAGAACATGCCCGCATGACGGCCGAACATGAGGCTCTGACAAAAGCTCATGAAGACATGAAGGCCGAGCACAGCAAAATGAAGGCTGAACACGATGCCATGCTGGCGGCGAATCTGCCGGGGCACTCCGACATGGTGCAAAAGCACGAGTCGCTCATTGCTGCGCACGAAAAACTGGTGCAAAAGCACCAGGACCTGGTGCGACGTCACGAGGAGATGGAGAAAAAGCACGACGACGGAACCGCCTCCGAGGAACAGATCCGCAAGGACCACGAGCGGATGAAGGCCGACCACGACCTGATGCTCAAAGAACATCAGCAGATGGAAGAAGAGCACAAGAGCATGATCGAGGACCACAACAGGATGACCCTCGAGCACCAGCAGACGAAGGGCACGCCCAAGAAGTAGGATGTCCGGCCATAGGCGACAGCGTCTCCGGCCCGGGGGAGCCGGAACCGGACCGGGCAAATACGCGCCGCCGAGGCGCGAAAATCAGGGCTTGGCCGGTTCCCGCGACCGAACTGACTGCCGGGGATTGACGGCCGGCGCGTTGGGCTGTCCGTTTCCGGCCGGCTGCACCAGGATTGAAAGTTGGGAGGTATCTGCGCATACCACCAAGTCCTTTCTCTCAATATGCAGGAGAGTCGTGCCAGGAAGGCGCCCTGTGTATCGCCAATACTCTGTAAGGCTTTAAATCCAAGCAGTTAAGACGAGCGCCGGGAGGACCCATATGACATAAAACCGGGTCCGTGATTCGCTTTTTCATCGGCTTCCTCACGTTCTTCAACGCTTTCTTCCGATCCCGTTACAGCCTGGGCCCCGAGATCCTTGCCCTCCGTCAGCAGCCGGGCGTACTCAAACGGAAGCGTCCTCGCACCCGGCTCCGAACCCAGGATCGGATGTTCTGGGTTCCGCTCGGCCGGCCTTGGCCTGCGTGGAGCAACATCCTGGTCATCGTCAAGCCGGAAACCGTTGTCGGCTGGCATCGGACTGGCTTTCGTCTATTCTGGCGCCTAACTCCTCGTGACCAGGCCCGCAAGTTGTGGGCAGCTTTCCTCCGCAATCACCGCGATGTGATCGTGGCCATGGACTTCTTCACCGTACCGACCCTCACCTTCCGAATCTTGTATTGTTTCTTCGTCATCGAACACGGTCGGTGCAGGATCGTCCATTTCAATGTCACGGAACACCCGACCGGGCCGCTGGATAGAACAGCAACTGAGGGAGTCATTTCCGGGATCTTGTCCCTACCGCTGTGCGATTCCGGATCGTGATGGCAAGTTCGGCGGAAAGGCAACGGATCTCCTGACAGCCAGCGACATGAAACGCAAACGCACCGGCCCCGCAAGCCCTTGGCAAAACGGTCTGGCGGAACGATGGATCGGAAGCTGTCGCAGAGATCTTCTGGATCACGCACTTGTCTTCAACGAGACTCGCCTGCGCCGTTTCGTCAAAGACCACGTCTCAGACTCCGGCATTCGCATGCAACAGTGTTTACAGCTGGATAGTCAAATCGGATTCGAGCGGACCCGCAGGCACCGCCCGGAACTCGCTGGCCCGATCCACTAGACCACGCATCCCCTCCACACCTCGATGCACCGTTTCCGTCGCTTGCACTTCCATTACGATCTTGTGAAAAGACACAGAGATGCCGCCATATTGTCGAATTTCGTGGAAAGCACCGCCCGCCCGAAGCCTGATCCTCATTACAGGGTTCGTCGGCCTCTCACTCTCGGGCCTCTGGCTCTCGTTCGAGCTTCATTACCCGGAGGAGATCGCGACCACTCCGGTCCTTTTGCCGCAAGACCTCCGGGGGCAAAAGGCATCAGACCTGATCGTCCAGCATGTCGACCATGATGCAACGGTCTGGAGCGTAACAGGCTGCTGTGTCTACAAGAGCCGCGATGGTCTCAACTTCAAAAAAGCATTCAAAGTGCCTTCGGGGAGTCTGACGAGCTGGCTTGGGAACCTGCACTCAGTAAGGAGATGGTCCGGATACGTGGAGTTGTGCGAAGTCGTCCCAATCCGCTCAGGCACCATTCTCGCGTTTGCCGGAGGGTATCTCTGGCG
>JACADW010000377.1 GCA_013388445.1 Acidobacteriota bacterium | reverse complement strand
GGGGTAGGGGCGACCACTAGCCCATGCGGGCCACAAGCTGCCCCCGCATGGGGGTTGCGGTCGCCCAGGGCAGGCGCAAGGCCTGCCCCTACCACAAATCTTTTTCTGAACATCTATAGGTCTGACCCTCCATGTGTTGGTAGACAGCATCGGTTGTTGCGATGGCGAATGAGCCTTATCTGATCCAACTGGCCCGGCGAGGCAGCTCGGCGGCGTGCTCGGAGCTGTTCGACCGGTATTATGATGCCATGTTTCGCTATTGCTACTACCACGTGTGCAATGTGGAACTGGCTCAGGACCTGACCAACGAGGTCTTTGCGCGGATGGTGGAACACCTCGACACGATTGACGAGAGCGGCCGTCCTCTGCTGACCTGGCTGTATGGTATTGCAGGCAGTGTGATCAGGCTGTCGCTTGACGAACCGCACCTGATCCAACTGGCCCGCCAGGGCGACGCGCTCGCGTGCTCCAGGTTATATGATCGGTACTATGATGCGATCTATCGCTACTGCTATTACTATGTGGGCGACGCGGCACAGGCGCAGGACTTGACCAGTCATGTGTTTGTCCAGATGGCGCAAGAATTGGCCCACTTTCAAAACCGCGATCAGACTCTGCTGGCCTGGCTGTACACGATCGCCCGCAAGCGGCTCGCCAACTTTTATCACCTGAATGGGCAGCCTATCCCATCGTCTCTGGAGGATATGCTCACCATTCGTCCCGACAATCTGAATGGTACCGAACGTCATCTTTCAGCCGAGAACCTGGCCGTCGCGCTTTCTCACCTTGCGGAACAAGATCGGCAGGTGATCCTGCTCCAATTCGTCGAAGCACATAGCTGTGCAGAAGCTGCCCGTCTCATGGGCCAGTCCGAAGAGACATTCAAGTCGCAGCCTCACCGCGCCCTGGCAGCACTGCGGCGTGTTTTCCAAGAGTATCCTGCTTATGCACAATGAGTTCGATGCTATTTTGAACGAGTGCCTGGATCTGCTGCGCCAGGGAGCGGATGTGCCCACTTGCCTGGCGCGCTATCCCGAGCACGCAGACAAACTGCGCCCCTTGCTCAGACTGGCCGCCGATATTCATGCGGTGATCACACCCGCGCCAACGGGCGCAGCGCGCCTGGCCGGTCGGCGACGCATGTTGGAAGCCCTGAGCCAGCGACGCATGCAGCCGCAGCCCCTCGCAGCGCAGGCGGCTCCGGCACGCGCGCGATCGATCCCATTTCGGAATGTATATCCTGTGATGCGGCTGGCCCTGGCGATCATGATCGTCGCCATTGTGGCGGCAAGCTGGACGGTCGCTGCTTCGGCCTCCAGCCTGCCTGGTGATGCACTTTACCCGGTCAAGCTGACCGTCCAGCAAGCTCAGATCGCCTTGACGTTGGATGCCGACGCACGCGCGCGGCTGGAGGAACAGATCCAGGTGCAACAGCAGCAAGACATCCAGGCGGCACAGCGTACCAGGCGGCAGGCGGCAGTCAAGCTTGAGGGTTGTTTGGAACAGATAGAGGGGGACACTTGGATCGTGAGCGGGTTGAGGATCACCCTCCGGCCCGAAACATCCCGGACAGGTTACCCGCGCCTCGGAGCGTGGGTCGTCGTTCGGGGGCATTTGCCGGGTGATGGCTCACTGATCGCGATGCATCTGATCGTGACTGACAAAGGCCTCCCATCACCAATGCCTACCGTCAATCCCACTGCCTCACCGACCAATCCGCCGATGCCCACTGGAACGCCCACACCGTCGCCTGCGCCCACCTATAGGCCGGAGCCAACTGAGACGCCCCGGCCCACTGGGACAGCCCAACCAACGCCCACATCCGAACCCACCCGGCAAGTCAAGCCAACGGGCACGTCCAGGCCGACAGATGAGCCAAAACCAACCAAAGAGCCAAAGCCGACGGATGAACCCAAGCCGACCAAAGCACCCAAACCAACGGATGAGCCTAAACCGACTAAAGAACCCAAACCAACAAACGAGCCTAAACCAACCAAAGAGCCTAAACCCACTGATGAACCCAAGCCGACCAAGATCCCCAAACCCTAGCTCATGGTGGCGTGAACCCGGCCTGATGATCTCACCATAGACAAACCTTCGCGCCTCCCTCAGATGGGCGGAGGCGCGAGGATTTTCTCCAGTGCTCAATCGTGTGGCGCACTTTATACTTTTTTCGCCAGCGTCACACGATTCACCCCGGTCAAGGCCTCCTCATGCCGCGCCATGACGAACAACAGCGAGGACAGGCGATTGAGATAACGCAGAATGTGTTGATTCGCCACCAGTCCCTCGTGATACAGCCGGGCCACCAGCCGCTCGGCGCGGCGCACGACCGCGCGCGCCACATCCAGCGTCGCGCTGGGAAAGCTATCGCCCGGAACGATAAACTCGCGCGGCAGCGCGATCTCGGCGGTGATCGCATCGGTCCGCGCCTCCAGCCACTCGACCTCTTTCGCCCCCAAGCACTGGAAGGTCTTGGCTGTCTCTGGCGTAGACGCCAATTCCGTCATGATGCAGTACAGATGTCGCTGGCTTTCGAGCAGCCAGTTGCGATTGCGCTCACTGTTGAGCGTCGCGCGAGCCAGCCCCATGACCGAAGTCGCTTCGTCGAGCGTGCCATACGCTTCCGGGCGCGGATCGTATTTCGGCACGCGCTCGTTGCCCAAGAGTCCCGTGTAGCCATCGTCGCCTGTCGCCGTGTAGACTTTGCCTGGCACCAGTTCCCCCAGTCTTGTTTCAGAATGGAAAAAGATGAGATACTGGCCGCGATGATAACACGCCGCCAGCGAATCGGCAAGGCTCGATGTAGGTTGCGCTCTCGGCCCGTCAATAGGATAATTAGCCTTGAGCCGTAACTACTCATCCGTCATTGCGAGGAGGCCTGCGAAGCGGGCCGACGAAGCAATCTCAGCGATCGAAGCACAGAGATTGCTTCGCCTGCCTTCGGCAGGCTCGCAATGACAGCCTGTGCAGTAGACTGGGCTGAGTATACTCGGCGCGGCCATAAAGTTTCATTTTGTCATTGCGAGGCCGAAGGCCGAAGCAATCTCCAGCGAGCCAAAGAGATTGCTTCGCGCCCTTCGGGCGCTCGCAATGACAGTGTACGACGGCCAATTGCCTGCAGACGGAGTGAAAGTTTATGACCGTTGACAGTATAGTTACCTTGAGCCAGAGATTTTCGAGAGGACATCATGAGTACCAAAGCCGTGTTTGAAGGTCTGGTGTACGATGAGGCTGGCCGGCCGTTGGAGGTGACCACCGTGGGCGGCGAGGCTCAGTACGTGATTGACGACGCCGGCTTTCGTCGTCACATTGATGCCCAGATCATTGATCGGCAGGTGATACAAGCGATCCAGGAGCAGGTAGAAGCCAACAAAGAATTAGTTGAAGAGATGATGATGCGGATGATCGGCAGCGATGACCTGTTCACCAAAGCAGCGCTGGAGCTCTCTATCAAAAACATGGATCAGGCGCTCGAACGCGGCATTCCGGACGACGCGCGCATGTGGCTGGGGGTGATGGGCTTTCGTATCGTTGTCAATCTGCATGGCGAGGTGATCCAATTTAACATGCCCGGCGTGGCTGGCGAAGAATGACCGATCTCCATTCCCCAATCCCAATTGACTTGCGAGGCTTGCCATGAACAATCTGCAATCTGAAATCCACAATCTAAAATCCGAATGGTGGCGCAATGGCATCATCTATCAGATTTACCCGCGCAGCTTTGCCGATTCCAACGGCGATGGTGTGGGCGATCTGCCGGGTATCCTTTCCAGGCTGGACTATTTGCAGTGGCTGGGCGTGGATGCGATCTGGCTCAGCCCGATTTACCCTTCGCCGATGGCCGACTTTGGCTACGATGTGAGCAACTATCACGACATAGACCCGGTCTTTGGCCGGCTGGCTGATTTCGATCGGCTGCTGAGCGAAGCACACGCACGCGGCATCCGCGTCGTGCTTGACATGGTGATGAACCACACGTCGGATCAACATCCCTGGTTCCTCGAATCGCGTTCCAGCCGCGATAACCCCAAACGCGATTGGTACATCTGGCGCGACCCGCGCCAGGGCCGCGAGCCGAACAACTGGGAATCTATTTTCGGCGGCAAAGCGTGGACCTGGGACGAGCGCACCGGGCAGTACTATCTCCACCTGTTCCTGGCCGAACAACCTGACCTCAATTGGCGCAATCCGCAAGTCAAAGAGGCCATGTTCAACGAGTGCCGCTTTTGGCTGGAGCGCGGCGTGGATGGCTTTCGGCTCGACGTGGCGCACATGTTCGTCAAGGCCGAGGGCTTGCCCGATAACCCGCCCAAGCTGGGCCTGACTGGCTACGGTCGCCAACATCACCTGTACGAAATCAACCAACCGGAAACCCACGCCATCTGGAAAGAGTTTCGCAAGCTGCTCGATAGCTACCCAGAACGCATGGCGGTCGGGGAAGTGGCCCCTCAAGGTGCAGTAGGCTATTATGGGAATGGCCGCGATGAGCTGCATCTGGTGTTCAACTTTGGGCTGCTGCGCCAGGGGTGGGACGCGCGGCGTTTCTATGATGTGGTGGCGGATTGGGAGGCCAGGTTGCCAGAGCAGGCCTGGCCGTGTTGGGTGTTGGGCAATCATGACGTGCGCCGGCTAGCCAGCCGCTACGTGGCCGGCCCGTTCACCGAAGCCCGGACGCGAGTCGCGGCGACGATGCTGCTCACTTTGCGCGGCACCCCGTTCATGTACTATGGCGACGAGATCGGCATGCGAGAGGGTGACATCCCACGCGCCGAGATTCAAGATCCGCCCGGCCGCCGGTATTGGCCGTTCTATAAAGGCCGCGACGGCTGTCGCACGCCGATGCAGTGGGACGCGACGCCGGGGGCCGGTTTTTCGACGAGCCAGCCCTGGCTGCGGCTCAATCCCGATTACGTGCAGCGCAACGTCCAGGCGCAGCGCGCCGATCCGGATTCGTTGCTGAATTTCTATCGTCGCCTGATCGAGCTGCGGCGAAAATCACCCGCATTGTTGTACGGGAACTATCACGCGCTGGGTCGTCCGGTGGACGTGTGGGCCTATGAGCGCGCCACGCCCAGGCGGCGGATGCTTGTCGCACTCAACTTTTTCTCGCGGCCTGCACAGATCCCGGTCGAGGGCAAGTGGCGCATCTGCCTGTCTTCGGTCGGGCGGGCCGAAGAGACGATGGCAGGGAAGCTGGCGCTGGCGCCGAACGAGGCTGTGATCTTGGAATCGGTGTGATTGGGGGCAAAAGACGAAGGACGAACAAGGGGCGTTCCCTTGCTTCTGGTGAAAGGTACTTGTTTACCGCCTTTGGCAGTCATTGCCCAACCCGCCCCTGGCCGGATGATGAATCATCCGGCTGATACGAGAAACCGGCTGAAGCCGGTTGGCGATGGCTCCAGTCTGCTTCAG
>JACADW010000187.1 GCA_013388445.1 Acidobacteriota bacterium | reverse complement strand
CGTTCGAGCACCAGGCGACCCACTTGCCGTCCGGAGAGAACCTGCCCGAGCCCTCGGTGAATTTGGACTTGGCGAAGGGGCGCGGCGTGCGGTCCCCCTGCATCGGCAGGATCCAGACGCCGCTACCACCGCTCTCGATCTCCCCGCCCGTCATTCCCATGCCGCCGGCATCCGCCGCCATGGCGTCCATCTGGTTGAAAGTCATATAACGCCCGTCCGGAGAGAACGAGACGACGCTCTGGCGCGCGCCCACCATGGTCAGCCGCTCCTCGGGACCGCTTCGGTCCGCGGGCATCCACCACATGGTCATGGTTCCGGCTTTCCACGAGCGAAAGGCGATGTATTTGCCGTCGGGCGTCCAGACGGGCGCATGGCTCACGCCGTCGGTCGTCAGTTTGGTCGTGATTTCGCGAGCGGGATCGTAGAGATACAAATCGTGGTTCACTCCCTCGATCTCGAAAGCAATCAGCTTGCCGTCCGGCGAGATGCGGGGGAACAGGTACGAACGCGGGGGCAGAGGCAGGGGCGCGGCTTTGCCACCGCGATCCACCCAGACCATCGTGCGTTCCCCGCCTTCGGCCTTGCCAGCGGCATAGGCGAGGGATCCCGAACGCGAGATGTCGAAGTTGGCGGAGCCGGAGTTGGTGCTCATGAAAACGCCGTCGACGACCTTGACCGGCGCGCCGGTGACTTCCAAGCGCCCCGTGTCAAAGGGAACAGCATAAAGGCCTCCCGCACGGGCGTAGACGATGTGGCCGGAAGGCGAGTAGCGCGGGGAAAAGCCGCCCTGCACGAGGGTCTTTCGTCTTTTCGTGCCAAGCTCGCAGAGATCGATCCGGGCATCGTCGAAGGACTGGATGCCGCCGGTCGAGACCGTGAGGATGATCGCCTTGCCGCCGGGCAGCACCTGGACGTGGCGATGGGTCCGCTCCTGTCTCCCCAGGTCGAGTTCCGTGACCGGCTCGGCTTTGCCGCCGGAGCTTGAAGTTCGGACAATGGGGCCGAAGTAGTGAGTGGTCCAATAATAGTAATTGTCGGGACCCCAATCTCCTCGGAAAGCCATGTCGTAGGGAGCGAACGGCACAGGCGCGCCGCCGCTCAGGGCGGCTTTCACCAGGGCCGATTGCATGTAGTCCATCAGGAGAAGGTACCGCCCATCGGACGTGAAGATCGGTATGCTCATACCGGGCGCGCCGGCAAGGGGCTTGGCATCGAGCTCGCCCAGACGCCGCAGGAACGTGGCCTCCGTGTCGCCGACGCTGTGCGAATACGCAAGCATGGTGCCATCGGGGGAAAACATCAGCTGGGAATTCCAGGTCGGCTTCATGGGCTGGTCGGACGGAAGGTCAAAGCTGAAGCGAACGACCGGAGGCGGGGCTGCGGCCCGGGCTTGCCGCCAGATCCAGAGGCCGGCGGCCGATATTCCCAGGAGAAGCCCGGCGAGCGCGGCGATCAGGATCGCCCGGCGGGGCGCCGCTCGTGGCGCGGCCGCAGCGGGGACCCGTCCTGCGAGCGTGTCTTCCAGCTCGATCCGCGCGTCGCCGATGCTGCGCAGCCGGCGATGCGGATCCTTCTGCAGGCAACGCCGCAACAGGCACCGCACATTCTCGGGCATTGCCCCCGGAAGCACGCTACAGTCCGGCTCCCGTTCCAGAATCTTCGCCAGCACCTCGGTCGTCGTGGATCCCGAAAATGCCCGTTTTCCGCTCAGCGTCTCGTAGAGCACGCAGCCGAATGACCAGATGTCGGTCCGAGTGTCGAGCGGCTTGCCGCGCGCCTGCTCCGGACTCATGTAAGGCGCCGTGCCGAGAATGACCCCTTGCGTGGTTTCGCCGGTCTCCTGCGTCAGCGTTTCGGCCAGATCCCATGCATGGCCGATCCCAAGCGCCTTAGCCAAGCCGAAATCGAGGATCTTGACCTTCCCTTCGGCCGAAAACATAACGTTCGCCGGTTTCAGGTCCCGGTGGACGATCCCTTTCTCGTGCGCGGCTTCCAGCCCTTCGGCGATCTGGCAGCAGACCGCCAGTGCCTCATCCAGCGGCAGAGGGCCCCGGTGAATCCGCTCCGCGAGCGTTTCACCCTCGGCGAGCTCGATGACGATGAATCGCTTGCCGGTGGCTTCCTCCAGGCCATAGATGGAGGCGATGTTGGGATGATTGAGCGACGCCAGGAGCTTGGCCTCGCGCTCAAATCGGGCTAAGCGCTCCGAGTCTTCGGCAAACGCCTCGGGGAGCACCTTAATGGCGACCCGGCGGTTCAGATTGGTATCTTCGGCGAGAAAAACCTCGCCCATTCCCCCATGGCCCAGCTTTTCGATGACCCGGTAGTGCGAGAGGCTCTTGCCGATCACGGAGAGTACCTCCGCTGCATTTCCCACACTGCACTCAGGACTATATGCTTTTTACACCATTATACTCTGCCGGCAAGGACTTGGGCAGTCTGTTTTCGCCGTTCATTTCCGGTTGATCCCAGGAGCCCGCGCGGATCGCATCCGATCCGGCGCATGGGTATCGCGCCTTATAAGCATTTCTATCCAGGGG
>JACADW010000205.1 GCA_013388445.1 Acidobacteriota bacterium | reverse complement strand
GGTCGCTGCGAGGCGCCAATGCCATTCTCTCCCTCCGCTGCATGGTTCAGTCGGGCCGTCTCGAGGAATACTGGGAAGAACGTACCGCCTAGAAACCCCTTTTTATGTCGCAGGCCCGGCGGAAATCCTTTTATTCTGATACCGGGAAACAGTCCCTCGTCGCCCGTGCCCGGTCGGTACGCTATTTTCAGGACGGCCGGAAGACGCGGCCTTGGCCCACTGCCCTTGGCGCCGTCTGGCAATCCCGCTGCCCGCGATGACTGAACGGCGCTGGCGGCTGGCTGGTCGCCGGCGTGCCATTCTGTGATAAAAGAGTGCTGGTTCATGATCCGGAGAAAGGAATGAGATCCATGGGATTGTCGCATAAGCCAGTAGTTTCCGAGAATCTTCCCATACCCCGCGGCCCGTATTCGCCGGGCGTGATTTTCGATCGGCTCGTCTTCGTGTCGGGGCAGGGAGGGGTGGATCCCAAGACCGGAGAGCTTGCGGGGCCTGATGTCGAGACTCAGACAGAGCAGGTGCTCAAGAACATTGCCGCGATCCTCGAAGCCGCGGGGTCCGGTATGCAGCATGTGCTCCGGTGCGGGGTTTTTCTCACAGACATCCGGGACTTCCCGCGAATGAACGAGGTTTACGGGCGCATGTTCGGCGCGAACCGGCCGGCGCGTACGACAGTCCAGGTCGCATTACTGCCGGCTCCAGGCCTGCGTGTGGAGATCGATGCGATCGCCTACATCCCGTAATCGAATCTGCCGAGGAGATCCCCGTGACCGCGTGGTGTCGCCAGTTCCGATCTGAGGACGCAACCGCATGCAGCGGAATAATCTGCGCGAACATCGAGGCGGATCGCTCCCTGCCGCCCGGGTTGCTCAGGTCGCTCTGCGCGCGCATGATGCCGGATCGAATTGAGGAACGGGCCTCGCTTTACTACATCGCAGTCTGTGAGGACACTCTCGGTGTCGTGGGCGTGGGGGGACTCGACCTGAACGAAATTCGTCTCCTCGCCGTCACGCCCGAGCATCAAAGGCGAGGTTTTGGGAGACTGCTCCTCGAGCACCTCGAAAGCATGGTCCCGCCGGTGCTTTTCGGGGAGATCTTCGTTTACTCTGCGCCCGTCGCCGAGGGCTTCTATCTCGCATGCGGCTATGTGTCCGGCGGGGAGCACATCATGGAAGTCGACGGCTACCCGATCCCCACAACCTTCATGACGAAGTCACTTGGGAGATCAGGGCTGCTTGACCGGGCCTCGGCCGTCGTCCTTTGAAGCAGTCCCTCGGGCACGTTGGTTCTCGACGCACGAGCTGTCCGCAGCACGATGCGCAAAGCCCGTTCCCTCGTGGGCCGGACCGCCGGTCCGGCACCCACTGGGCATCCTGTTCTAGGGAGAGTCGTTAGCCCTGGAATCGGCCGAACGCGTCATGCATCCGATCGAGCGCCGTCCGGATCTTGTCCATGGACGTGGCGAACGACAACCGCAGGTAGCCCTCGCCCTCGTTTCCGAAAGCGGTCCCCGACAGGCACGCGACGCCTGCCTCCTCGAGTAGGTAATTCGCCACGTCCCTGGATTTCTTTCCGAAGGAGCTGACATTTGGGAACGCGTAGAAAGTCCCCTTGGGCAGGGCGCAGCGGACTCCCGGGATCTGATTGAGACCGGATACGATAGTCTCACGCCGCCGCCGGTACTCTGCGAGCATGGGCGGGACCGTCTTTTCCCGCGTCGAGATCGCCCCAAGTCCGCCTTTCTGGACGAAGCCGGACGTGCAGGAAACCGAGTTGATGATCAGCCGGGTGATGTGCGGCACCAGTTCCTGCGGCATGATGCCCCAGCCGAGGCGCCAGCCCGTCATGCTGTAGGTCTTTGAGAATCCGTCCAGCACGACCGTCTTCTCATGGGCGCTTTCGAAACTGGCTATGGAGTGGTGGCTTCCCTCGAAGATGAAATGACTGTAGATCTCATCGGAGAGGATCCAGGTATCGTGCTCGCGCAATACGGACGCGAGTCGCGCGAGATTCTCGCGCCGTTCGACTCCGCCGGTAGGGTTATTCGGCGAACTGATGATCACCAGACGCGTCCTGGGCGAGAGCCGGGAAGCGACGTAATCGGGATCCATGCAGAAACCGTTTTCCTCGCGCAACGGATAGGGGACGGCCGTAGCACCGGCGAACCGGATCATGGATTCATAAATTGGAAAACCGGGATCCGGGTACAGCACTTCGTCCCCCTCCTGTGCCAGGGCCAGGATGACGTAAAACATGATCGGCTTGGCGCCGGGGGTGACGACCACCTGCTCAGGTGCGAAGCGCAAGCCTCGCCTCGGCCCCTCCACCTCGGCGATCTTCGCCCGGAGCTCGAGCAGGCCAGGTGAGGTCGTGTATTTCGTCATTCCCCCGCGGAGCGCCGCCGCCACCGCTTCGACCGCGGAATCGGGAGACTGGAAGTCCGGCTCTCCGAGTTCCAGGTGGACGACGTCGCGACCCTGGCGTTCGAGTGCCTGGGCGCGCGCGAAAACTTCGAAAGCTGTCTCTGTTCCCAGCCGCTGCATCCGATCTGTCAGTCGCATGAGTTCCTCTGTGGACAGGTCGGGTCCGGCGGAAACCGGAGCCGGCCGTGTCGGAATGTCCCCAGAATTCGTTGTTGAATCTCTTTCGAGCGCTCTTGCTGCCTCTGCTGTTCGGCATTGCGGGTGGCCGTCCGGCGGCACCTCGCAAGCGCTCGCACCCGACCGTCATGATACACCAGCACAACGAGGAACCGCGGGCGCCTCCACCGCGGCCAGGACC
>JACADW010000050.1 GCA_013388445.1 Acidobacteriota bacterium | reverse complement strand
GGGGCCTGAGCGGCTATCCCGAAAAGACAGTCCCGAGTTTCATGGGCCATGGGAGTCAGCCTGCCGAAGGGCTGTACCCGGAATAGGATCCGCGCCCTGAGGGCCGTGCCGCATGGTTTCACACAAGCCCGCTCAAAGAACAGGCTGCCAATCGCACACCGACTGCCAACCGGGATCCAACGGCCAGGCAGGCGCCCGTGGCAATTCTCAGTCATCCCGCCCGACCGTGTCGAGAAGATGCGGATCAAGTCCGTCTGCAACCGGCCGCGCCCGGCAGTCGCGAGCGACGTCACACTCGCGTATTCTGCACATCCGGGTGGATGTCCCATGCGTCAGCGACCGCTGCTTGTCCGAAAGGAGGACTGGCGCGGTAATAGAGGCCCTTGCGAAAACGCTGTTCTCGTTACGTTGCGCTGCAATCCAGCTCGTCGGATGAAGCCTGGTGGCCGCTTGGGGCGCGTGCCACGACGACTCAGATTGCTGGATCCCCAAAATCCCGCGCGATCAACTGCGACCCTTGGTTGAGCCGCGAAACGCAGGGGGATTTCAAGGGGAGAAGCATGTTGGCCGGGACGCGACGGCAATTGCGTCCCGCCGCCAAAATTGACTTTGGTTCGCACCGACAACGGTGAGATCATAGTGCGGGCAGAAGGGAAACATCTGGCACAAACGGAGTGGATTTCGGCAGGGATCCGGTCGCGCCGGGCAAATGAGCTGCTCACACGGCCCTGCCGTCCCGGATTCGCAGTCCCGGAGAGAGCGTGATTTTCTCGCGGAGGTTTCACATGCGCCAGCCCGGACTTCTTGCACTCTGTTGTGGATGCCTGCTCGTCATCACGGGCCCGGCCGATGCCGCTCCGGGCGAGGAGTGGCACCCGCTCTTTGACGGGAGATCACTGGCGGGGTGGGCGAACGAGAAAGGTGAGCCGCCGGTGACCGGCTGGGCCGTCGAAAATGGCGTCCTGCATCGGGCAGGGCGCGGCGGAAGCCTTGTAACCGTCGCGCAGTACCTTGATTTTGAACTGGAATTCGAGTGGAAGATCGCTCGGGGCGGCAACAGCGGGGTCAAGTATCGCCTTCATAGAACGGACAATGAGGGCTGGCTCGGCCCCGAGTACCAGATCCTCGATGACGCCTTGCATCGCGACGCCCGGAACGCTGCCATGTCCGCGGGAGCACTCTATCTCCTGAAAGAACCCGGTCCTGAGAAGAACCTGAGGCCGCCCGGCGAGTTCAACCAGGCGCGCATCGTGGCCCGCGGCACGATTCTCGAGCACTGGCTGAACGGCAGGAGGATCCTTTCAATAGACACAACGGGCGAGGAATGGCGCCGGAAGCTGGCGGCATCGAAGTACAGCAAGTCGCCGGGGGCGTCCGATTGGTTTGCGCGACACGCAGGCCCGATCATGCTCCAGGATCACGGAAGCGATGTGTGGTTCCGCAACATCCGTATCCGCGAGCTGAAATAATAGACAGTGCCGCTATGAGGGTCGTTAGGAGATGTTTCGTTCTCATTACGGCAGGGAGGTCAGCTAATGGAGGACGGTGGCTGAGGCGAATCCATCTCGAGACGATTCTGAATCCGGGATTCTGAAGGCTAAGACCCCCGCCCGCTGAATGAACCACCGCCCCTTGATTGCGGGGCGAACGCACGGGGATTACAGGGGCGAAAAGCCTTTCTGGAACATGACTTGGGGGCCTATGCATGCCTGAGAAGGATGTCATCCGGGCGCTGACCCGAAAGGGTGCCAATGTCGCTCGAATAGCCGAGATGGTGGCCCACAAGCCGCAATCGCTTCCGCAGATTCTCGAGGGACTGCACTCCAAGGATCCGAGGGTGAAGTATGGCTGCGCGAAACTGCTGCGCATCCTCAGTGAGAAGCGGCCCGAATTGCTCTATCCGATGTTCGATTCGTTCGTCGGGCTCCTCGACGGCAAAAACAAGATACTCCAGTGGGACGCGGCGTTCATCCTTGCCGAACTCGCCGGCGTGGATACGGAGCGAAGACTCCAGTCGATCGTCGACAGGTACCTTGCTTCCATTTCCGGTCCCGTGATGATCACCGCGGCCAACGTGATCCGGGGCGGCGCGACCATAGCCAGGGCTCAGCCATGGCTGACGGAGAGGATCACCCGGGAAATACTGAAGGTTGAGAGGGCCGAGTACCAGACTGAGGAATGTAGAAATGTGGCGCTCGGCCACGCCATAGAGTCTCTGGACCGGTTTTTCGACCAGATCGAAAGCAAGGGACCCGTGCTTGAACTCGTCAGAAGGCAACTCAGGAACACCAGAAGCGCGACGCGGGAAAAGGCCGAGCGCTTTCTGCAGAGGCATGCAGCGTCCGGGGCGGATCTGCAGTGAAACTCGAGCTCATGGAGGTGCAGAATGATGGATCGGAGGTCGTTCATGGCAACCTTGGGAGGACTCGGCACGCTCGCCCCAGTCGGAATGGCGGGTCCGGCCGGTGAGAAGCGACGCGTCTTTACGCTGGAACAGTATTTCCTGAAAAATGGCAGCCAGGTGCAGCGGATTCACGATCACATCGGCAAGGCTGCACTCCCGGCCCTGAGCAGATACCACTCCGGGCCGAAGATCGTCCTCGAGGCCCTCGTGGCCCCGCACCAGCCACAGCTGGCGGTGATCCTGGGCTTCGAGTCGGTCGAGGAGCTTTGGAGCGTGCGCGCAAAGGTCGTCGCGGATCCGGAACTGGCGAAGTCTTACGAGGCATGGGAAAGCCATCCGGAACAGCCGTACGAACATTTCTCGACGGCCCTGCTCGAAGCGACCGACTACATGCCGGAGCTTGTCAATGACAGGGAAACGCGGAAATCGTCGAGGGTCTTCGAATTGAGGGTCTACCATTCGCCGACCTGGCGCCAGCTGCGAGCCCTTCACGAGCGTTTCGCCGGGCCGGAAATCAAGATCTTCCATCGAGTGGGGGTAAATCCCATCCTCTACACGTCGACCATCATCGGCCCGAATATGCCCAATTTGACCTATCTGACCCCATTCGACGATCTGGCCTCGCGCGAGAAAGCCTGGAACGCGTTTTCCGCAGATCCCGAATGGGCCCGGGTCCGGAAAGAATCAATCGACAGGCACGGGCAGATCTCGAGCGTCATTCAGATCGCGCTCTATCGCGCGACGGCCTATTCGCCGATTCGCTGAAAACCCCATCCTCGGATTGACGACTGACGATCGGCCGATGGGGGCGGGTCTGGAAGGAATCGGTCGGCTCAGTTCAAAAACGAGGTGAATCTTGGTTATTGCAGCCTTTCTGTTTGCTGCGCTTCCCGCCGTGGCCGCAACGGCGCCGCAGACGATGCGGGTAGACTATTTCCATACGGGCAATGCCTTCGAAGAGCGGTTCTCGCTCGACGGAGTCGTCGTAGAAGGGCCTTGGCCGGGCCCCATCGATCGCTGGATCGATGAAACGAACCTCGGCAAGTACCAGTTCCAAGTCACAGACCGCCGGACAAACCGGCAGCTCTACTCCCGCGGGTTCGCCAGCGTCTTCGGCGAGTGGGAGACTACCGCTGAAGCGAAAATGATGCATCGCACTTACCACGAATCACTGCGCTTCCCTGTTCCCGGAGAGCCTTTTCGGCTCGTCCTCAAGAAGCGCGACCGGCAGAACGCCTTCCGCGAGGTCTGGTCGATCGTCATCGATCCCGATGATCCCACTGTGGACCGCACCGGGCAGCCGCTGAACCCCAAGTATTGGGCCGTGATGCGGTACGGAGAGCCGCGAGACAAGGTGGACATCCTCCTTGTGGGGGACGGCTACACGGCGGGCGAGATGGACAAGTGGCGCAGGGACGCCCGGCGGATGGCCGACATGCTCTTCGCCGTCTCGCCCTTCAAGGAGCGCCGCAAGGAGTTCAATATCTGGGCCCTCGATACGCCTGCCGACGAAAGCGGGATCGCGAGGCCGTCGGACCGTGTTTACCGGCGCTCGCCCGTGCGCGCCTCCTACGACGCCTTCGGTCTGGACCGCTACATCCTGACGTTTGACAACAAGAGATTGCGCGAGATCGCGGCAGCCGCTCCCTACGAGTTCGTCGGGATCATCGCGAACGACCGGAAATACGGCGGAGGCGGCATCCATAATCAGTACGCGACCGTCGCTGCCGACAATGCGTTTGCATCGTACATCTTCGTCCACGAATTCGGCCATCACTTTGCCGGTCTGGCGGACGAGTACTACATCGCTTCGGTCGCCTATGAAACTTCCGGGGAAAGGATTGAACCCTGGGAGCCCAATGTCACCACCGATCCCCAGGCTGAGCGATGGAAGGACCTGATCGCACCCGGGATACCTCTGCCTACGCCCTGGCCGAAAGAGGCTTTTGAAGACGCCGAGCAGGAGTTTCAGGCAAGACGCCGCCGGATCCGGTCCCAAAGCAGGTCGGAGGAGGAAATGGAAATGCTCTTTCGGGAGGAACAGGATCGGATCACGAACCTCCTCGCCTCAGCAGCCCACGCGGGCAAGGTCGGGTCATTCGAAGGAGCGATGTACCAGGCCAAGGGTTACTACCGCCCGCAGGTCGACTGCATCATGTTCACGCGGAATGCTGTGGGTTTCTGCGCGGTCTGCCGCCGCGCCATCGAGCGCGTCATCGATCTCTACACCAATGGCAAGGGTCCCTGATCCGGCGTTCCGCGAAAGGCGCAGGAAGTTCCTCGCCGGGGAAATCCGGGAGGGCGGTATTGCCAGTCCCAGGATCTCGGTAATCCTATTGAAGACCCCCGCGAAGCGTTTCCCGCCCTTTTGTGATAATAATGCGTCAGTCCGAGAAGAGGAGACTCCATGAGCAAGCGATTCATCAACCTGCTTCTTCTGCTGTCCATAGCCCTTGTCCCGTCGTGCACCAAGACAGATACCATCTCCTATCCCCCCACGCGGAAAGCGGATCAGGTGGATGACTATTTCGGCACGAAGGTGGCCGATCCGTACCGATGGCTGGAGGACGACAGATCAGCGGAAACTGCGAAGTGGGTCGAGTCGCAGAACAAGGTGACTTTCGGCTATCTTGGGAGGATACATTTCCGCGAGGCGCTACGCAAACACCTGCTCGAGATCCACAACTACCCCCGCTACTCGTCGCCCATGCGCGCGGGAGAATACTATTTCTTCAGCAAGAACGACGGGTTGCAGAATCAATCCGTCTGGTATGTCCAGAAGGGCCTGGACGGGCAGCCCGAGGTCTTCATCGATCCCAACCAGCTGTCGCCCGACGGCACGATCCGGATCGGCCTCTCAGGCTTTTCGGGCGACAAGAAGCATGTAGCCATTTCCAGGCGAGAGGCCGGCTCGGACTGGTCCGAAATCCGCGTGATGGAAATCGCCTCCAAAAGGGAGCTACCGGACCGTATTCAGTGGGTCAAGTTTTCAGGCGCCGCCTGGCAGGGAGACGGATTCTTCTACAGCGGCTATGACAGGCCCGCCCAAGGACGAGAACTGACGGCAAAGAACGAATTCCAGAAGGTCCGTTACCACAGGCTGGGCGACCCTCAGGAGAGGGACCAGATCATCTACCAGGACCAGGAGCACCCCCTGCGCTACTTCAGGCTGGATGTGACGGAGGACGAAGCCTATTCCTTCCTGACCGTTTCCCAGGGCACCTCGGGCAACGAGCTCTATTGGAAAGACCTGCGCAAGAAGGGCGCCTCGTTCGAGCCTCTCATCCAGGGATTTGATTTCGACAGCTCAGCAATCGACGCGGCGGACGGACGATTCCTGGTCCACACCAACGTCGACGCCCCCAATTTCAAGGTTGTATCCATCGATCCCCGGAAAACCTCCAGGAAGGACTGGCGCACCGTCATACCCGAGCAGACTGAGGTCCTCGACTGGGCTACCACCGCCGGGGGCCAGCTCTTCTGCGGCTACCTGAAGCACGCCAATTCCCGGATCTACCAGTACGACCTCGATGGAAAGCCCGTGCGCGAAATCAGGCTCCCCGCGCTCGGCTCGGCAGGCGGCTTCAGGGGATGGCGGGACGACAGGGTGCTCTTCTACTCTTTTGCCTCCTACACCTACCCACCGGCCATTTACAGGTACGAGGTCGCCAGCGGGAATAGCGACGTGTTCCACAGGTCCGAGGTCAAGTTCAGGCCCGAGGATTACGAGGTCAAGCAGGTCTTCTACGAGAGCAAGGACAAGACCCGCGTGCCCATGTTCGTCGTTCACAAGAAGGGGTTGGTCCTCAACGGGATGAACCCCTGCTACCTCACCGCCTACGGTGGATTCAACATCAGTATGCAACCAAGTTTCAATCCGGCGTTGATCGTCTTGCTGGAGAACGGGTGTGTTTTCGCCGAACCCAACCTGCGCGGGGGCGGCGAGTACGGCGAGACCTGGCACAAAGCCGGGATGCTCGAAAACAAACAAAACGTCTTCGATGATTTCATCGCCGCGGCAGAATATCTCATCCGCGAGCAATACACATCCAGGGAAAGGCTGGGGATCGCCGGGGCTTCGAACGGCGGCTTGCTGGTCGGCGCCGCCATGACCCAGCGGCCCGACCTTTTCAAGGTGGCGCTGCCGGCAGTCGGGGTCATGGACATGCTGCGGTTCCACAAGTTCACGGTCGGTTGGGGCTGGGTCGTCGAATACGGTTCGAGCGATAGCGATAAAGGCTTCAAGGCCCTCTATGCCTACTCGCCTCTGCACAATATAAGGGATGGTGTCGCATATCCGGCCACGCTCGCGACCACAGCCGATCATGACGACCGCGTCGTGCCGGCCCATTCCTTCAAGTTCATCGCCACGCTTCAAGAGAAGCACAAGGGACCGAACCCGGTCCTGATCCGGATTGAAACCCGGTCCGGACACGGTGCGAGCAATGTGACCAAGAACATCGAAATCACCGCGGATGTCTACAGCTTCTTTCTCCACAACGTCGGTGCGAAAGTGCGATACTGAGACGGAAGGAGGGGGAGCGGGCTGTGCATTGGATTCCGGTCGCCTTTCATGACTTTCGCTTGAGTAGAACTGCTTTCCCGGGGAGTGAGCTGACCTCTCGCAGGGTCAAGTGTCACATCACTAGCTTCATCTATGCCGTGTCCATTGCGTTGCTGTCTCCTTCCTCGTATCCGGCGCAGCCCTCTGCGCCTTCCGAGCGTGCCGCCGCCGGCTTGAAGGAGGGTGTGCAGGCTCTTTTTGCTGGGGATTATGCAGGAGCTGAGGCCGCTGCCAACCGGCAATTGGCAATCGATTCCCGCTCTGTGGAAGCCCTGGTATTGCTGGCTCGCGCGCAGATGGCACAGGGAAAATACCCGCTGGCTTTCAGCTCGCTTCGCAGGGCCCTGGGCCGATCTCCGGACCACGTGGAAGCGCTCTATTTCATGGGCAAACTGGCCTCGGCGCTTTCTCAGATGGAATACCAGGAACTGGCCCAGCGGGCTCCCGGGTCGGGCCGGGTGCGCCAGTTGGTTGGGGACAGTTATCAGGCATCGGGGGAGCTGGACAAGGCATTGGACGAGTACAGGGCCGCTCTGGTGATTCAACCGGACCTGACGGATGTCGCACTCGAACTGGCAGAGATACTGCGGACTCAAGGCCGCTTCGAAGAAGCACTCAAGTACTATTCGCAGATCCTGGAGCGCAGTCCCCGCCATTTCCCCTCGCTGTATGGGGCAGGGCTCTGCCACCAGGCTCTGCAGCAGGAGGATCAGAGCATCAGGTGCTTCGAACAGGCCGCCATTGCCGATCCCAAGGATGCCAGCTGCCGGTATGCTCTCGGAACCGCCTGGATGCGAAAGGGAGAGGCGCACAAGGCTGTGGAAGTGTTGACTGCGGCCGTGCACCTGGACCCTTCCCTGTGGGGGGCTTACAGCCTCCTTGGCAGGGCTCTGCTCCTCACCGGGCAGCCCGAAATGGCTGCAGAAGCCTTCGAAAAAGCCAAGCAGGGCCAACAGAGAGAGGTTCAGTCCCAGCACGACAAGGCGAAGAAGGTGATCGGCGCTCCAGTAAAGAACTAGCCGGGATGTCGTGGAGTCGACGGCCCGACAAACCGCAGGCGCTCCAAGACAGAACCAAATAGCGGAGATGCTCCTTGTCTTTCATCCTGCTCTTGTGGATGACGTTGCTTGACTTCAGCGAACAGAGCCGGATCCCTGCGCTGAGTCCGGAAATGCAGGCGCAGTTTGAGCGCGCGATTGAGGCACAGAAGAAGGGAGACCTGGACGCGGCGGAAGAACGGCTCAGGAGGCTGCTCAAACAGGGAGGTAAGCTCGTCGCAGTGTACAACGCGCTGGGAAACGTCTACCAACAGAAGGGCGAGCACGGACAAGCCCTGGCGGCCTTCGGCGAATCGGAGCGGCTGAACCCGGCTGACCCAATCCACCACTCACTTGCCGGCGTGAGTCTTATCGCTCTGGGCAAGTCCGAGGAAGCGGTCAGGGAATTCCAGCAGGCCGTTCAGATGCAGCCCGACAACCTTCTTTTGAGGGAACAGCTGGCCAGGGCCTACTTTCATTCCAAGGACTATCCCGCAGCCATCGATCAATATGCGGAACTCCTGAAACAGAAAGGCGACGACCCGGAGTATCGCTACCAGCTCGGTCGCACCTACCTGACCTACTCCATCTCATGCTTCCAAAAGATCGAAATGATCAATCCCGGCTCGGCCAGGCTCTTTCAGGAGGCCGGTGACCATTACCTGGCGCAGGGAAAACTCGACAGTGCAATAGAAAACTACGAGAAGGCAAGGGAAGCGGATCCATCAATTCCTGAAATCCATTTCCTGCTGGGGCAGTTCTATTTCAAAAGAGGCGAGACGGAGAAGGCCCTGCAGGCGGCAGAACGGGCACTTGCATTGACGCCGCGGAGCCCCGTGGCACTGGCATTGAGAAGAAGCATCCTGGAAGCCTCCAAGAACCCCGAGTTGCGGCGACAATAGAGAGACCTGTCTCTCGCTCTTCAGGCCTGGCCGGTGCTCTGCCTGTGACAGGGCGGGTGCCGGGCTCTGTGTGAGGCCCCGAGTCAGGTTTGAATGCCGCGCGGCATGGTCGGGAGCCCGCTCTGTGCCGCGTCCCGAGCACCACCCTTGCTTCACTCGTTCTTTGAGAGGATGTTTGCGGATGCTCATACTGACCGACAGTCCTTGCGAGACCACCCGGCTCCTGCCCGAGGTTTGCAGAGGCAAGCCCTGGAACCGACAGGACGTGCGTGAGCATGCAGATGAAGGTCTCTGGCAGACTCTTGGGCCGGGTTCAGCAGCGTATAGTCTCGAGAGTACTGGTACCTCCGCGGCAGAGCGATTCTGGTCGCGCCTGGTGCTTGTCGCCGAGGCGCCCTGCTCGCAGTTCGACCTGCTTCTTGGCCGGCTCGCAGGCCAGGTACGCGAGGCAGGTCCAGTGGCCTGCCTCGCTTTGCAGGGACGCGGCTTTCATGGAAACCGGGGCCGCTCGTGGGCGGCCCTCGCCGGCAACCTGCACCTGACTGCGGCGATAGCGCCTCATCTCCCGACCGCGCCGTACGCGTTGTCGATGTCCATGCTCCCCGCCGTGGCCGTCGTCGACGCTCTCACTGCAACGAGGTGCAGCGTGCCCGGCCTGGGCATAAAATGGGTCAACGACATCCTCATCGAGGGGAGCAAGGTTGCGGGAGTTCTCACCGCCACGCGGGTTTCCGGTGAAATGCTCGGCCTTGTCGTGTTCGGCATCGGTATAAACGTTGCGGTGGCCCCCGAAGTGCCGCCGACGCCCTTCGTCCCTGCGGTCACATGCCTGCGCGATATTGTGAAGGGTGACCCGCCGGCGCTCTCGCTGCTGCTCTGGAGCCTGCTCGACGCGCTCGCCACCCGCTTCGATGCTCTCCGGCGCCAGGGCACCGCGGGCTTGTTTGAGACATACAGGCGCCTTTCGGTGGTGATCGGCCGTCGTGTCCGCATCTGGGACGAGGATGCTGTATTCGGCCAGGATCCAGCAGAATGGCCTCCGGCCAGGGTCTCGGGAGTGGTGCTCGACCTGGGTCCGGACCTGTGCCTGCGCCTTGACGGTCAGACCGACCCGGTCTGCAGAGGGCGCCTGGCCTTCGAAGAGGCATGTCGGGATCTCGGGCTGTAATCCCACTGGACTTCGATGCGGAAGCAACGGCTCTTCCAGCGACTCCCTGAAGTGCGCGCGATATCCGGCACAAAGGCTTCGCGTCTCATTCAGTCCAGGTCCAGGTGAGGCACGGATTATCGGTGCAAGCCATTGTATCGAGTGAGACTGGCGGTTGGTCCAATCCGCTTTTGCCCGCCCAGGGCCTCAACGCGGCGGGTATGGCGGGATCGGCCGTCGCCGCTGATGTCTTTTCAGCGTTCTTGCTGCGGGCGTGAGACCGGACAGACCGTGGTTCCCAGGTTATCATTGGGCGGCTCGATTCAAGGGAGGCTGGGAGGGTGAACGGAGAAAGGAAGCTCAGAAGGAGACTCCTGCACGCGGTCGGGACTGCGATCGCCGACTACAGGATGATCGAAGAGGGCGACCGCGTCATGGTATGCCTGAGCGGCGGCAAAGACAGCTTCACGCTTCTCACCCTGTTGCTGGACCTGCAAAGGCGAGCCCCGGTCCGGTTCGAGCTTCTGGCCGTCACCCTGGATCAGAAACAGCCCGGCTTCTCCGCCTGTGCAATCTCCGATTACCTTGCAGGTCTCGGCGTGCCCCACAGGATCGTGCAGAAGGACACTTACTCGATCGTCAGGCGGACCATTCCGGACGGGGACACGATGTGCTCGCTATGTTCACGCCTGCGGCGAGGGATCCTCTACAACCTGGCTGTCCGCGAAGGCTGCACAAAGATCGCCCTCGGACATCATGCGGACGACATCCTGGAGACATTTCTGCTGAACCTTTTCTTTGCCGGCGCGCTCAGGGCGATGCCGCCGGTCTTGCGCAGCGACGACCGCAGGAATACCATCATCCGGCCCATGGCCTACTGCTGGGAAGCCGACATTGCAGCCTTCGCCGCTTTGCAGGATTATCCGGCCATCTCCTGCGGGATCTGCGCCTCGCAGCCCGACCTGAAGAGGATGAGAATCAAGTCGCTGCTCGGCGAGCTCGAGCGTGAGATGCCTCGCATCCGCCGCTCCATGCTGACAGCCCTGGGCAGGACCGTCCCATCTCACCTGATGGATCGCAAGATTTTCGACTTCATGGAGGGGACACCGAAGCGGAGACACAGAGATTGAATCTCGTGCGCGTTCGCTGCCGCACCCCAGCGATACATCCTGAGCAGCCGTCTCGTTTTCCAGGCCCGCCTTACTCCTGGTTCCCGATCTTTCCTTTGCGGTGCGCCTCCACGGCATTGCCACTCGGGCATGTGGGCAGCCGGGCGCCGGCGACCTTCAGGGGGTTATCTCGCCCGGGGGACTTCCGCTCGACCGTGATGGTATCAGGTCTCAAGCAGGCCTGTTGGGCTCAATGCGATTGGCAACGTCGGGGGCTGTCTCAGGGAACACCGGATTACCCTGCCCACGATTTCGCTTCGCTGGAAGAAACGGCTGGAATTCCGGCGGCGGCTCGGCTTCGAACAGCATTTTTCTGTGGAGCCCGGGGTGCTCGAACCCGAGGCGGAACGCGTGCAGGCCCACCCTTCCCAGTGGATCGGATCTGCTCCCATAGGCCCGGTCCCCGGCAATAGGGTGACCGAGCTCAGAGAAATGCACACGGATCTGGTTCTTGCGTCCCGTCTCGAGGGAAACCTCCAGGCAGGTCAGGCCTGCGGAGCGGCGAAGCACGCGATAGTGCGTGACCGCCCGTTTCCCGTCGAGTGACGATGGCGTTGACCGCATCCTCAGGCGGTGGTCTTCTTTCAGGTGGCTTTGGATAGTCCCTGCGTTCCTCTCGACGTCGCCCTCGACGATTGCGAGGTACTTGCGGTCGATGGCGTGTGCTTCGAAAAGCCGCCGGAGCTGCCATTGAATGCGCTCGGATTTCGCGAACACAAGGAGGCCGCTGACGAACTTATCAAGCCGATGAACGACAAACACCTTGGAACCAGGACTGCGATGCTTCAGGTATTCGCGAAGGTAGGCGTGAGCTGTCCTCTGCTTCTCGTGCGGTGTGGAGACGGTCAGCAGGCCCGCAGGCTTCACCACGACCAGAACATCCTGGTCCTCGTAGACAACCTCGAGGCCGCCGCGGGGAGGAGGGAACGCACGGCGTCCAATCTCCAGGACGTCGCCGGGGCAGGTCCGACGGCTCGCAATGCGGCATACTTGGCCGTTCAGACGAACCCGCCCATGCTCCAGCATCTGGCGCAGAGTCCGCGCGGGCGCACCCGGAACAGCGGATCTCAGCGCTTCAAGGACAGAAGATTCGGCCGAAAGAACCCGCTTCACCTAGCTCCGGTTGCAGACGAGGGTTTTCGTGGTGTCGGCAAAGCGGACGACAATCTTGTTCGGAGGCACAAAGGCCTGCACGCACCCGATGCCGAAGGTCCGGTGTTCGATCCAATCCCCTTCTCCGTAACTCCCCGACATGCTGTAGGCTTTTCGTGGCTTGGCAGACGCCTCCTGCATCGCCTCTTCCCAAGTCTGCCGGGTGCGTTTGGCGGATGCCGGTTTGGCCTTCCCCTTCTTTGCGGCAGCAGCCTTTGGCGCCGGCTTGCTTGGCCGGTAATTGTGCTCGCCACCGCAAGTGTTGCACTTTACCCTGCGCGGTTTGGCACCCTCGATGGCCATCACCGTGTGGGCCAACACCAGCTTGCATTTCGTGCAGTATGCGTCGACCTCCGCACCGGCTGCGATCTTTGTCATAGTAACCCCTTACCTCTCTTCAAGATAGTATCATGCACAGCCGAAGAAAGATAGATGAGTTTGGGTGAAATGACCCGACCTGAGCAGCAGTGGGCCGAAGGAAGGCCACTGACGATTGGGCCGGTCCACTGCCGGGATTTCCGGCCGTTGTGTCGCCGTATTCGATCGTGTTGCCGGCGGTCAATGGCTCTTTCGCGAATGTGAAACGTCTAAGAATAGGGTTGCCGTCTGGGCCTGTGAATCACCTCCTTAAGATCAGGATTGGACCCACGCATGACCTAGGGCGCGGAAGACGGGCGCACGGGTCTTCAGGAACTCGTGCGAATCTGCCATCGGATACAGCCGAAACGCTCCGGACACACGCTATTCGGCCTGCTGAGATGGAGACGCGAAAAAACGCTGCAGCTCGGCCCAGTCGTGCGTTACCGGGGCCGGGGGCAGGCTCCTCATGAATGTGTGTCCGTAGCTCTTCGTCAGCACTCTCTTGTCGAGGAGCGCGAGGATTCCCCGGTCCGCGCGGCTTCGAATGAGACGGCCAAGCCCCTGCTTGAGCAGGATGATCGCCTCCGGGATCTGATAGTCGTAGAAGGCGTTGCCACCCGATTCGTTCAGGTTCCGAATACGGGCCGCGACCACCGGATCACTGGGGACTGAGAAGGGGAGCTTGTCGATGACGACGCAGCTCAGCTGTTCTCCCTGAACATCGACCCCCTGCCAGAAGCTGCTCGTGGCAAACAGGACGGCATTGGGAGTCCTGCGGAATTCTTCGAGAATGCCGGTCCTGCTCTTTTCCCCCTGAATGAGCATCGGATAGGGAAGACGCCCCTGGAGTGCCGCGTAGACGAGCTCCATCTGGCTGTAGCTCGTAAAGAGGACGAAAGCCCTGCCGCGGCTCGCCTCAAGTATCTTTTCCAGGTAGAGGCAGGCCTGGGCCACCCATTCCTTCTCCCTCGGTTCGGGTATGTCTCGCGGGATGAATATGACTGCCTGTCTGGAGAAGTCAAAATGCGATCCGAGAATCAGCTCCTCCGCCTGCTCGAGCCCGACGCGTGACCGGATGAACCGGAAGTTGCCGCCGGTGGCGAGCGTGGCCGAGGTGAGCACTGCCGTGTCCAGCTTCTGAAACAGACGTTCCTTCAGGATCGGTCCGACCTGGATGGGGGAAGCCCACAGGTACACGCCCCGCCCGCGGCATTCGTACCAGTAGACGTTTTCCGTGGATTCGGATTCGATGATCTGCTCGAGCTCATCGTGGAGTTCCTTGCAGCGACGCGCCAGGGCTTCGACGGCATCGCTCATCAGCGACAGGCTGGCCATGCCCGCCCCGATGGTCGAGAGATGCGACATGAGCGCCCTGTACAGACTGCTCAGGTCGTCTTCCCGGTGCGGCCCCCTGCGGACGACTAGACCTTTGCCCAGCTCAACCATCGGGAACCTTCCCTCCCGGAGCCTGAAACGAGAGAAGAAATCCGCGGAACAAACGCGCAGCTGCGCGAGCTGGTCAAGCAGGAAAGTCGAAGGGGAACCCTGATCCGTCAGGGTCTTGTTGGCATCGCGGCAGAACTCATCCAAGCGGTAGTTGCTGACCGTGATGCCGAAGTACTGTGTGGCCACGTCCTCCAGATCGTGGGCCTCGTCGAAAATGACCACGGAATAGTCAGGCAGGACCGCGGCGAAATCTCCCTGGCGCAGGGACAGGTCGGCGAAGAAGAGGTGATGGTTCACTATGACGATATCGGATTCCTGGGCCCTTTGCCGCACCTTGGTCACGAAACAGGCCTCGAAATCGGGGCACTTCTGTCCGGTGCATGTCTCACGCCGCGCGTCCAGGTGGCGCCACAGCGCGAGTTCCTCAGGAAGATCCCTGAGCTCGGCGCGATCCCCCGTTTCAGTACTGCGGGACCACTCACGTATCTGCGCCAGGTACTGGGGGTCTTGAGGCGAGAACAAGTACTGCTCACCCTCAACATCGGCAAGCTTCCTGAGGCACAGGTAGTTGCTGCGGCCCTTCAGGTAGCTCACCGACAGGGTAGTCCCGAGAGCCTTCTCCAGGAACGGAATGTCTTTGAAGAAGAGCTGCTCCTGGAGATTCTTGGTGCCGGTGGAGATGATGACCCTTTTGCGGCTGGCAATGGAGGGAAGGAGATACGCCAGCGTCTTGCCGGTGCCGGTGCCCGCTTCCACGCACAGGTGGCGTCGGTTCTCGATGGCCTCGGCCACCGCCTGTGCCATCCTGACCTGGCCGGGCCGGAATTCGTAGCAGGGGTGAGCGCGCGCAATCTCGCCATCAGGTCCGAGAAGGCAGGCGTACTTGTGCGCCCGCTTCTCCACGGCGGCCGCCCCTCTCGTGGGAGAGCCGGGATTCCTACCTTCCAGAGCTTGTCGCACGTTTTCCAAGGCGCCTTCAGATAGCAGCCGCCACCCGTCTGGCGGCATAAAGGGGGAACCTCGCCGTCAGTTCCAGGACCGACGCGCGCACCCGGCGCTGGACATCCACATCGGAGGGAGCGGCGAGCACTTCTGCGATAAGGCGGCCGATCGTGACCATCTCGGCCTCTCGCATGCCCCGGGTTGTGATGGCAGGAGTCCCGACTCGAATGCCGCTGGCGATCATCGGCGGGTTCTTGTCGAAAGGAATGGCATTCTTGTTGACCGTGATGTGCGCTTTGTCCAGGGATAGTTCCGCATCCTTGCCGGTGACTCCGCGGCAGAAGACGTCCACCAGCATGAGGTGGTTGTCCGTTCCTCCCGAGACCAGCCTGAGGCCTTCAGCGGTCAACGCGGATGCAAGTGCCTTCGCGTTTGACACGATCCGGCGCTGATACTCCGAGAACTCCTCCGTGAGGGCCTGTTTCAGGCAGACGGCCTTCGCGGCGATGATGTGGACCAGCGGTCCTCCCTGGGTGCCGGGAAAGACCGCCCGGTCGAGCTCCTTGGCGAAGGATTCCCTGCACATGATCAGGCCGCTCCTGGGCCCGCGCAGCGTCTTGTGGGTGGTCGTCGTGACGAAATCCATGTGTGGGAAAGGACTTGGGTGCAGCCCTGCGGCAACAAGGCCGGCCACGTGGGCGATGTCGGCCATGGAAACAGCTCCTACGGCCCGCGCAATCTCTCCGATACGAGCGAAATCTATAGTGCGCGGATAGGCGCTCGCGCCGCAAATGATCAGGCGCGGCCGGTGGCGCTCGGCCAGGCGGGCGAGCTCGTCGTAGTCGATCCGCTCCGTATCCGGATCAACCCCGTAGGATTCGACGCGGTACATCTTTCCTGAGAAGTTCAGCGGATGGCCGTGGGTCAGGTGCCCGCCGTGAGCAAGGCTCATCCCCAGGATCGTGTCGCCCGGCTTGCAGACAGCCATGTACACCGCCACGTTGGCCTGCGTGCCGGAGTGCGGCTGCGCGTTGACGTGTTCGGCGCCGAAGAGCCGCCGGGCGCGTTCCTGAACCAGTGTCTCCACCCGATCTACGAACTCGCAACCGCCGTAATATCGTCTGCCGGGGTAGCCCTCCGCGTACTTGTTGGTGAAAACCGAACCGGCCGCCTCCAGCACCGCTTCGCTGACGAAGTTCTCGGAAGCAATCAGCTCCAGACGCTCGTGCTGCCTCCGGGTCTCATGGGCTATGGCGTCCGCGACCTCCGGATCTACGATTGACAGTGGCTCGTACATGAATCGCTCCAGGGCATCTAGATATTCAGGAAGGCTCTGCAGATGACGGGAATCAGTATCAGGGGCACGCCTGTCTTTCTTGTTTCTCCAGATTGGCAATCTTGTCGATGCGTCTCTGGTGGCGGCCTCCGTCGAAGGGCGTCACCAGCCATATCTTGACCAACTGCCGGGCGAGCTGCGGTTCCATGAACCTGCCTGGAAGACAGAGGACGTTGGCATCGTTGTGAGCGCGGCTCAGGCGTGCGATCTCCGGATGCCATACGGGTGCGGCTCTGATCCCCGGTACCTTGTTGGCCGTGATGCAAACACCGACACCGGTGGCGCATATCAGGATGCCGCGGTCAGCCTTGCCGTCGCGGATCCGGCCGGCGACCGCAATCGCGTAGTCGGGGTAGTCCACGCTGTCCGAATCGGAGCCCGTACCCAGATCCTCGGCCGGTATGCCGAGTTCGGACAGATATTCCTTGATGTTTTCTTTCAGCTCGTATCCGGCATGATCACTCGCGAGTGCGATCTTCACACCCTGAGTCTACCACGGTTTTGACGCGGGATGCAGGCGCTGCAAGGCGGGCGCCGTTCCCGCGGCAAACGACCAGCATGCCGCAACCGGATCGCATTCCGGGCGCCCGGGCCTTTGGCGCTCTGGTAATATTGCAGTCCTGGTTCATCTGCCCTAAAGGTCCATGGGCGGATCAGGAGCGTGCCATGCGCTGGTCCCAGGCGTTCATTCCGACCCTGCGGGAAAGCCCCGCGGATGTCGAATCTCCATCTCATCGGCTTCTGGTGCGGGCCGGCTTCATCCGCCGGCTCGGGTCGGGATTGTACGCATACCTGCCGCCCGGCCAACGCAGCCTGCTGAAGATTGCCGGCATAATCCGCGCCGAGCTCGGCGCTGCGGGTGCGCAGGAGTTTTTCCTGCCGTTGCCGCACCGGCACAGCGTCGGTCGGGACACGGGCGGGCCTGCCCGCTCGGGGGACGGATTGTCATCTGTCGAGGACCGGTCCGGCCCCGCATCCGCCGCCGACATACCGCATGAAGCGGCTTTCACGGAGTTGTTCCGAAGGGAGATCCGTTCATACAGGGAGCTGCCGCAGGTCTGGTATCAGATCCACGCCGGGCTCTGCGACGAACTGCGGTTGAAACCGGGACCGCGGCGCCTCCGTCAATCTCTTAGGATGGACTCCTGCTCTTTCGACAGGGATCCGTCCGGTCTCGACCGGAGCTACAGGCTGCACTACGACCTCCTCTGCCGGACTTTCACACGCTGCGGACTGAAGGTCGATACGGTCGAGGCGAGCTCGGCCGGGACGGATTGCAGCCAATCGGTGGATTTCGTCGTGCGCATGGGTGGGGGCGAGGATTGCGTGATTTCCTGCTCGTGTGGCTACGCTGCGAATCTGGAGTGTGCCACGTCCCGGATTTCAGAGGTTGCCGATGAACCTGCCTGCGGAGCGCCGCGCCGGGTGCCCACGCCCGGCCAGAAGACCATTTCCGAGGTCGCTGCGTTCCTGGGCGCTCCCGCGACGCACCAGATCAAGTCGCTCGTCTACATCGCGGGAGATAAGCCCTATCTGTTTCTTCTGCGTGGTGACCACCAGCTGAACGAAGCCAAGATTCGGGCATTTGCGGGGAACATGGCGGGGAGGCAGGCCCGGCCCGATGAGATACGGGAACTCTTCGGAGCGGATGCGGGAAGCCTCGGTCCGGTCGGGATCAGCGGCATGCCGATTGTAGCCGACTACGCACTCCGGGGGCGGCAGAACATGACCTGCGGCGCCAACCAGGATGATTTTCACCTGCAGGGCGTGACGCCGGATGTACACTTCAGGCCCGTCTGGGCCGACCTGCGCGCAGCGGAGCCCGGAGAGGATTGCAGCCGTTGCGGGCGCCCGCTCGGGATGTACAGGGCAACCAGAATCGGCTACCTCCGTAAGCTGGCGACCGCCTCTCGCGAGAGCGGTGCTGCCACGGTCCTCGATGCCGAAGGGAAACAGGTTCCGGTCGCCGTTGGTAACTACGGTATCGACCTGGAGCGGATCCTCTCCTCAGTGGTGGAGCTGTGCCACGACGATGACGGGATCATCTGGCCAGGGACGATCGCGCCTTTCGCCGTCGTTCTTACGCCGGTGAACTACCGGGAATCCGTAAAGGCTGCAGCAGACAAGCTCTACGAAGAGATGCAGGGGGCTCAGCTGGAGGTATTGCTTGATGACCGCCAGGAGCGGCCCGGAGTCAAGTTCAAGGACGCCGATCTTGTCGGCATTCCCTATAGGGTGGTGTTGGGAGCAGAAAAAGTGTCCAGAGGCCAAGCCGAGCTGTTCGAACGCGCTTCCAGGAAGACGGAGCTCGTAGACCTCGCATCGGTCATTCCGGCGCTCCAGTCACGGCTCCTGGGCTCCGTACCGGTCTGAGGCTCCGGTACATATCAGCGCTTTCTGGCGCGCGGGTGGGCAGCCTGATATACGCGCACGAGTTGTTCGGTTGAGACATGCGTGTACTTCTGGGTGGTGGACAGGCTCTCATGGCCGAGCATCTCCTGGATGGACCGCAGGTCGGCCCCGGCGTCGAGCATGTGGGTGGCGAACGTGTGCCTGAGCGTGTGCGGGTGGACTTTCAGATGCTGCGCGAGGCGGACGACGTACTTGTCGATGATCTTGCCCAGGCTTCGCGTTGAGAGCCTTGCGCCACGCGCATTCAGAAACACCGCCTCTGACGCCGTCGCGGCGGCCGGGCACTTTCCGGCCTGGGCGGCAATCCCGCGGCGTACCTGGAGATAATGATCCATAGCCTCGCCGGCCTTGCGTCCAAACGGAACGAGCCGCTCCTTCCTTCCCTTGCCCAGCACGCGCACCAGGCGTTCGTTCATATCCAGATCGCCCAGATCAAGCCCGGCCAGCTCGCTGGCCCTCAGTCCAGTGGCGTACAGCAGCTCCATGATAGCCTGGTCCCTCCTCCCGAGGATGCTCGCCTGATCCGGGGCTTCAACGAGCGCAGTCACTGCCTCGATCGCGAGAAAGTCGGGCAGCCTCCTTTCCTGCCGGGGCGACGCCACAAGCTTTGCCGGATTGGATTGCACGACCCCCTCTCTGGACAGGAACTTCATGAACGACCGGATGGTGGCGAGCCTGCGTGCGGTAGAGGACTTTTTGTTGCCAGCCTGGTGAAGCCTGCCGAGAAATTCTCGGATGGTCAGATTGTCGATCTGGCTCAGCTCAGGTTCGGGCCGTGCCGCTCCATCCAAGGCGTGGGTAAGGTAATGAAGGAAAAGCCGCAGGTCGGATTCGTAGTTACGAACCGTATGCTCCGATGCATTCCGCTCATACCTCAGGTAGGCAACGAATCTGTCAATCCATTCGGTCAGGGACCGGGGCATCGGTTTCCTCGAAGGTTCGCGATAGGCATTTTAACCGTGTTGCACGGCACCGGGGGGCGAATTTGAATGAGAGCTTTCGCTTCGCGGCATCAAGCGGCCGGGCGACCGGTTTGCCGCCTGTGCAAGCCCTGGGTACAAACATGCCCGGCGAACCCGGCAATCGACGGGTCGGGACAGCTTCAGGCAGCGCAGACCATGCGCTCCGGAAACGCGGTCGCCCATTGAGTTCGATCGGGACAGTGAAGAGGCGGGACGATAACCGCTTCGGTCCGGCATCATCGGCGGTTCTCCAAAGGCCGGAACTAGCCTTCACAGTCTGTGGGAGCGTCGGCTGATGGGGTCGACACCTCGAGTTCACCGATCCAGAGCCTCGTCAACCGCATCGCTTCCTCAGACTGAATCCGGCGGCGCACGTAACGGTCGCGCGCGCGCTTCTCCAACTCCGCAGGCAACCCAGGCAGGAGGCCAAAGCTGATGTTAGCCGGCTGGAACTGCTGCGGGTCCGCGTGTGTGATGTAGTGAACCAGACTCCCGCATGCTGTCGGCCGCGGCGGTACCGCTGCGGCGTACCCCCGGGCCAGGCGGCCGGCGTTGATCCCGGCGAGCAGACCCGTGGCAATGGATTCAACATATCCTTCGACACCGCAGATCTGGCCCGCGAACAGGATGCGGCGGTTCTTCCTCGATTGCAGGGTCGGATGCAGCAGGAGCGGGGACTGCAGGTATGTGTTCCGGTGGACCTGCCCGAAACGCAGGAATTCCGCCTTCTCAAGGCCGGGTATCAATCGAAAGACACGTCTCTGTTCCGGAAAGCGCAGGTGGTTCTGGAACCCCACGATGTTGTAGCTGTCGGCCATGGCGCTTTCCAGGCGAAGCTGCACGTTGGCATACGGCCTCCGGCCGGTGCGCGGGTCCTTCAAGCCAACGGGTTTCATTGGCCCGAAACGCAGCGTGTCCCTGCCGCGGCGCGCCAGTTCTTCGATCGGAAGGCAGCCCTCGAAGAAGCGTGTCTCTTCGAACGCGTGCAGCGGGACCGATTCCGCCTTGATCAGGGCATCGTAAAACGCGTCGTATTCGGCAGCGCTCATCGGAGCATTGAGGTAATCATCTCCGCCTTTTCCGTACCGGGACGCAGAAAAGACGCGGGATCGGTCGATCGTTGAAGCTTCCACGATGGGCGAAATCGCGTCGTAGAAATAGAGACTCCCCGCTCCCGCGAACCGGGAGATTGAAGCGCTGAGGCGGCGCGAGGTCAGGGGGCCGGTCGCCACCACACAGATATCGTCCTCGGGGAGCTCAACAACCTCCCCGCGCACGACTTGGATCATCGGATTGCGCTCGATTGCCTCCGTCACTGCCGCCGAGAACTTCCGGCGGTCGACCGCGAGCGCTTGCCCGGCAGGAATGCGCACGCTGTCCGCGACCCGGATGGCCAGACTGCCCAGGAGTCTGAGCTCGGCCTTCAGCAGGTGGGGGGCCGTTCCCGGAAGATCCGACTTGAGCGAGTTGCTGCAGACGAGCTCCGCCAGCTTGTCGGTTTCATGCGCTCCGGTTTGGACCAGCGGGCGCATCTCATGCAGGCGTACACGAACGCCGCGTTGCGCCGCCTGCCAGGCTGCCTCGCATCCCGCGAGCCCGCCGCCAATGACCGTTATGCATGGCGCGCCGACTCTGTCGTTTACGTTCGTGACTCGAATAGGCCAGTGTACCAT
>JACADW010000186.1 GCA_013388445.1 Acidobacteriota bacterium | reverse complement strand
TCACACCCGACACACGCCGCAGCAGAAATGTCATGAGGAGAGGGCTGAAGATCGTCCACCAAGCCCCGGCCGAAAGCGCGAAGCCGTAATAACCCCACCACTGGACGGCGTCGCCGAAATAGTTCGGATGACGCGTGTAGCGCCAGAGTCCGGCCTGCAGCACCTTTCCCTTGTTCGCGGGGTTCTTCTTGAAGCGCAGGAGCTGCCAGTCGCCGACCGCTTCGAAGAGGAAGCCGACCATCCATACGGCCGCCGCCGCGTAATCGAGCCACGTGAGGTGAGTCGGCTCGGCGGCCTGCTGCGCCGCCAGAAGCGGCACCGAGATGATCCACATCAATAGGCCTTGCAGGAGAAAAACCGTGAAATAGCTCCGCCACCACCATTGCCTGCCGGCCTCTTCGCGCCACTTTCGGTAGCGGAAGTCCTCCGCCTTGCCCGCGTTGCGACGAAAGATATGCGCGGAAAGTCGCAATCCCCAGATTGTGACGAGGAGTGCGAGCAGCCACTTTCTGGCAGGCGAGCCCTCAGGCGTATGCCCGAAATAGATCCAGGCGGTAATGACGAAGCCGGTGCCCCAGAAGACATCGACGATACCCGCGTTGCGCGTCTTCAGGCTGACCGGCCAGAGGAAGGTCATCAAGGCCAGGATCACCAGACCAGCGGTCAGGTAGATTTCAGCGAGCATCATGCCTGGCATAATAACAGCTCCGGCGCTGGTGCTGCACAAGAACTCATGAAGCCATGCCTGGGTGGGCGCCGCGTCGGCGACCACGTGTACCGGAGAGGATGGCGGCGCCAGGATCAGGCTCATTCCCGCGGCTGACTTCCGATCGTCGCTCATAGAAACTGCCGATGGCCATCCTGCAGGATCCGGAGAGCGCCGTGTAACCGCGTCCGGCTGACAGGCTCAGATGGTCAGGCTTTGAGCCTGGGAAATTCGGTGACCCGGATGTTGGTACACCCATAGGGAATCAGAGTGAGCTCCTCGATCGGCTCGCTCGACTCCTGCAGTCCCGGTGCGATCTCACCGGCCCAGCCGCGGACCAGCCTCCAGCCGGGGAGTCTCCTCCCGCGGACCTTCGCGACAACGCCCGCCCCTTCAGGCGAGAAAGGCTTTTCGCCGACCGGCCGTTCCTCAAATCCCAAGCCTGCGGCCGGATCACCTTCATCCACTATCAGACCATAGTTCCACGGTGTTGCGGGCCTTACCTCGAAATCCCCGTGCGGCAGTTCGCGGAATAGCCGGTTCCGGTTGACCTGCGTCCATTTCTCCCCGATCTTCAACGAATAGACGAGCGGTCCGCGCTCGATCGCGATCGCCTCGTTGTAGCGACGGGTTAACGCGGGCCGCATGGGGAAGCGGAGTTCTAGGCGGGTTATGCCCTCCCAGGCGCGTTCCAACCGGTGGAAAGTGCCGGGTCTCAGAGACTGCGCTGCGCCGCCTCCGACCTTCAGTTCAGGCCCGTCGGCCCAGGCGGGGACGCGTAGGAGGAGACGGAACCGGACGCTGCGTTCGGGCCGCACCGTGATAACGATCGATTCACGAAACGGGTAGTCGGTCTCGACGGAGATCTCGACAGGCACCCCACGCGGACGATATCCGACCGAGCAGGGAGCATAGGCGATTGCGGCGATCCCCTCGTCGGGGCACCTCATCCAGAGGTGCGCGGCGAACTTCGGCCAGCCCTGGTGCATGTTCGACGTGCAGCAGCCGTAGTTGGGTTCCAGCACGTAGATGTTCGATTCAGGACCGTTGGTCGTCCACATGTGCTCGGGATTGATCGTGCACTGGACCTGGTTGACCTGCTGGTCATACTGGTGCGCCCACATGTCGGGTGAAAACGTCGCCGGAAGTGCGTTGAATGCGACGCGCTCGAGACGGTCGGCAAAGAACGGATCGCCGAAGACTGAGACGAGGTGCTCGAGGGAATAGAGGAACTCGACCACGGCGCAGAGTTCGGTCCCCTGAATGGGATTCTTGCCGGCCAGGCATTCGTCTCCGGTGAACATCCCGGTCACCTGGCCGTGGTAACGGTCGAGGATCTCGATCATTCGGCGTGCGAACTCCCGGTCGCCAGGCCGCCGATCGAGCCTCCAGCTCAAGGCTGCCGCTTTAGGGGCCATGCCGGTGTTGACGACATGCTTGGCCCATTTCCACAAGCCCCGACGTGGCGTGGGCACGGTGATGTCCTCGCCACGGTAGAACTCCCCGTAGTCGAATCCCTGGCTGCGGAGCTTCGCGGCGAGGTCGAGCAGCCATGTTTCACCTGTTTTCTCATAAATGTAGAAGAGAGGAACCAGCCCCTCGAACCAGCGGAACCGGCCCCAGTCGTAAAGCGGGGTATGGTCGAGCCCTGCAAGCAGCGCGCGCAAGCTCCGCTCCACCGCCTTCAGCACGCGCTCATCCCCGGTCGCCTCGTGGTACTGAGCGAGGGCCTTGTTGATAAGAAGAATCGCCCACAGGTCGTACCGCCTTGCGGCGGCGTCTTCGGGGTACGGACCGTACCAGCCATCGTCGCGCTGGCGTGCGACGATATAGTCGACGTAGCGCGATATTCTCTCCTGGAGCGGTTTGTATCCGAGAATCCAGGCCAGCGGGATCACGCCGTCCAGCCAGTATGGCGCCCGCTCCCAGCCTTCGGCCTGACCGCCGAACCACCTGCTCCTGCCGACGTCGGGCCAGAACTCATCCAGGTGTCCGCTGAGCCCGTCAGCCTGGATGCGGAGCTGGCGAAGCAGCCACCCGGCCGGGCGGATCGAGCCGAGGGGAAGCGGACGGAAGGCCGGTTCGGCAATGCGTGGCGTTGTTTCGCGGCCCGGGCGCGCCGACCCTCGTCTGTCCTGCGCTGATGAGACCGAAGAGGAAGCGGTTACGGCAGCGATGCTGCCCATGAACTGGCGACGGCTCAGACTCGGCATGGAGACCTCCTCGCTCTGTTTGTGGAACGATCATTCTTGGCCCGGGGATATGCCCAGGCCCGAGGTCATTCTACTCGCGCAAGGGCTGTTCGCGCATGGGGCATGCACGCGAACGCAGAAAAGCCTTCGCAGACAAAGCGGGCCGCGACCAGCAGCAACCGCCCTGAGGACCTATCCACATGGTGCCGTCCGGCAGTCCCGCTGGGCGGGATAACCGGTGAGCGCCACCGGCACCCGCTTTCCGGGCGCAGCCAGAGGCAGCCGGCCTGAGGATACAGACCTGTCGGCTCCGTCGGATCGCCGGGACCTACTTGCCGCCGGCGATTACTTGGCATTCCATATTCGAAACGAGCGCTCATCGGTGAGGTCTGAATGAGGGCCGAGGCTGAAACCGGGCGCGTCGCCTCCGGCTATCCCCCAGCCTCTCGCGGATACAATCCCGATCGGTACGCCGGTCAACCCTTGCCGAGCAGACGGATGCGCCCAGTCAAGACTCTGCCCTGGCCGCCGATGAACTGGAGGAAGTCGGGGGAATTGATGCTGTTGTTCACGACGTCAGGATTGCGGTGCCCGGTGACGTTGTTGAACCCTGCCCGGAACGCCCACTCGTAGTGCAGGAAGCGGAACCGGCGCTCGACATGGAGATTCAGACTGAAATAATCCGGGAATCGAAATGAGTTGGGAGGACCGATGATCTGCTGGCATTCATTAACGATGCTGAACGGGAAGCCCGTGTGCCACTCAAGGAAGTAGGCGATCGAGAACTTCTTCAGCCGTGGGGCCGGCAACAGTGCCCAGGATATCAGCCTGTTTGGGGCATCCCAGTCGAGCGGGCCTCCGGCCTGCGGGCCGAACACGGGATTCTCCAAAGAGTAATCCATCACCGCCGTTGTCCGCGCGCCTGATCGGATGTAAGAAAGGAACCAGTCGTACTTGTCCCAGAAACGCCGGTGGAGCGACATCTCGAGGAAACTGTAGCTGTCTTTCTTGTTGCTGCGGAGCAGGAGGACCCTGGCACCACTGTCAAGAGCTGCCGGCTCGGCAACCTGTTCGAAGAACCAGCCGCGGTAGGCGTGGCGGCGAATGAAGTTGCTCCGCAAATAGAATGACCGCGGCAACTGCTGCTCCCATCCAAGGCTCCAGTTGAACGAGTATGAGGCTGCGAGCGAATGCTCGGCGGCAACGTATCGAGTGACGGCCGGGCCTTCACGAACGGTTATCCCGTCAGCCGCGTAGATCGTGTCGATGCGTTGCTGGTCCATCTCACGCAACAACAACGACAGGTTGGGCGCATCGTGGTATATCCCGACGCCCGCCGAGAACTTGGAATTTCGCAGGCGGCGGGGGCTGTATGTAGCGGCAATCCGCGGAGATGCCGTAGTCTGGCGCAGAATCTGGTCCCAGTCCAGCCGCAAACCCGCCTCGAAGACCAATTGTTCTATCGGTGTCCACCGGTCCTGGACATACGCGCCGAATTCCGAGCTCTCCCTTTCGAACGCGGAGGGGCCGACAAACTCCGCTGAGCGGACGAGAGTCCCGTCCAGGCGCCGGATTTCATAAGGACGGCGGTTAGCGCTTCGGCGATATCCGATGCGGCTGACATCCACGCCAAACTTCACGCCGTGCCGGCCTGACCACGTCACAGTCGGCACGAGGACATTGGCGATGCCCTGGATCCGCTCAGTCATTCCCGATGCGGAGACAAAGTAGTTGCCGGATCGTCCCTGGGGACTGATGGTATAGATGCCGGCGCCCATGGGTATCATTTTCCCGGTCTGACGGCTCAGAGCCAGACCTGTCTCCAGCACCCAGCCCCCTTCGAAGTAGGCCTGATCCTTGATGCTGAGGAAGTAGAACCGTTCGTCCCGGTCCCGCGTTGTTTCCAGCGGGTCCAGCGGGCTCATGCCCCAGTGAACCGAGTCCTGGAAGTTGAAGAGGGCCGACGAGGTGAGGATGTTCCTGCGGGTCAGGTTTGCCTGGAGCACGGTCAGGTTGCTGCCGAACCAGTTGCGGCTTGTGTTGGCACCGGACGGGAGCTCCTCCGTCACGTTGGAGTCGTATTGCAGGTCGATGGCGTTGAAATACCAGGCCCTCCCCTTGACGATCGGGCCGGATATCGTTGCGCGCGGCATCCAGTTGCTGAGCATCAGGCCATCGTGGTTTTCAAATGAGGGGATGAAGTTGGTGGCCAGGAACCGGAATCGGTCGTCGCCCCGGGAGGTTTCGAGCGCCAGTGCGCCGGCCGATCCCTTGCCGTATTCGGCGGAGTAGCGGCTGGACTGGACCTGGATGGTGCGCAGGGCATCCACAGCGATCCGGCTCTCCATGATCCCGCTGACAGGATTGGTGATGTTGAAGCCATCGAGGCTGTAAAAGATCTGATTCTCGCCGGCACCATTGAGGTGAATGCGGCCGCTGTTGTCCTTGATCGCGACGGGCATGAGCGGAAGCGCGTTGCGGAAGTCGTGCGTGGATGGGTACGGGATGTCCACGGCGTCTTCCGCGGTCAGGGTGGTCTGCGATTCCGTCTGCTGCGGGTCGATCACCGGCGCCGAATAGACGACGTTGACCGTCTCCTCGAATTCCTTCACATGGATCAGGATGACCTCCAGTTCTGAAGGCCGGTCCGGGATGGTGAGTCCGGCGGAGACGGATGCGTAATACCCACGCTTGTCGGCCTTCAAGTCGCAGGTGCCCGGGACAACTGAGACGACGAAACGACCTGACGCGTCGCTGGCAGCGACGAGCGGTTCCGGAGCAGACGGGCACGTAAGAGTAACGACCACGCCTGCAACCGCATTGCCGTTCTCATCCACGACCCGCCCGCTCAGCTGTGCGGTCGAGGCGGAAAGCAGCCCCGCGGAAGACAGCAAGAGCAGCATTGCGAGCGTCGGCTCGCGCCCTTGGCGGAGGATCATGCAGAGATTTTACACCACATTGAGCGCACGACCGGCTTGACTTATAGGTCGTACATGCCGGATGCTCGCCCTTCAGGGAAAGGATACGCACATCATGCTCAGGATCAGTTACTCCCGAATCTTCTCCCTCGTCGCATTCGTAATCATCCCGACACTGCCGGCACAGGGACAGACCAAGCCGACCGTTGTGTCCACCAATCCCGCGAATGGCGCGACCGGCGTACCCGCCTCTATCCGGTCGTTCTCCGTCACTTTCAGCAAGCCCATGGCAGGCTCTTGCGGAGCCAGCACATCGGGCTGGCTGGGCGCCGGAGCTCCAGGCAGCTCATGTCAGTGGTCGGCAGACCAGAAGACCATGACGGTTACACGGGGACCGGATCCCCTCCTGCTCACGAGCGGTTCCACCGTGACCGTGACACTCAACCCGCCCGGCTATGCCAATTTGATGGATACGGAAGGGAACCCGCTCGACACCTACACGTTCTCGTTCACCATCGAGGGCCTGGACAAGGTGCCGGCCAACCCCCAGAAGGGTTTCTCCTGGCCGTATTACCTGGTTACTCCCCAGACGATCAAGCAGCCCGCCGTTCTCCTCGTCGAGCCAAACAACTCCGGTTACCCCAATGATGACTTCAACTTCCACGATGCGGCGGCGAAGAGGCAGGTTACCTACAAGACCACCTACGCTCAGGACTTGGGTTGCCCTTATCTGGTGCCGGTCTTCCCGCGTCCTAACACCCCGTATACCCACGCCCTGGACCGCGGCACCCTCTTGACGAAATTGCCCGGTCTCGAACGTATCGATCTCCAGCTCCTCAAGATGATCGACGACGCGCGCGAGCGGCTGGCTGCAAAGGGCATCAGCGTCGACAGCAAGGTCTTCCTCTGGGGATTCTCTGCCTCGGGCCAGTTTGTGAGCCGCTTTGTGATGATTCACCCCGACAGGGTCAAGGCCGCCTCCATTGGATCGCCGGGATACGGCCCGATCGTCCCGGTGGCGCAGTGGAAGGGCAAGGCGGTTCCCTATCACACCGGGATTGCGGACCTCCAGTCGCTGACCGGCAAGGCATTTGACTTGGAGGCTTTTCGGAAGGTGCCGCTGCAGATCTATATAGGCGATATGGACACAAACATCGTCCCCTGGTACGACGCCGGCATCGATGCCGATGTCGCGCTGATAGAGGACCTGTTCGGCGGAGGCGGGCCGGAGATGTTCTGGCGCTTCGCGAAGTACGAGGCGGCCTATCTTTCGGTCGGCTCATCATGCCAGTTTGTTGTGTTCCCCGGACTGATGCACAACTGGGCCGATTGGCCGTACACGAAAGAGTTCTTCGAGCGTAATCGTGTGGCCGCCCAGCCACCACTGGCAAAACCCAATCAGTTCACGCTCTATTTCCCGCATGTTGCCGGCGGCGGCGGTTGGGAGACCGAGATCGCCCTGCTGAACAGCTCCGAAGCTGCACCGGTGTCGGGCACTTTGCAGGCTTTCAGCGCAGATGGAGGCCAGCCGCTCGAGAGTTTCGCCGTCACCCTGCCGCCCGGAGGACGCAAGGAAATCGTGGCCACTACTTTCTTCACGCAACCGCAGAGCGTCGCCTACCTCGCTTTCAAATGCGACTCCGCCTTCATGAGCGGCTACACGCGTTTCTCGCAGCCGGGATATCGTGCCACGCTGCCGGCCACGACAGGCGGCAGAGACGGCTGGTTCCCGAAGATGGAACAGGACGGGTGGACGGGCGTGGCCTTTGTAAACACCGAGACGGAAGCGGCAAGCGTCACGCTCAGGGCAGTTGACGACAACGGAACGGAACTGGCGAGTGAAACGCTGTCTGTCCCGGCGGGAAAGAAGATCGTCGGGATGGTCTATCAGATTTTCAAGACCGACATCAGCAAGGCTAAGTACTTCAAGTTCCGCGCCGACAGGAAGCTTCTCGGCTTCACCGTCAGCGCCTCGGCAGACGGCCAGATGCTCGACGGCATCCCGGCCCTGCCCGAGTACTTCCGCTACATGTGGCGCCAAAAGTAGGAACAGGACGTGATGGATACCGGAGATCAAGAGGCCGCAGCGGCGCAGAGCCGGGCATTCCAGTCTCTTGCCGAACTCATCCAGGGCGGCAGGCCGCTCATCTATATCCAGTCGCCCGAGGAAGCGCGTATCCACCAGTTGCTGCTGCTCGCCGGAAACCGCCTCTTTCAATCCGCCGTTTCAGTCTGGACCTGGAGTTCCACCGGCGGTCTCTGTCCCCCGGAAGCAGTCGGCGGCGAAGCCGTTCAACTTGGCGCGCGCGCAGTGCTCGATTTGATCGCGCAGCACGAGTCTCCGGCAATCTTTCAACTCAAGGACTTTCACGAATTCATCCGGAGCGATCCCGACATCCGCCGCCGGCTGCGGGACTTGTACGCGCTGTGCCTTGACAGCGGGAAGTTCGTCGTCATCAGCTCGCCTCTGCGGTCCATACCGGAAGAGCTGGACCGGCAGATTGCGTTCATGTCTCTTGCCGCCCCGGATCTCGACGAGCTGATCGAGTTTCTGAAGCTCGAATCCGGAAATCTCGAGCGGCAGGGCCTCCGCGTCGATCGAGGCGGGACCTTCCTCTTCGCCGCGGCCCGCGCGCTCCAGGGGCTGACGCTCGACGAGGCCCGTCACTCCCTGCGCCGCGCCATCTCCACCGTCGGCGCGCTCGATGCAACCGCGCTGCCTCGCCTGCTCGAAGAAAAAAAGCTCCTCGTGAACAGGTCGGGCCTGATCCAGTATGTCGCCGACGGCACCAGCATCGAGCACGTCGGCGGGCTGGAGTATCTCAAGCAATGGCTCCAGGAGCGCCGCAGGCTGTTCATGGAACGCGACAGCCTCGCCTCCGAGCTGGTCCCGAAGGGAGTCCTCGTCATGGGCGTTTCCGGATGCGGCAAGAGCCTCTCGGTCAAGGCCGTCGCGTCCTGCTTCGGCCTGCCGCTCTACCGCGTCGAGATGATCGAGGTCTTCTCAGGCCGGCACGGCAATCCGGATGCGGCGTTCGCGGACGCGTGCCGCACGCTCGAATCGGTCGCCCCGGCCGTCGTCTGGTTCGACGAGATCGAAATGGGCCTCACAGGCCAGGCCGTCGGCGAGACGAGTTCCTACCTGGGCCGGATCTTTTCGTTCTTTCTCACCTGGATGCAGGAGAAGGCGCGAGGCCTGTTCGTCGCGGCCACCGCCAACCGGATCGACCTTCTGCCCGCCGAGATGATCCGCAAAGGCCGCTTCGACGAGGTGTTCTTCATCGACCTCCCGACCGAGGAAGAGAGAGTCGAGATCTTCGAAATTCACCTGAGGAAGCGCGGCATCGACCCCGCCGAGCTTCAGCTCCACCGTCTCAAGCGGATCACGCAGGGATGGACGGGCGCGGAAATTGAACAGTGTGTCGTGTCGGCGCTTACAGCCGTAAAGTTGCAGGACAGGGCCGTGACCTTCGAAGACCTGCACCGGGCCGCCCTCAACGTGATCCCGCTTTCAAAGACAATGCGCGAACAGGTGGACCACATCCGTTCCTGGGCTTACGAACGCGCAGTGCGCGCATCGCCAAGGGAGACGGCACGGTAGCCCGGCGAAACTGGGGAAGCCTCCCTATTTTGAGGCAGTACTCGATCCGGCACGGTCAACCGGGATTCAAAATAGGGAAGCGTCCCACTGCTGTCCCACTAAGGACTCCGTGAAATCGTAGAACTGGCCTCAAACCAAGAGTTTACCGGCGAGTATTGGCGTAATCGATTTCAATTGCGTTCAAAC
>JACADW010000154.1 GCA_013388445.1 Acidobacteriota bacterium | reverse complement strand
GCCTGTGGGGGAGCGCATCCACCGGGAAGCGCTCCAGCCGATGCTGAGCGGTCAGATGACGGAGATGGAAGCATTGGATCATGCGAGTGTTCCCCTCCGGTATTTCATGCTGCGCTACACGCGTTAGAAGGACCTCGCGCTCTTCATGGGGATCGCGAAATACCCCAGGTCGTCCCAACCGCAGGACCTGCCCATGCGGATAGTCATCCCGAGCTTCATGATCTCGGAACTGAAGACGGCATTTCAGATAGGTTTCGTGCTGTTCCTTCCATTCCTGGTCATCGACATGGTGGTGGCGGCAGTCCTGCTCTCGCTGGGAATGATGCAGCTGCCGCCTGTCGTGGTATCGACGCCTTTCAAGATTCTCCTCTTCGTGATGGTGGATGGCTGGAACCTGGTCGTCGGTTCGCTTGTGAAGAGCTTCTATTGACGGCCGGGCGCGCGGAATCCGCGAGCCCGCGCCGGCGGGGGATGGTCGTGAACCAGGAAATGGTCTTGTACTTGGCTAAGGAAACGCTCGAGGTGACGCTGATGATCAGCGGGCCCCTGCTGCTCGTGTCGCTGGTCGTCGGTCTGATAGTCAGCATCACCCAGGTGGTGACGTCGATACAGGACATGACGCTGTCATTCGTGCCGCGCACGGTCGCGGTGTTCGTGGCCGCTCTTCTTCTCTTCCCGTGGTTCATGAACACGCTCATCGCCTTCACCTCGCGTCTCTTTTCCCATCTGGAACGCTTCGCTCACTGAAGTCTGCGGCGCCGCGCCGGAAGGGGATCGGACAGTTGCCATGCAGCCGGTGCTCATCTCCCAAGAAGAGGTACTGCGTTTTTCAGTGGTCCTCTTCCGCGTGGCCGGCATCATGGCCTTCGCTCCCTTTTTCAGCAGCCGTGCAATCCCCTATCAGGTCCGGGTCGCCGTAACGCTGGCGGCGGCCGTGGTCCTCTATCCCTCCATGCCTGCGGCGCAACTTCCGAACGATTCCTGCCTGGGCTTTCTCGCAAACGTCTGCCTCGGGGAGGTCATGCTGGGCATGGTGCTCGGTCTTGCCGCTTCATTCGTATTTGCGGGGATGCAGCTGGCCGGCCAGATTATCGCTTTCCAGCTCGGTTTTTCGATCATCAACCTTATCGATCCGCAGAGTGACGTGGAGACTTCCGTCATATCCTTCCTGCAATACTACCTGGGCATCCTGTTCTTCCTCCTGATCAACGGGCACCACTGGTTCTTTCTGGCCGTCAGTGAGAGCTTCCAATACCTGCCGGTACAGGGACTGGTTCTGAACCCCTCGCTGGTGAGGGAGATCATACGGCTGTCGGCCCAGATTCTGGTTGCGGGAGTGCAGATTGCCGCTCCGGTGATTGCGGTGACCTTGATCTCCGACGTAGTACTGGCGCTCCTCGGCAGGGCAGCGCCGCAGATCCATATCCTGATTGTCGGCCTGCCCCTCAAGAGCCTGGTCGGCTTCGCGGCGATGAGCATCTCCTTTTATTTTCTTCCGCGTCTGCTGGGGAAGTACTATCTCCGGCTACACCACGAGCTGTTTGCGATTCTCCACCGGATGGCTTGAGACGTCATGGCCGAGGGCAGGGAGAGCCGGACCGAGAAACCAACCCCAAGGCGGTTGCAGAAAGCCCGCGAAAAGGGCCAGATCGCGCGCAGCCGGGAGGTTCCTCCTGCGCTGGTCCTGCTCGGCGGCATGGTACTGCTGTACTATGCGGGGCAGAGCATGGTTCATTCGCTCGCCTCGCAGATGCGCGACCTGCTGCGGATGCGTGCCCCCTCGGAGATCACAGTATCCTATTTGCAGGATGTGCTGCAGACCGCGGCTCTTCAGCTCGCTCCGAACGCGGGTCTGCTCATGGCGGTCGCGCTCACTCTCGGAATCGCCGCCAATGCCATCCAGGGCGGCCTTGCCCTCTCATGGAAAGCCCTTGGCTTCCGCTTTGAGCGCCTGAGTCCGGCCAACGGCCTGGCGCGCGTATTTTCAAAAAACGGACTTGTCGAGCTGGCAAAGAGCACCCTGCTGATCGTGGTGGTTGCGGCGATCGCATACCGCGTGCTTGCGGAAAACATGGCCGTGTATCCTCGGCTGGTTGTGATGGGGCCCGGGCAGCTGCTCTACTGGATGGGCACAATCACTCATCAGATCTTCATCAGGGTGGCCGTCTTTCTTGCCGTACTGGCCCTGGCGGACTACGGATTTCAGAAGTACCGGTTCATCGAACAGATGAAGATGACCAAGCAGGAGGTGCGGGAAGAGTTCAAAGAACTCGAAGGAGATCCCCTGGTGCGAGCCCGCATCCGAAGGATTCAGAGGGAACTGGCCAGACGTCGCATGATGGCGGAAGTTCCGCGCGCGGACGTGGTGATCACGAACCCAACCCATTACGCGGTCGCGCTGAGCTACAAGATGGAATCCATGGATGCGCCTCGGGTCGTGGCCAAGGGTGTCGGATTTTTGGCTCTGAAAATAAAAGAATTGGCACAACAACACAATGTGCCGATGGTTGAAAACAGGGCGCTCGCGCAAACCTTGTACCGGACCGTGGATATCGGCGAACAGATTCCGGCAAGCCTCTATCAGGCGGTGGCGGAAATTCTGGCCTACATCTACAAGGCGAGAAGCGCTTGGAATCACGCGAGATAGACTCGCCATCCTCCGGAACGAAATATCCCTTTGTTTCGCTCGCGGGGCGCCGCACCGCCTATGCGTGCGACTCAGCCCGCCGGGTGTTCCAAACTCTTCTGATCGTGGAACACCGCTTGCATTGCCATCTCTCCGAACAGCGGAACTGCGAACAGGAGATCGTAGCGAGCCATGAACGCTGCAGAGAAGACGGCGCTTCCGGAGTTCTCCCGAATCCTCGGCAGAATCCACCTGGTTGTGCCGACGGCGGTCATGGGAATCCTGCTGGTGATGGTGCTTCCGATGCCCACCATCGTGCTCGATCTCCTGATCAGCCTGAACATCACTCTCTCGATCATCGTGCTCCTCGTATCCATGTACATCCTGCAGCCGGTGCACTTCTCGGTCTTCCCCTCCTTGCTGCTTATTGTGACCCTTTTCCGGCTTGGCCTGAATGTGGCCTCCACACGCCTGATCCTTTTGCACGGCGCAGAGGGGACTTCAGCCGCTGGGCGCGTGATCGAGTCGTTCGGGCAATTCGTCGTGGGCGGGAATTACCTTGTCGGCATTGTCGTCTTCATCGTCTTGATCGGCATACAGTTCATCGTTATCAACCACGGTGCCGTCCGCATTTCGGAAGTCACGGCGCGCTTTACCCTCGATGCCATGCCCGGCAAGCAGATGAGCATCGACGCGGACCTGAATGCCGGCCTGATTGACGAGAAGGAAGCGCGCACTCGCCGGGAGATGATAGCGAAAGAGGCGGAGTTCTACGGCGCCATGGACGGTGCCATCCGGTTCACCAGCCGCGATGCCGTCGCCAGCCTTCTCATCCTCGCGATCAACATCATCGGCGGATTCTTGATCGGAGTTCTGCAGTTTGACATGGGGTTGGCCGATGCCGCCCGGCGCTTCACTCTCCTGACGGTGGGTGACGGTCTTGTGACCGCGATTCCCTCGTTACTGATCTCAGTGGCGGGGGGCATGATCACGACACGCGCCGCCTCCGATTCAAACCTGGGAGAGGACGTAGCGCGGCAGCTGTTTGTCAATCCGACTCCCGTGGCCATCGGCTCCGGGTTCCTCTTTCTGTTCGGGCTGATTCCCGGGCTTCCCGGTCCTCCCTTCCTACTGCTTTCAGGGGTTCTCGGATTCCTGGCGCTTCAGACGCACCGGAAGCGGGAGCGCGAAAGGCTCTTGGTCGAAAAATCGCGCGCCGAGAAGGCAGAGGCTGACAGACCGAAGGAGAAGATCGAGGGGCTCCTGAAGGTCGATCCCCTTGGACTCGAGGTGGGCTACGCCCTGATTCGCTACGTGGATCCCAACCAGGGCGGCGACTTCCTGAACCGCATCCGGTCGATCCGCAGACAGATCGCACTGGACATGGGGATCGTGGTTCCTCCCGTGCACATCACCGACAACCTGCAGCTGAACCCGAGGGAATACTCGATCCTCCTCAAGGGTGTGGAGATTGCGCGCGGCGAGCTGATGCAGGATCACCTGCTCGCGATCAATCCCGGGACGACGCAGGAGGAGATCCCGGGCGTGCCCACGACAGAGCCTGCCTTCGGCCTGCAGGCGCGGTGGATCCAGGCTCCGGAGCGGGAGCGCGCCCAGCTGGCAGGCTATACGGTCGTGGATCCGACGACAGTCCTCGCCACCCACATCACGGAGATCATCAAGGCGCATGCTCACGAGCTCCTGGGAAGACAGGAAACGAAGAGCCTTCTCGACACCGTCGCGGAGAGCCACCCCAAGGTTGTCGAGGAGCTCGTACCGAAAATCCTCTCGCTGGGAGAGGTGCAGAAGGTTCTTCAGAACCTGCTCAAGGAGCGTGTCAGCATCCGGGACATGGTCACAATCCTTGAGACTCTGGCCGACTTCGGATCCCTGACCAAGAATGCAGGCATTCTGACCGAGTACTGCCGCCAGGCGCTGGGCCGGTCCCTGTGCAAGCCTCACCAGAACGAGCGCAATGAACTGAACGTCTTCACGGTCAACCCGGAAATAGAAAAGGCGCTCGCCGACGGGATTGTCCATACCGAGCAGGGTTCCTATCTGGCGCTCGAGCCCAGGCAGGCAAAGGAACTCATGGGCCGGTTCAAGCGGGCGCTGGAAACTTCGGGAACCGCGAACCCTGTGATTCTAAGTTCGCCCAACGTGCGCATGTATATCCGCCAGCTTCTGGAACGTTTCCTTCCGAATGTGGCGGTGCTTTCGCACAGCGAGATTCCGCCCAATGTGCGTGTCGTGTCGATCGGAATGGTGAACTAGGATGAAGATCAGGACCATCTACGCCAAGAGCATGCAGGCCGGGCTCCGGATGGTGAAGGAGCAGCTGGGGCCGGACGCACTGATCCTCTCGAGCAGGGAATTTCCGTCTCCAGGATCCGGACGACGTGCAACTGGCATCGAGATCGTCGCAGCCTTGGATGGGGAACCGGAACCCCAGCCGTCTCTCTTAGGGGAAGCATCCACGACTGCGGGACAGGAGAGCGAGGCACCGGGACGAAGACCATTTACGGAACCGGAGGATTTCTGCACATTCTCAGCGCGCAGCTTCATGGAAAAAGATCACCGGGAAGAACCGATTCCAGAGGATCGCACTCGCTGCAAGCGCCTGGAGGAGGAGGCCCCAAACCCGCAGCCGATCCGCCCGGATTCCGCGACAGATGCCCCGCTTGCGAGCCGGGTCTACCAGTGGCTCCTTTCCAAGGAGATCAGCAGCTCGCTCGCATCCCGGCTGCTCGAAGAGGCCTGTGCCACTCTGCCGTTCGTGGACCGTGCCGAAACGGCGGTGCTTCAGCAGGCCGTCGCCGCAGCGGCAAGGAAACTCGTCGCCGCTCCCCCGGAAGCAGGAGAAGCGCCTGCGAAACGCATCGTCTTCTTTGTCGGACCGACGGGTGTCGGCAAGACCACCAGCGTCGCAAAGCTGGCGGCGCGTCTGGCGCTGAAGCTTCGCAGGAAGACCGGCCTGATCACTCTGGACGGGTACCGGATCGGGGCTGTCGAACAGCTCCGCGCCTTTGCAGGGCTCATGGGAGTGCCGTTCCGCTTTGTTCAGGCGGCGTCTGAACTCCGGCGGGCCATCGAGGAATACGCGCACCGCGACTACATTCTGATCGACACCGTCGGGCACGGCCCCCGCAACCCGGGGCCGCTCCGAGAGCTCGGCCGGTTGCTATCGGAGTGCGGGGAGGCGGAGGGCCATCTGGTCGTGAGTGCCGCCACAAAGCCCGCCGACATTCCGGAGATCATCATGCGTTTCGATTGCTGCGCTCCGGACCACCTGCTTTTCACGAAACTCGACGAAACCAGGAATCTCGGGCCGATCCTCGACGAACTCGTCCGGACCGGCCGGCCTGTCCGCTATTACAGCGACGGGCAGCGTGTTCCCGAAGACTTCCATGTCGCAAGCCGCGACAGGATTGTGGATCTGGTACTCAACTTAAACAAGGGAGCTCATGGTGCGAAACACGAATATCAGCACTGCCGTCCATCGAAACCTCCGTCCCGTCCGGGATCAGGCCTCCACGCTCCGGCGCATCTCTGCTGAGGAGCAGTCCGGTCCGGTCGCCGGTGTGCGGAGCCGCGGCACCCGCATCATTGCCGTCACCAGCGGCAAAGGGGGCGTGGGCAAGACCAACGCCGTGGCCAATCTCGCCGTCGCGCTTTCGGAGCTCGACAGGAAGGTGGTTGTATTCGATGCCGACTTCGGGCTTGCGAACATCGACGTGCTGCTCGGACTCACGCCTCGTTTCCACCTGGGCCATGTCCTGTTCGGCAACAAGTCCCTGACGGAGATCATGGTTCAGGGACCAAACGGCATCCGCATCATCCCCGCCAGCTCGGGGCTGCAGAGGCTGTCGGAGCTGACTTCCGAACAGCGCAACTTCCTCGTCGAGAGCTTCGCCGATCTGCATTCGGACACCGACTACCTGCTCATTGATACAGCGGCCGGCATTTCGAGAAATGTCATTCATTTCCTCCTGTCGGCCCAGGAAGTGATCGTTGTCAGCGCGCCGGAACCCACAGCCATCGTCGACGGGTACGCCGTGATCAAGATCATACTCAAGGAAGAACCCTCCAAGACGGTCCACGTGCTGATCAATTCCGTCCAGCGCGAAGAGGAGGCGCGGGAGGTTTTTGCCCAGATTAATTCGGTCGTGCGTCGCTTCCTGGGCCGGGAAGTCGATTACCTCGGACACGTAACGAAGGACCCCTGTGTTCCGCAGGCAGTGCGCAGCCAGGTACTTGTAACGAGCCAGTTTCCGGAGGCCCCGGCAAGCCGGTGCTTCCGACAACTTGCCCGCGCGCTCATGCATCAGGAGACCGTTTCGGCCGGCGCGGACAGCCTGATCTGGGAGAGGCTCCTCAATGACTGGGTTAATTAGTCTCCGTTGCGAAACTCCAGAACCCATCATCTTGGACCTGGACCTCGACCTCGACGTGGGCCTGGTCGTGGGCGTGCACGAAGTGAAAGGCGATCCTCTAAGTCCCAAGCATGCAAGAGGTTACTTCGGACGTGACCGGCCAGGTCGACGTCCAAGTGACCGAATGGCGCACCGATTTGGATCGCGGGTTTTGTGACCGAGATTGACTGGAAACTCACGAAGTGGATCTGAAGGTTCTCTCGTCAGCTGCGTGGTTGAACACGGAGGCCCAGCCATTGAATCCCGAGTACGCAATTCTGAGTTCTCAAATTCCCGCGCGAGAGCTCGGCGGCGTGGAACAAGTCAGCAGGAGTGCGGGGATTTCGAGGGGCACAGCCCCACGGTCAGATCTTCTCGAACGTCCATGGAGCCCGTTTTTCAGCGCTGCTCGAACAGCCCGCGGGTACGGCCTGAAACTACCGGCTGTCCCGCCCTCATGAGGTGGCATGATGCTAGAGTCCGTACGCCGTTCCAGAACCTACCGGTCCTCAAGTGTCGATCAGGCAGCCGCACGCGACCAGCTGATCCTTGAGCACTTGCCGCAGATCAAGTACATCGCGCAGCGCATTTCCACCAAGCTTCCGTCGCATGTCGAGTTGAACGACTTGATCAGTGCCGGAGTTCTGGGGCTGCTCGATGCGATCGAGAAATTCGATCCGTTGCGCGGAGTCAAGTTTAAGACCTATGCCGAGCTGCGCATCAAGGGGGCCATTCTGGACAGTCTGCGCAATCTGGATTGGGCCCCGCGGTCGCTTCGCAAGAAAAGCAAGGACCTCGAGAAAGTCTATCGGGAGCTGGAACAGCGCCTGGGCCGTCCGGCGAGCGACAAGGAAGTCTGCGATGAGATGGAGATCTCGCTCGAGGAATACTACGAGCTGATTGACCAGATCAAAGGTCTCAACCTGGGCAGCTTCCAGGAGCTTGCGCCTCACGACGACGAAAAGAACAGCGAACCGCTCGTCCGATACGTTCCCGACGCCCCGCAGATGGACCCCTTCTTTGTTTTTCACAAGTCGGAAATCCGGAACATTCTGGGCGGAGCGATCGACGCCCTGCCCAAGAAAGAGCGTCTCGTGGTGTCGCTCTATTACTACGACGAGCTCACCATGAAAGAGATCGGCAAGGTACTGGGCGTCAACGAATCGCGCGTGTCCCAGCTTCACACCAAGGCGATGCTGCGCCTGCGCACCAAGCTGCGCAAGGTAAAGGACCGTGAATAGGCCGGAGGCCAGAACATGGACAAGATACTCTCTCAAGACGAGATCAATGCGCTGTTTTCCGCGATGGCCGCGGACGATCTCGATTTGAATGCACCGCAGGAGGCCTCGGCTTACAGGAAAGTCTCGGACTACGATTTCCACCGGGCCGACCGTATTTCTCAGGATCAGATCCGGTCGCTTCACCTGCTGTACGACTATTTTGGTCGGAACTTCTCCTCATCGCTATCCGCATACCTCAGAGCCTTCGTCGATGTGAACCTGATATCGATCGACCAGGTTCCCTATTCCGATTTCCTGAAGCTGCTGCCGGATCCGACTCTCTTTTCGAGCCTGGGGATGCGACCGCTTGACACCAATATCGCATTGGAGCTCAGCCCGTCGGTTGTGTTCCCGATGATTGACATGCTGCTCGGTGGATCTGGGAGTGTGACCTTCAGCGACAGAAGTCTGACGGAGATCGAGCTCAACATCATCGAGGGCGTGATCAAGCTTGCGATGCGCGATCTGAAGGAAGCGTGGCGGCCGATCATGGATCTCGAGCTCTATCTTGACGGCATGGGCAGCAAGCCCCAGATGTTCCAGATCGTCGGTCCGGGAGAGACAGTGGTCGCCATCGGCCTGGAGATCAAGGTCGGAGAACAGTCGGGGATGATGAATGTCTGCATACCCTCACGAATGCTCAAGATGAATCGCCACCGATTCGCCCAGCAGTGGAACATCAGGCGGCAGAAGGCAGCAGGGAGTGATGCCGAACGAATCCTCAATCTGCTCCACTTCTCGTCGCTCGGCCTGAGCGGGGAGCTGCGGGACAGCAGCCTCAGGGTCGAGGACCTGCTGACGGTCTCCCCGGGCGATATCCTCGAACTGGACAGGCGAATAGGTGATCCCATCCAGCTCTGTGTGGCCGGCGTGCCCAAGTTTCAGGGCCGGATCGTGACAAGGCGGGGCAAGCGGGCATTCGAGATAACCAAGGGTTACTGCGTCTAGCTGTTTCCGAGGGGAGGTCGGCATGAAGGACAAGATTCAGTGGGTGGGCGTCGAGAAATGGGAAAAGGTCCTCAAGACCCTGGCAGTCGCCTATGAGTCAGGGCTGGCCAGGACATTCACGGATGTTATCGAGAGGAAGAGTTTCACGTCCTGCGTCCGAGTTGAAAAGACAACGCTTCAGACGATCCTGAAATCGGCCACCAAGGCGATATCGGTGCTCGAAGTTCAGTATACGGACGGCCTGACCGGGAATGTACTGCTTCTGGTGCGCAGTAACGACCTGTTCCGCCTGGGCGGGATGATCTCAGGAACCGAGGGGAGAATCGATGACACAATGTCCCCTGAGATGGTCGAGACGTGCGTCCAATTCTTCGCACGAGCGCTTGCCGAAGCCAACCGCAGTTTCTCGGACCAGCATGGCGCAGTCATCGCCAGCCGCGCGCCCAGGCTGATCAATCCGGAAGAGGAGACAGGCGTTCTCCAGACACTCGAGCAGGTCTATGACGGGGCGCTCAGCGCCACCTTCGAATTCATCGTCGAACCCAAGATGGACAGCCGGATCCATGTTCTTGTTCAACCGGATCTGCTGCAGTCGCTGAGGAAACTCGTTCCGGACTATGATCCCGAACCGCCGGTCGTGAGTGAGGCCGAAAAACGGCGTGCGATGCACAGGGCCGAGGAACAGGCGGACTCGGTCTCCTACGTGCCGGCCGCAGGCGAGCCGTCTTCAAACCAGACCGGCGCACCCAGAGCCGGTCGCGGCCGATCCGGCGCTAACTGGAACGTCGACCTGCTCCTGGATGTTGAACTGCCCATCGCGGTGACCTTTGGCGAGGCTGAAATGCTTCTCAGAGATGTGCTCAAGCTCGGGGTCGGTTCGGTCATCGAACTGGACAAGTCCGTCAATGACCCTGTGGTGATCACGGTAAACCAGAAGCCGATAGCCAGAGGAGAAGTCGTCATGGTTGACGGCAACTACGGCGTAAGGATCCTGGAAGTTGAAAGCACGGCCGAACGGCTCAGGTCTTTGGGGTGATTACTGGGAGGAGGTCATGAGTTTGGGGGTCGCGATGCCCATAGAACCGGCAAGCCATGCTGTCCTGCGCGCCGCGCGGGTTCTGCATTCCTCTCCTGCTCGCCGAGGAGGTTGCCGATGACGATAACCGCGCCGAGCGCCACCATGCCGCTCGCTCACGTTCTGAAACTGATTGCCTCCAGGGCCGGAGACCTTCCCCCCATGCCCGCGCTGGCGGTGCAGGCCCTCCACCTAACAAAGGATGCCAAGGCCTCGGCCAGGGACCTGCAAAGAGTGATTGAGCGGGATCAGGCCCTGGCCGCGCGGATTCTCCGGATCGTTAACTCTCCCATGTTCGCGTTGAAAGCGAAGGTTTCGACCGTGTCGCACGCGGTCGCCGTGCTCGGGATGGATGCAGTCCGATCGATCATCATGTCAGCCTCGGTTCAACAGATCCTTCAGACCGGCGTGGTCAAGGGACACGATCTCGGCACCAAACTGCTCTTTGAGCATTCCTGGGGTGCCGGGGTCGCAGCACGGATCCTGGCCGAGCGCACAGGCTACTCCGGCAGGGAGGAGGCTTTCCTCTGCGGTCTGATGCACGACATCGGGAAACCGATCCTGATGAAGAATTTCCCGGAAAGATATGCCGGGATCATGGCGGAAGTCTACGGCAGGGGAACCGCATTTCACACTCTCGAGATGCAGATGTTTGGTTTTTCGCACGCCCATGTGGGCGCGCTTGTTGCCGAGAAGTGGAATTTCCCGAAGCAGCTGATCGACGCCATCGGCGCTCATCATGATCCACTCGCAGCCGAGGAATATACCCACCTGACCTGCTTGGCCAGCCTCGCCAACGCGATGATGGTGAAGATGGAGATCGGCTTCGAAAAGAACAGGGATCTTGAACTGCAGGCTCATCCCGCGGCCGGCTTCCTCAATCTCGGCCCGACGGTGCTGGACGAAATATCCGGTGCGGTTGGGCTCGCGGTCGCCGCACACGCGGAAGCCTGAGGGATCCCAAAACCGCCCGCCCCTGTCGGAGGATAGCGATGCTACAGGATGCCAATGCTCATGTGACGTTGATTGCTCTCGGCGCCCTGCTGGTGTGTTGCCTCGGATGGTATCGCTGCTCGAGGCGCTTGCGCAGGCTGGAACGGAACTTGCTTGATTCTGCTGAGGCGCTCGGCCAGATGGTCGAGATCCAGATGAGCGAGCATCGGCGGATCAGCGGCTATATGGATGACATTGAGGAGCGGATCCTGAGTATGTCTGCGCCCGAGGCCGAGCCGCCGCGGCCCATCGACCGTCGGCACCAGGTTCTGGCGCTGTCGCGAAAAGGATGTGACCTGGCTGAGATCACGAGGCGGCTCAACATCCCGCTGGGGGAGGTCGAGCTGATTCTGAATCTGAAGAATTACCTGGCGGGTCAGGGTTCGCAATCGGCACCGTCCAGCGGAGATATGAGGCAACATGCTTAAACTTCACTGCCATCGCAAGGGTTGTGAAAGAACCCGCTCCGAATTCCGTCTCTTCCTCAACCGGCGCTGTCCTCCGAGCCTCGGAGGAAGGTCTTATTGCAGCGACTCATGCCTCCTGGCCCAACTTGATCAGGAGATCACCGGGAAGTGGGACCTGGTGCACGGACAAAAAGCGCTCAAAATCCCGCGTCCGAAGATCGGCACCATCCTGCTGCAGAGCCAGTATCTGACGCGCGAGCAACTCGACGCTGCGATCGCCCTGCAGCTCAGCTCCCACGAAGCCCGTCTGGGGGAGTTGCTTGTCTGGCTGGGGTATGTCGAGGAACGCCAGATCACGCTCGCCCTCGCGAAGCAGTGGGGAATGCCGATGATCGATCTGCAGCATTGCGAGATCCAGCGGAACGCCGTCAGAGCCCTGCCGGGAAAGGTCGCCATGTGCGGCCGGCTGATTCCCGTGGGATACGACGGGAGTCGCGGTACGTTGCGGATCGCAGCGGGCAACCCGATAGAGCCCGGTGCCCGGGCGGCCCTGTGCCGCATGCTGAAAAGGGAGATCGAAATCTACGTTGCGGATCAATCCGCCGTCCGAGCGGCGACCGAGCGGTTCTATCCCGCCTCGGAGATCGACATCGGCAAGTGCTCCACGTTCGGCACCCGCGGGGAGCTCGCGGCTCTCGTACGCCAGGCCGTGCGCTCGGCGATGCGCGCGCGGGCTGAGGACATCCGGTTCGAGCTCATGGAGGACTATGCGTGGCTGCGTGTCGATCTGCAGGACATGGCGAAGCACGAAGTCTTTCGCTATACGTTGCCGTGGAGTACTCAGCCGGCCGTGGAACACGCAAAGGCGGCGCGTCTGATGTACGCAGCCGCTCAGTAATGAGGTGAGTTTCTGCCCAGCGGGCTGGGCAAGTATTGCCGGATGCGTGCGGGTTTGAGATGGACAGCCCTGGAAAAGACGGGCGACGGGCCCGCGGATCGCTTCGGGAAGCTCTTTCGGGGATTCCGGCCAGGGCTGGAGCGTTCGGCGCGAAGGTGGCATGGAGCTTGCATTCCATCAGGTTGATCGCTGACCCCATCAAGGGCTGAGAGGAAGACGGAAAGTGAACAGCGGACTTTATACGGCATACTCAGGATTGCGGGCTCAGGTCACTGCTCTCGACCGGCTGTCGAACAACTTGGCAAACCTCAGTACCGTGGGATTCAAGGAAGGGAGGTCGTTCTTCACCCTCCTGAACCGGACCATCGATGCCCGCGATTCCACGCAGCTAAGTTCGGTCATCAACAGTCAGGTAACCTTGGCAGAGGGAGCCGTGGACGAAGAGGACGGCTCCTTGCTGCCCACTGGCCGGGACCTGGACCTCGCCCTTAGCGGCAACGGCTACCTTACTATCGATACGCCACGCGGCATTCGCTACACACGCAATGGGAGACTGATTCTCGGCAAAGAGGGGGTCCTGTCGACGGCCGATGGGAGCCCCGTGTTGGGGGAGAACGGGCCGATCCGGCTGGGTCCGGGCAAGATCCTTGTCAATGAGCAGGGAGGGGTCTATCTGGAGGGGAGACTCGTCGACCGACTGAAGCTGGCTGCCTTCTCAGATCCCTCGTTGCTGCAGCGTGAAGGTAAATCTCTCCTGTTTCCGGCAGGCGAACAGATTCGCGCGGTTGCCCCACGTGTCCAGGTCCACCAGGGATACCTGGAACAGTCGAATGTGAACGCCGTCGCCTCTGTCGTGGGCCTCGTCGAGATCCTGCGCCACTTTGAGGCGATTCAGAAGAGCGTCCAGCTCTTGATGAATGACATTAACGCCAAGGCTATTGAGAAGCTTGGCCGCTAGGAGTCAGACATGCTACGTGCGTTGTATACTGCTGCCAGCGGGATGGAAGCGCAGCAACTGAACGTCGACACCATAGCGCACAATCTCGCCAACGTCAACACGGCCGGGTTTAAGCTGCGGCGCGCTCATTTCCAGGACCTGCTGTACCAGAACATCAGGCAGGCGGGTGCCGCCAACACGGCGAACACGGACATTCCGGTCGGCCTTCAGATAGGCCTGGGCACAAAGCCTGTTGCCACGGAGATGATCCTGACTCAGGGCGACTTCGCCGCGACCCAGAACCCTCTCGACATGGTTATTGAAGGGCAGGGGTTCTTCCAGGTGCGGATGGTGGATGGGCAAATCGCCTATACGCGGAATGGAGGCTTCCATCTCAACCGGGACGGAAACCTGGTGACGGCTGACGGCGACCTGCTGGATCCCCAGATCAGTATCCCTCAGGACCAGATCAGCATCACCGTGGGATCCGACGGAACCGTATCCGTCCTGCAAGCCGGCCAGACTCAACCGCAGCAGGTGGGAAGGATCGAGATTGCCATGTTTCAGAACCCGGCCGGCCTGCAGAGTGTCGGCAAGAACCTGCTGATGACCACCCAGGCCTCGGGAGAACCGATCGTCGGGACTCCCGGTGAGAACGGACTCGGAACGATTCTTTCGGGATTCGTCGAGCAGTCCAATGTGAGCGTTGTTGAAGAGATGGTCAGCATGATCATCAGTCAGCGGGCGTATGAGGCGAACGCCAAGGTCATCCGCACCGCTGACGAAATGCTGACACAGGCCAATAACGTTGTCCGTTAGAGCATAGCTATGAGGCGAGCTCCGAATTCTCTCCTCACCCCCCACCCTCTCTTCTCTGATGCATGGTCGCCCATGCGGGTCACACCTCGAGAATGTGCCTGCACGGGCGACCTCCGCAACACCTCTTTCCACCTCAACCGGGAAAGGCTCACGAGTTTCTTGGGGGCCCTCCCGGACTTGCCACTTCTGCCACATCGTTGGTTCTGCCCTGGGTTGGGTGAGGGGAGGATTGGGAGCTCACTGGCGGTTTCCTTGATCATTCTCATCTCGATGATGGTGCTCGGCCCGAACGGTGCCCGTGCATCCATGGATGAGGCTGAAGGGATCGATCGGGAGAGGACGTCGTCCTGTATGCCGGGCGGGCCATCCCGGCCGATACTCGAATCCAGGCTGGTCGGTGCTATCCGAAGCCACATAGCTGCGACCACGGAATGGCGGCCTGAAGAAATTGAGGTCCGCTCGATCCGGAACCTGACTGGTCTCGAAAGACTTGAGCGTGAGGCCGCATTCCGTGTCAGCGGAAACCATGCCCCCTCGAACTACCGCAACACTCTGCTTCCCATTGAAGTCTGCATGGACAACCGGTTCCACCACATGCTCTGGATCTCAGCCGACGTCAGGATCAGGGCATCGGTCGTCCAGGCTGCCCGGAGATTGCGCTATGGAACTACCATAACCGCAGGTGACGTGCGCACCGTGTGCGTCGAAATCAAGGACGCCAGGAGATCGTACCTCCGCGACGCCCGTGATGTGCTGGGCCGGGTTCTGAGGCGCACCGTGATGGAGGGCGAACCGCTCACCCATGACGCACTGAGCGAGCCTCTGATGGTGCGCAGCGGCGAAACGGTCCGATTGAGACTCCAGCGGGCAACGGTTCGCCTCACGATGAGCGCACGGGCCGAGCAGGGCGGCAGGTTGGGGCAGTTCATTCGCGTGCGTAACCTTGACTCTTCCCGGACTCTCCGGGCGCAAGTTGTAGGCCGGGGGGAAGTGGCAATCGAGTAATCGGAGTGTGAGATGCTATCAATGATGCCGAAAGCGGCGGTGCTGTTCCTTGCCAGTATGCTCATGACGCTGGCGGCGTGCAGGCCCAAGTCCGTAAGCAGCGAGGCGGTCACCGCGCTTGGAAACTATGTGACGGAGGCGAAAAGCGATTCCCGGGCTGCTCCCTCGGCCGAAGGGTCGCTGTGGGTCCGCCACGGACGAAGATCCGACCTGGTCCGGGACTTCAAGGCTCGAGATGTGAACGATGTTGTAACCGTCCGGGTCATCGAATCGACGGTCGCCAACGCGAGCGCCGGTTCCAAGACCAGCAAGGACAGCTCGATATCGGCGGGCTTCCCAAACCTGCTCGGATTTGAAAAGAAGATCAAGGAACTCCCCAACCTCATCGACGGAAAGTCGAGTTCCTCCTTCGAGGGTGCCGGCTCGACCAGCCGCTCCTCCAGCCTCCGCACCAGCGTGACCGCCAGGGTGATCGACGTCCTTCCGAACGGCTACCTGGTGATTCAAGGGGTGCGCGAAGTCCGGCTCAACAACGAGAGTCAGACCGTCACGATCACTGGCGTTGTTCGCCCGGAGGACATTACTCCCGCCAACGAAGTCCTGTCGTCTGACGTGGCGCAGATGTCGGTGAGGGTCCAGGGTAAAGGACTGGTCAGCCAGCCGATCAGTCCGGGCTGGCTGTACAGGATTCTGAGCGGAATCATGCCATTCTGAGAAAGGTTGGGGATGAATCGGATTCGATGGATTATCACCACAGTCGTGCTGGTGCTTCTTGTTCAACAGCTGCAGGGCACGAGCCGCGTCAAGGATGTCGCGGCCTTCGAGGGGGTTCGCGATAACCAGTTGGTCGGCTATGGGCTGGTGGTCGGTCTGAAGGGGACCGGCGACCGGAGCCAGACTTTCTTTTCCACGCAGACACTCGCCAACATGCTGGAGCGGAGTGGGGTGACGATCTCGCCCGAGAGGGTGCGGGTCAAGAACATCGCTGCCGTCATGGTTACCGCAAATCTTCCTCCTTTTGTGCGGCAGGGTAGCAGGATTGATGTCACCGTGAGCTCGATCGGTGACGCGCAGGACATCCAAGGGGGAGTCTTGATCCTGACGCCTCTCCGGGCGCCCAATGGAGAAGTTTATGCCACTGCCCAGGGACAGGTGGTTCTGGGCGGATTCAGCGCAGGGGGACGCGCCAACCGCGTCGAAGTCAATCACCCGACCGTGGGCAGAATCCCGAATGGTGCACTGGTAGAACAGGAGGTGCCGGTCACCCTCACAGGCAAGACCGGGCTGAACCTGGTGCTCAACCACAACGACTTCACGACCGCAAGCCGCGCAGTGCGCGCCATCAACGAAGCCGCCGGCTCACCTGTGGCCGCCGCCATAGACGGGCGGACAATTGCCGTCCAGGTGCCCGATGCCTACGCGCAACGGATCGTCGATTTCATGGCCCTCGTCGAGAACGCCAGGATGGATATCGACAGCCGGGCCAAAGTCGTAGTGAACGAGAAGACCGGCACCATCGTCATGGGTAAAGACGTCCGGATCGGTTCGGTGTCCATCATCCAGGGCAGCCTGTCCGTGCAGGTCGGGACCACTCTCGATGTATCCCAGCCCGCGCCGTTCTCCGAAGGGCAAACCGTGGTGGTTCCAAGCCAGACCGTCGGCGCGCAGGAGGACAGAGGACGTTCCGTCACACTCAAGGAAGGCACCACCGTCGAGGAGGTCGTGCGGGCGCTCAATATGATCGGGGCGGGTCCGCGCGACGTCGTCGCCATCCTGCAGGCCATTAAGGCGCAGGGAGCGCTGCACGCCGACCTGGAAATCATCTAGGTGCAGGGGCCGTCTTCAGATGCAAAGCCTGATGATCAGCGGATTTTCGGATGCCTGTCTCACAGTCCGCTCCGCGGCAGCCCGCGATTCGGTCGGGGCCGTGCGGCAGAAACCTGTGGCCGATCAGGCACGCGAAGCCGAATTGAAGGAAGCCGCCCGGGAGTTTGAGGCTCTCTTTGTCGCGTATCTCCTGAAAGTGATGCGGGAAACCATCGAGGAATCGGGACTGATGGAAGGGGGCCTTGGCCGGGGGATTTACGCGGAGCTCTTCGACCAGGAAGTGGCACGCGCAGTCGCGAGGGAGGGGCCTCTTGGAATCTCCGACATCATCCTCCGGGAACTTGCTAACGATGCATTGGTGTCGAAGTCCGGAGGCGCAAAAGTCCGCGAGACCCCGGCAACAGAGAGGCCGGCTCAGAGGACAAGCCCTTGCGAACAGGTCCCCGACTTCTGCCTTCCGGTGAGCGCGCCGGTCACTTCCGTTTTTGGGCCGCGAATCGACCCTATCGACGGCGCGACGCGGCTCCACCGGGGAATTGACCTGGCAGCGCCTGCCGGTACTTCGGTCTGCGCAGCCCTGGGCGGCCGGGTCGCATATGCAGGCCCCGAACGCGGGTACGGGAACACGGTGCTCATCGAACACGGCGGCGGACTGCAAACCCGTTACGCCCACCTGGGAACGATCGGCGTAAAAGCGGGGAAGACGGTTGTAGACGGCGAGAGTATCGGCACGGTGGGGAGCACCGGACGGTCAACGGGGCCCCATCTGCATTTTGAGGTCAGGCGCTTTGGCAGGGCCATGGATCCTGTGGGCTTCATGGGCGAGTGAAATCGTTGAAGAAAATCGCTCTCCGGCGAGGTCCGGCGGGCGCTTGAGGTAAAGTGCCGCGGTCGGCAGGACGATATGTCCGGTTGAGAGAGGATTCTCTTGAGGAGACCATGGAAGTCAACGTGAAACAGCCTCTGGTGAACCTGGAGAGTGCTGTCCACCGGATGGACACACACCAGAAGGCTGTCCCCCGGGCCGCCGAAGCGGGTTCAGAAGATCCGGGGTTCGGTCCGGACCGCGTTGAACTCTCCGTCCGGGGACTCCAGTACCAGCACCTTGAAGAACTCCTGCACGCGACACCCGAAATCCGGGAAGCGAAAGTTGAACAGATCCGGAACGCTATCCAGTCAGGTACTTACAACGTCAGAGGCGAGCAGATCGCCGAGAACATCATCTCAGGGAGCCTGATCGACGAGGTCTTCTAGAGCCCCTCTCCCCCGGAGGTGGCCATGTCTGACATCATTGGATTCATCAATCCCAGCGTTGCTCCGGTCCTGACGAGGATCGCGAAGGAGGAGCGGCCGGCCTGGGACCAGTCCCGCAAGAAACAGGATACTGGCCAGGACAAGGTGAACGCGGAACCGGCTCAGGCGACGAATGCGGAGGACGAGGATAGCGCCGAGAAGGCAGCGTCCACAACCCATATTGACCTCAGGATATGACACATGGACAAACTTCTCTCGGACGTTCTCCGAATCCTGCGTGAGGAGGTCGGATTGTACCGCGCCCTCATAGAGCATGCACGGCGGAAGACTGCTCTCCTGGTCCAGGGACACACGGAAGAAATCCTGGAGAGCAACAAGACCGAGGAGACATTCAACCTCAAACTGCGGATTCTCGAGAACGAGATGTCGCGACTGTGCCATGAACTCTGTCAGATCATCAAGATCCCCCACGAGGAGTTCACCCTGTTGAGGCTTGCCGACGGTGTGAACCAGCCCGTTGCGGCTGAGATCAAGATACAGGCGAATCTCTTCAAGCACCTGGTGGATGAGCTCAAGTCAGTCAACTGCCGTAACAGCAGACTGATCGAGAGCTCTGTGCGCTATTCTAGGGGTTTGCTGAATCTACTGTGCGGCAGCACCGGTTCCTATCAGCACGACGGTCTGTTCCGTCCGGCGCACGCCGTCCAGACGACTCTGTCGCGCAGGGCTTAGCAGGGTGCTGTTTCCGGGCGATACTCAACCTGCTCCGGAATCTGCACCGCCCGGCTCATTCCCGAGGCGGGTTTTGGGAAAGAGTTGCACATGTCATCTTTGTTTGCCGGTCTTCATATTGGTCAGAGGGCACTGCAAGCCCAGCAGCTTGCGCTCGAAATCACGCAGCGCAACATCGCCAACGCCAATACGCCGTACTATGCCCGCCAGCGCGTCAACCTGATCCCCGGGGAACCGATTGGCTGGGAGGGGGCCGCCCCGGGAGGAGGCGTGCTGGCACTATTGGTGGACTCCTTCAGAAACCGGTTTCTTGACTGCCGGGTCACCCAGGAACTGCAGGCCAAGGGGGAAAACGAAGCCGTCCTTTCGGCGCTCAGCCAGGTTGAGCCGCTGCTCAACCCCGGGGAGAGCCAGGGGCTTGACGCCGCCATCTCAGAATTCTTTGCCGGTTTCGACGCTCTGGCCAGCCTCCCAGAGGACATGTCCTTGCGCAGGCAGGTGCTTGTGCGCGGCCAGGAGCTCGCGCGTGAGTTCAAGCGGGTCTACGAGGGTCTCCAGAGCATTCAGAGTTCGAATGACCGGGCCGTTGCCGACATGGTCGGCGAGATCAACATGCTGACCTCCAACATCGCGGAGCTCAATTCGAGGATTGCCCAGGCGCACAGCCTGAAATCCGGCGATGAATTCACGCTGCGCGACCAGCGTCAGCAGCTGCTCGACCGGCTCTCTGAACTGGTGGACACCTCCTACTACGAGACTGAATCGGGAGCAGTCACCGTCGCTACGGTCCGGGGAACGGTTCTGTTGGCTGAAGATCACCCGTACGCCCTGGCAGCGATGCTTCAACCGGGAACCGCATACAACCAGATCATGGCGGGCGGCCGGAACATTACCTCAGAGATCGGATCAGGAAGACTGGGCGGCATGCTCAGAGTCCGTGATTCGATCATTCCTGCTTATCTCACCAAGCTGGATGACATGGCGGCCGCACTGGTTTCCAGGGTCAACGCCCAGCACGCCGTAGGAGTGGACCCCACGGGCACGCCAGGTGGCGACTTTTTCGTGCCATTTGTGCCCGCGGTTCCCGGCTCGACTGCCGGCGCAGCCAGGTCGATGGAGCTCGCCATCACCGATCCCTCGAAACTGGCCGCGGCTGAGGCCGGAGCGGGCCCCGGCAGCAACGCCAACGCGCTGTCTCTCGCCGCGATCAGGGACGAGCGACTGATCGGGGGCGCGGCGACGGTGCAGCAGGCATACTCGGACCTCGTCTTCGCAGCGGGCGCCGACTCGAGAACAGCCCGGGACGCCATTGAGACACAGGGGGTCGTTCTGCTGCAGCTGCAGAACCAGAGGGACTCCCTTTCCAGCGTCAGCCTTGACGAGGAAGCGGTCAACATTATCCGCTATCAGAAGGCCTATGAGGCCAGCGCGCGGTTCATCAGCGTACTGGACGGATTGACCGAGGAAATACTTCGCCTGGTGGGTTAGCGATTATGCGTGTCACTGAAAACATGAGTTACAGAAACCTGCTGGCTGGTACGGAAGCGCTCCGTGAAAGCATGGAGAAAGCCAGTCTGCAGGTCTCCAGCGGCAAGAAGATCCTCTCCCTCGCCGATTCTCCCTCCGGAAGTGCCGAACTCGTTGACATCCGGTCACAGCTGGCGGAGCTCGACCAGTACCGGGCAAATGCGAGCAGCGGAAGCTTCCTCGTCGGCCTGGCCGAAGCGATCCTGTCATCTGCGCACAATGTCGTGACTTCGATCTATACACGGGGGAGTGCCGGCGCCACCAGTTACTGGGACGCGGATGAACTTGCGACACTGGCTGCAGAAGTGAGGGTGCTGCGCGACGAGCTGCTGTCGCTCGCCAACTCGGCCGCCAACGGACGCTATCTTTTTGCAGGCTCCAGGGTGACCGAGGCGCCCTTCACCTTGGACGGTGATCAGGTGAGCTACCGGGGGGATACGGTCGAGAACAAGATCAGCGTTGCGGATGGACTCGAGGTAAAGCAAAACGTTCCGGGCTCGGCTGCATTCTCCAGTGCCTTTGCAGCTATCGAGGCGCTCTTGACGGCCCTCGATAGCGGGGACTTGGCCGGGATGAATGCCGCGCTGAGCCAGTTCAGCGGGGCCTTGAGGGATGTGAGCTGGGCGAGGGCGGATCTGGGCGTATCGCTTGCCGCAATCCAGAGCGCCGAGAGCGAACAGAATATCCGTGAGACCGTCTTGCGATCGAGAAGGGGCGCGATCCAGGACGCTGATCTCGTGGAGGCCGTCAGCCGGCTGAAATCGAATGAGGCCGCTCTGGAAGCGACCTTCACTGCCCGGGCGGTAGTGGGCCAGAAGAACCTCTTTGACTTTCTTGCCTGAGACCTCGATCGCCTCGCGCAGCCCGAGTCAGGTGATCCCGAACAAGAGCCGCTGCAAGGGCGGAGATCTCTCACCCACGCGGCGCAAGATGGGGAAGAGGGGCCACCGTTTGAGATCTCCCGGGCCCACCCTGCCGAGTCCGGGGCGCCCGGAAGAGGCGCCTGGGCCCCTTCTCACATTCCAGCACACGGTCCCGCGCTGGCCGCGGATCTCGAACGGTGCAGTTGGCCAAAGTGGAAGAACACGCTGTATAATCAACCCGCACGGAGCTGAAAGTCTGATCGCATGCCTGAAACACAAACCCTGAGAGTTCAAACGCTCAGCTTTGGGGAGATCGAGGTTCCCGAAAGCAAGGTCCTGACCTTTCCTGAGGGCATTCCGGGTTTCCCCTCCCATCGCCGGTTTGTCGTGCTCTCCCCCGACGAGATAAAGCCTTTCCAGTATCTTCAGGCGCTGGATGAACCGCCCGTCGCCTTCCTGATTATCAACCCCTTTCTGGCCTCCGCAGGATACGAGGTCAAGCTCTCCAGCTCGGACATGGACGACATCGGTTCCAGCGACCCGAGCGAGCTGACTGTCTACGCCGTGGTCACGGTCCCGCAGAATCCGCAGAAATCAACTGTCAATCTCACAGCACCGATTGTAATCAACGAGAAGAAGCGTATCGGCAGGCAGTTCATCCTCCAGGACAGCGGGTTCTCGGTGAAGCACCCGCTGATCCGGCCGCACGGGTGACATTCCGATGCTGGTATTCACGCGCAGGAAGGGGGAGAGTCTGGTCATCGGCAATGATGTCGAGATCGTTGTTCTGAGCCTGGGCCCTGGCAACGTCAAGCTCGGGATCAATGCTCCGCGCCATATTTCCGTCCACCGCCACGAGGTCTTTGAAGCCATCAGGAGAGAAAACCTGGCTGCTTCGAGATCCCAGATTCCTGCCGCCGGCATTCTGAAGAAACTTGTCAGGTGATCGCGGGCTGACGGCCTTTAAGCGCCGACACTCGTCAAAGGTCACACCGAAAGGGGCCTGAGTTACCTTGTACCGTTTGCAGGGCTGCAGGATCTGTCGTATCGGACCTGGACATCGCCATCGGCCTGCCGGTGTGGGCCGGCAGGGAGAGAGGCGTCTTCCGGGAGTCGCGCCTGCAGCAGCGTATTGTGGGCGTGATCGTCCAGCAGAGAGCGTAGGCGAGGCGGGAACGGAGTCCCCGGATGGGCGCATCGACCTGAACAGCAGGTTTCGCGGCAGAAGACTCTCCCAGGCCGACGATCAAGAATACAAGGCTCGCCGGGTTATCCGAGGGAGTCGATGAATTTCGGGGCTGCGGTGGCGGCAGGACGGGCACTCTGCAGGTAGCGGGCGCCGTTATCGATGTGTTTCAGGTCCTCCCGCAAGGCCGCGATGCCGGACTCAAGAAGATGGGCGCGTCTCGCGCAGATCTCGATCAGTTGCTCAACCTGGCGATAGAGAGTGGCAGCGAGTTCGCGGCAAAGGCGGCGCTCATCGTGATTGGCTGGCTCATTCTGCCATCTGACCATCAGCGCCGACAAGCGGGCCTGAGCCCTTCCGACAATGCCGAGCGCGTTGCGGCTCCTGAGTATTGCCTCCGCGACGGCCGTGATTTTCCTGGAGTTCTCGACGATCCCATCATCGAATGCCGATACTCTCAGGTCACGGTACATTTGACTCAGTTCTTCGAGGTCAGAAAGTATGGTATCCATTATCAGCAGGAGATGTTCACCGCCTTCGGCTCACAGGAACCGGCGGCGCCCGTCCTGAGAAGATCCGGGCGCGATTCCGAGGACGCGGATGCCTCAGCCGGTGCCTGCGTCTGCTGTGCGATCTCGGCCCATGCCGAGCGTAATGTGCCCAGCAACGCGATGACTTCGCTCAAAGGCTCTCCGGTTTGACCGAAGCTGGCGGCGAAGATGCGGCGGTTCATATAGACATAGAGCGATTCGAGCGATTCAGCCAATTTCCCGCCCGCCTCGAAATTCAGAGAGGCCTGGAGCTCTGAAATGATGGCCATGGCCCGGTTGACCGCTCTGTTTCGCGCCTCGATGCGCCCCATGTCGAGGTATTCCCTGGCTTCCTGAAGGCTCCGGATTGCCCCGTCGTAGAGAATGACGACGAGCTGCTGAGGAGTCGCGGTGCTGATCTCCATCTCCCGGTAACGACGTGCACGCGGATTCTCACCTGCCATTTGCGGATTCCTCTCAGGACTGCACGAGTTTGGCGAGATTGTCAAGTTGATTGCCCAGAGAATCTTGAGTCACCGCGAGTAGCCGCAGGGCCTGATCGGCACGCGTGTATTCCATGAGGAGCTGCTCCCTTCGCGCATCCAGGCGATCCTCATATTCGCTGATGTGCCTGCTGATCTGCCTCATGCTGTCGTTCAATCCTTCGGTGGCGCGGTGGATCAGGCCGCCCCGAGGATCAATGAAGTTCCCGAGCATGGTATTCAGATTGACCAGAATACTGTCCCCTTCCTGGCCCGCCGTTGCAGCGTTCACGGTGACGGTGCCGTAACTTCCCACAGAGGTTTGGCTGATGGTCAGGTTGAGGCCTTCCTCGGGATTTCCGCTTGCGCCGATCAGCCTGAGTCCGTTGCCGACCGCGGCATTGCCGTTGATCGTTCCTGCGATGTCCACGCCTGTGCCGGACACAGGCACCGTTCCGAAACCCGAGGATCCAGGCAGGGCATCTATGTCCGAAACGATGGTGATGCTCTCGCCGCTCCCATATCCCGAGGTCGTGATCTCAATCCTTCCATATCCATCGTCGACGGCCGTCGCCTGTATTCCGCTCGATGCAAGCGCCGTGTTGATCCTGCCTAGGACTGCTGCGAGGTCATCGCCGCTCAGCAGATTCACGACTGCCTGCGTGCCGCCGTAGGTTATGGTCAGCGTCTCGTCCTGGTTCAAGGTCGACACCTGCTGGGTTCCGGTGACCGAGGCCTGTCGGGCGAGCCCCGTAATCTCTATGGCGTACGTTCCCGCCAGCGTGGCTGCGGTCTTCGAGTTGAAGGTCACCCGGGAGTCGCTTACGGTCGCGCTTTCCTCCGTCCCCGCGATACCGTCTCCGAGGAACAGCGCTGCGACGGCGCTCGTGTCGTTTTCGAGTGCGCTGCGAAACTTGGCCTCGTCCAGCGACAGACTCCCGTCGTTGTTGAATCTCAGTCCCAGCTGGCTGGCGTAATGAAAGATGGTGTAGCTGTTGTCGATTTCCATCGTGAGGATCTTCCCGATCCTCGAGAGCACGCTCCTCAGCGTGGGGTCGCCCGAGAGGACTCCGGCAGTCTTGCTGTCGGCATCATACCTGGACTGGGCGCTGGCAAAGGCATTGAGCTCGTTGTACGCGTCGATGAAGCCCTTGAGGGCGGAAATGACAGGATCTGCATCCTTTTCGACCGTGATCTCGACGGGGCCGGTCGTAGTGGACTTCAATGTGAGGGTAATGCCGCCGATTACATCGAACACTGTATTGGAGCTCTTTGTAAGGCTGATGCCGTTTACGGTGAACTGGGCGTCTGCAGCGGCCTGCGTCTCGACCAGGTCCAAGGCCTGTCCGCCGGTGAGGCTGTCCGTAACCGTGAATGCGTTTGCGGTGCCGCTCTCCCGTGACGTCACCAGAAGGCGGTACGGCGCGCTGCTCCCGTCGTTGATGATCGTCGCAGACACGCCGGCATTGGCGGCATTGATGGCGTCGCGGATGCCGGCCAGGGTGTTGTTGGATTCGTCAACTGTGATGGTGACCGGGTCCCTCGAACCGATCTGAAACACCAGCGTGCCGGTTCCCGTGGTCGTCGAGTCGGTGTCGGCGAAGTTCGCGGATGCTGAAGTCTCGGTTCTCGCCAGCGAGCTGACCGTAACGGCGTAGCTGCCGACAGTTCCGCCCTTGCCTTCCCTGACGGCAACTGCGGAATCGTCCGATGAAGTGGCTTTACGTGCGGCGAAGACGCTCCTGGCAAACCTTTCAAGGAAGCCATACGGTACACTCAGTGTCGCTGACTCGCCGCCAAACAGCATGTCCTGGAGCTTGTTCAGCAGGGCGGAAAGCTTGGTATTGAGGCTCTGAAATGCCTTCACCCTGCTCTCCAGGGTCTTGTTCTGCGTCTCGAGACGGCGGATGGGAGCTCGCTCCACGTAGATGAGCTGTTCGACGATCGACTGCACGTCCAATCCGGAGTTGATCACGTTGAGTGAGCTCATAGCCCGGAGTTCCTTTCCGCGCGACCAGTGGTATCCGAGATTTCTGCCTTCTTCATGAGAGCTCTCAGTACCCGGGGGATCGGTGATGGGCGTTCATGTGCCGGCAGCTTCCCGGCGATCCGGTTGACAGATCACCCGCACAAGGAGCATATCGACCGCAGTTTTATCGCGGATCACCGAATTTCCAGTCGGTACCGCGGGTTTGTTCGCAGGGATCCAGGTTGTCCGGAAACACTCGGCCATCTGGTCGGGACGGCGAGAGGCGGACCCCCCCTCTGATGAAGTCCGCCCCGATATCTGCCACGTCTCTGCCTTCCTGCGTTGGTCCTTGAGTGCTTTCCCTGGCGTCAGGATGAGTTTCCAGACGGAAGCCGCGCGAAAAGCGCACTTCCAGGCGATCACGGGCCATTTGTTGCGGCATGACTCGAACCCTCGATGTTCTCGCCCTGATGGCCGCTCTTGATCGCGATTACCTGGTTACTTCTGAAGCAGGGAAAGCACCAGTGTGCTATTGGAGTTCGCCTGTGCCAACGCAGCGATTCCGGACTGGGCCAGAATCTGGAACTTGGTCAGGTTGGCCACCTCCTCGGCCACGTTTGCATCACGGATCACCGATTCCGCCGACTGCGTGTTGATGGACTGGGCTTGAAGAACGGTGACAGCGGATTGGAGTCGGTTCATGCCGGCGCCGATCTCGGCTCGGCTGGTTGCGATGCCGGAGAGTGCGCTCTTGATGGTGGTGAGGGCAGCCTGAGCTCCGGCGGCCGTGGACAGGTCGATTCCGGATATATCGATACCGCCCAGGTTGGTGACCGTGTCGCCGGACGTCTCGATGACGTCGATGGTGACGTTGATGCTGCTCGATGTGGAGAGATCCCCGACGAAGACGCTCAGACTGCCGTTGATCCCCGTAGCGGTGAAGATGCCGACGCCGTTGAAGTTGGTCTGGGTGGCGATGCGGGCGATTTCGGCCTGGATCTGGACGAACTCGGTCTGAATGGATGCCCGACCGGTATCATCGACGGTGGAGGT
>JACADW010000185.1 GCA_013388445.1 Acidobacteriota bacterium | reverse complement strand
CCCCTGGATTTTCTGACCCGTGATTTCAAGCGCCGGAGTGGAGTTGCTGATGAGAAAAGGCCTGGAAACGAGCTCTCCAATCAGGAACTTGCCGAAGGGATTGGACGGCTTGTCGCTGGCTACGACCTTGAGGGCGTACATGCCGTCCGGCAGGGATGCGGCATCGAGGGTATAGAACATATCGCTCACTTCCTTCTGCAGCAGTTTCCAGTCCGATTCACCGTCCCCTTTGAAATAGAGGGCATATTCGAGCGTATCGTCGTTGTCGTCGGTGGCCTTCCAGGTCAGCGATTGCGCCCCGGGCTGAAGCACCTGGCGGGGAGCCAACGGCTGCCTTTCCTTTCCCCGCTCGCGAGGCGAATTTGGTGCGGTGGTTTCGCCCGTTGTCACGCCCAGACTCAACGTCCCGCTCGGCAGTGCCGGCTGTTTCTGCAGTGCGATCCCGTAGGGCAGCAGGCTGATGCTGACTACCTGGGGGCGAAGATTCTGCTGCAGGTAGGCTATCTGCAGCCACTCGAGCGTATCCCCTCCGCCTGCTGCAGCGCGGCGCTTGAAGTTCGCGCGCCACTGAAGATACCGCGCCCTGGGGCTCAGGACCTGTTGGCCGGACGGATCCGTGTAGGGCTGGCTCCAGTCACTCCATGTCTTGTCCGGCTTGTCGGTGTTTCCCGATCTCGTGGAGATTTCCACCGCGGCTCCCGGGTTGGCGACACGCCAGCAGATACGGCCCCAGGAGGCGACGGTCTTGGCGTCGAGCAGCTTGGATTCGTAGGTGCCGTCCGCGGCGTGCTGGGACTGAAGTTTATAGACTTTTCCCTGATTGCTGCCCGCGACCCACACGGTGTCGGCATCCGGGACCAGCCGAGTTGCCTGCTCCATCGGGGAATCGGTAATGACGGTCACCTGTTTGGCTGCGTCGATCGACAGGAGCCGGCCCGTTTCCCCAAGCGCCGCCAGAACCGTCCCGTCATTGCGCGCAACAACATCATAGACGATCTGTTCCCTCGATGTGTAAACGGTTTCAACGCCCCCTTCCTTTGAGACAGCGTAGATGACCGCGCGCGCACCCGTCCCGTCCTTCTGCCCTCCCGGGGCAGAAACCGAAGTCGCCGATTCCTTCGGCTTCTCCCCGATGCTCGAGAGTGCCTGAATCGTCGCGATCGGCAGTGCTCCGGAACTGGTGTCGAGTGTGATCTCTGTCTTTCCCGCCTGCGCGGCCGGCAATCCTCTGGAACTCGCCGCCGCCGCGTATATCGTGCCGTATCGGTCCAAGCTGAGGGCCCGGATTTCCTCCAGAGGCGTGTCCAGCAGCGTGAAAGCCTTCCCCTGGGCATTGATGCTCATGAGCATGCCGCCCGGGGAAGTCCCCGCAATCAGCAGGCCGTCGCCGGTTCTAGCCAGGGCGGTGATGTGGGTGTCGTCGCTGTCGTAAAGGACCGACTTCTTCCCGCCCCGGTCGACCTTGAGTATCAGGCCCCTGCCGCCGGTACCGGCGTACAGGTTCCCTGCTTCGTCGAAGAGGAGCGACCAGACATACTTGTCTTCCGGGTCGCAAAACTCGGTAGACTGTCCCGGCCCAGTCACCTTGTAGATCTTGCCGTCAGGCGAAGTCCCCACGTAGAGCACATTGCTCTCGTCGATTGCCAGAGCATAGATGTCGAGTTCCTTGGATTCAAAGTAGACGGAACCGTTCCCCTTCGGGTCGATCCGGATGACTTTCCCCTCGTGCCCTGTCCCGGCGTAGATATTGCCGCTCTTGTCACGGACCATGGAGAAGATGAAGGGCTGCTTCGTGTCGTAGACAAGGTCATACGCAGGCGCGAGAGACAGCTTGCCGTCGGCGCTCAGGGAAACGCGGGTCAGTGTGCCTTTGAGCAGGTCCTCTTGCGTGAAGTTTTCCCAGAACTGGGGTGTCACAGCCAGCACAGTACCTGCTGCTGCGAGCAGAATGACGAGGGCAGGCAGGTGTTTACGATGCATGTTTTCCGTTCCTTTGAGTGCCATCCGCGCAGGGTTGCGCAGCATCGCGCCCTCTTCTCCGGGGAAACCCGGCGACGAACAGCTCATCCGTCGGCTGGGTTCCCCTTGTCGGCTGCGACCGCGCCCGGCCGGCGGGAGTGGCCTCGCGCTATGGTTTGATCCTCAGGCTCAGCAGTTTCGATCCGCTGACGACGTAATCCGAGGGCGGCAGCTCGAACTCCATGAACGTGGAGGTCTGGATCGGGCTCATGCCGCCGGTTGTGCGCTCCGACCTGAGGATCGATAGTATGGAAGGCGGCAGGCCGGGAAGTCCCTCTCCCCGTATGACGGCGCCCGGCTCCTGACGGAAGAGACGGACATAGAGCCGGTCATTCTTCCGCAGACGGTTGATGAATTCGATCAGCTGGGGCAGGTCCCTTGGGACCAGCTGATCTCCCTGTTCGCGCGCGTCGCGTTCCATGATCGTCGTACCGTCCGCGACCAGGAGCGCGATCGGGCCGGGAGTGACATCAGGCGGGATCCTGACGGGGTAATGGTCTTCCACCGACTCGCCGTTTGACTTGCGGCTGAATATCTTCATGTCGACCGCGTCGCCGGCTCGGATCTCTGAACGGTCCACGCGCACCGAGTCCAGCAGTGCTGCCCGGTCTTCCTCCATGGCGGAGATCTCGATGTCGATTCTTTCGAATTCAAGGTTCTGGTAGCCGAAGGCGAGCAGAAAGTTCACCGGCAGCGCGATGGAGAGGGATGCGAAGGCCGGGGAGTTGCTGTCGGAAGAGAACCGGTTTTCTATTTCAACCGCTTTCTGCCCCTTGATGCTGATCTTGCCCTTGATCTCGAGTGTGGCGACTCCCAGTACGCGTTCCGAGGCCACGATGCTGTTGAAGACCGTGAAGTTGACCAAAAAGGGCGTAAGGAACTGGTCGCGCGCAACCTCGTATTTCAACACTTTTTTGGCGCCGCGGCTTGTAGTCATCTGGACCGTCATCGGGATCATCCTGGCTTTCTCGCCGAGAATGCCATAGATGCCCGAGCTGCGATCCTGCCGGGTGGCCCCGATCGGGTCGCCGGTTTCGAGAATCGTGAACGAGCTCTGCAGGCTGGGAAAGACTGTGAGAGTTCGAGCCCTGTGAATCGGCAGTTCGGTGAAGCCGAGGCTGAAGAGCTGGTGTCCGAAGGCGTAGAGTCGGTCGCCCTCGATGTGCGTGACCGTCCCCCCGGCCGATGCATCGAGGTCGCCTCGCACGAGCGGTATGGAGATCGCGGATCCCGGTTCGAGCGGACTGGCGTCGGCCGCGGCAGGTTTCCTCGGGGCCGCCCGGGGCTGCGGCCCGGGATTCCCGGATCCCTGCAGCGCTGAAAGTCCCATCGCTCGCAGTTGAGGACCGAAGGCTTTCAAGGTCTCGGGAGCGAAACCGCCGAGAGCAAGCGGCGTGGAGATGGGCACCATGTCGTGCCCCCCAAACCGGGCGAGAACCGGCTCTTGCTGAATATCCCGATGGGGACGCGCGAGAATCTCCGAAGCCTCCGCCGGCGGATTCTGCGGGAGCAGGTAGTCCCAGAGCATCGACTTTTTCAGCATGATGCGGAAACCCGCGCTGCCTGGAGGCCCGGCGTCCGCAAATGCCTCAACCATCTGAGTGATGGGTGTGATCCCGGCAATCGCTTCCTTCGCGAACTGGAAGGAGAAAGCGATTGCCCCCAGCAGCTTTCCTTCGACGTATACCGGGCTTCCGCTCATTCCCTCGAAGACTCCCGTGTTGGCCAGCGCACCGCCGCTCAGGCGGGCAAGCACGGCGCTGGTTCCCGGGCCGACGCCCCGGAGCACTCCGATGATTTCCGCATCGAAGTCCACCGGCTTGCTCCCCTGGAAGACGGTCTTGCCAAAGCCCTTCATCCCGGGCTTCACGTTTTCAACGAGGAAAAACTCCGTGCGCGACCATAATGCGCCTGCAAGGCAGATAACGGCAAGCGCGGCAATCACCAGAGTGCGTCGTCGAATCATTCCCAATGCCTTTCCGAGAGATTCGATCGGAAGAATCGAACAAGCCTGATTGTTTATCATAGGATCCGGCTGGAATCCCCGTCAAGATCAGCAGCAATCCTTCCCAGCAGCCAGGCAAGGTCGGGGGCTCACAGGCGTAAATGAGGCCGCCATCAATCTCCTCACGAGAATCCTGTTCTCGTCACAGTAGCCCGCGATCGGCCGGTTGGGCCGCGTGGCCGGCTACTGCGAGCGAATCTCAAGCCGATTCAGAATTCTGAATTCTCAGATCACGCGTTGGGCGAACCGCGCCCGCGATCGGTGCGGGGCGCGCGGGCATATCCAGGTGCGAAGCCCCGCGGCCAGTTGCGCGCCTCTGACCTGTTCCCCCGCTCCAGGATTCCCTGGGCCCGGCTGAGGCAAACCCCTGCAATGGCTATATGTTGTGGTCAGATTGCGTCGGTACCCCGAGATATAGGTATTTTTGGTGGAAGTGACCATTCCTGTGTGCTATAGTGCCGTTGGGCTGTAACAGGGGCATCCCCCGAGGTGAGGTATGCCAGGCGGCGAGGTCGGTGTGACTTCCGGCTGCCGGGCGCCATGCAGTGGAACTTCTCGAGGAGTCCATTCTACTCATCCGTATCGGTTTCAGAGAGGCGGTTTGTCGCACCAATCCGGCTTTCCGTTTTTCTGCCGAACGGCTTCCTAGACCACAATCATGCAGCAAATCCGAAAACTGGAACTTGTCGGTTTCAAGTCCTTTG
>JACADW010000184.1 GCA_013388445.1 Acidobacteriota bacterium | reverse complement strand
TCCACGCAGGTCGGTTGCGCAGTCGCATGCCTGTTCTGTTTGACCGGGAAACTCCCGATGCTGCGGAATCTGACGGCCGGGGAGATAGTCGGGCAGGTGCTGGCGCTTCAGTCGGACCGTGGAACGGCGACAAAGCGCCTGAATGTGGTCATCATGGGCATGGGCGAACCCCTTCACAACTATGAAAACGTCATGAAGGCAGTCCGCCTTATGGCGGATCCCGGAGGCATGTCGATCTCGCCGCGCCGCATTACGCTTTCGACTGCCGGCGTCGTGCCAGGCATCCGCAAACTCGCCATGGAGCCCGTGATCCCCAACCTGGCCATCTCTTTGAACGCGACCACGGACAAGGTGCGGGACGCACTGATGCCGATCAACAGGAAATGGAACATCGCCGCGCTCATCGACGCATGCCGCCGTTTTCCACTCCAGCGAAGGCAACGCATCACATTCGAGTATGTCTTGATCGCGGGCGTCAATGACACTCAGGAAGATGCGCTGCGGCTGGTGCGCCTGCTGCGCGGCCTCAAGAGAAAGGTCAATCTCATCCCGCTCAATGCAGATCCGTGGATTCCCCTCGAGCCCCCCGGCGAAGAGAATATCCTGGCATTTCAGAGGGTATTGGCCGATCACCACATGAGGACCTACATCCGGCGTCCGCGTGGAGCCGATGTGTCTGCCGCCTGCGGGATGCTGGCGGGACGGGACTTCGCACGAAGCCGCCCCCAACCTCCACCCCCAAGATCGGTGCGGGCCCCGCGGGCCCGGCACGGCGAAGGTTATGTCAGGCGCGCGATCACCCCCATCATGCGCCCGGAAAAAGCGCCATCGCGGCGATAGGAGAAGAACTCATGCACCCCGCAGCATGTGCAAAGCCGCAGGTCGAAGATCCGGGCTGGTTCAATTCCGGCTTCGCGGGCCTGGACATGCAGAGCCGCAGCCAGGTCGATGAGATACTTGTCCGGTCGCGACCTGCTCGGTGTGGCCAGTTCGACGTCCGGGCACCCTTGCCTGAAGAGGTCCACAACTTCCCGCCCGACCTCGTAGCAGCAGGACCTTATGCCGGGGCCGATTGCGACGAGAAGCGACGAAGGACGGCAGCCAAAGGCGTCCACCAGGGTCGACACGGTCTTGGACAGAATCCTGATCAGGATCCCGCGCCAGCCGGCGTGGACCGCCGCCACCACCTTCCTCAAGGGATCGGCAATCAGCACGGGGTAACAATCGGCGACCTGGACAGCCACCGCCACTCCACCGATGGAGGCGGCCAGGGCGTCTCCCTGCGGTTTCTCGCCTCGCGGCGCGCCGCTGTCTTTTATGACATGGATCCGGTCGGAGTGGATCTGACGAAGGGTCGCGAGGCGGAGATTATCGGCTCCGATGGCCGAGAGGAAACGCCGCCGGTTCTCGTCGACGCGCTCCGGCGGGTCCCACTGGGCGTAGCTGAGGTTGAGGCAACCGGAGGACCCGCCGGCACCACCCGCGCGAGTAGAGAAGCCGTGGCGCAAATCGGGGATTTCTTCGAGGGTCCGGCACACGTAAAAGGGGACGCCGTCCTTTTCTCGCCGGGAAAATCCGCGGTCCGTCACGCATCGAATACTGTCCTGCGGTACTCTCTCCTGTCAATTCTCTTTCGGGGTCAGTCATGATCGTTGGTACAGGTGTTGACATAGTGGCCACCGGCAGGTTCGGCGCCGTCCTTGAGCGGCAAGGGGAACGGTTCATCCAGCGCGTATTCACATCTGCTGAACAGGAGTATTGCCGCGCTCACCGGAATCCCATAACCCACTATGCCGCACGCTTCGCAGCCAAGGAGGCCTTCTTGAAGGCGTTGGGAACCGGGTGGGCGGGAGGAATCCGCTGGCTGGACATAGAGGTTCTCAGAGATCCCGGCGCGGCCCCATCGATCCGGCTGCAGGGGATCGCCGCACAGGTGGCGTCCGAAAAGCATGTCAGCACGGTTCATGTAAGTCTCTCACATTCCGACGAGGCAGCGGTCGCGACCGTCATCCTTGAATCGTAGCCGCCGAGGCCCTGGTGCGGGTCGCTGTGGGGAACCAGGGACATCTGTCGCGTGGATGGACGGCTCCGTCACCGGTGCGGGGTACCCTAATCAAGGCCGGGAGACGCCCGCGAAGGCTGCGGGGCGTAACCGGCTGGATACGATCGAGACCGGGGGTTGTGCTGGAATAGAAGTGCCCTGCAGATCCAGTCCGTGCGGCCCTGCTGAAACCCGCAGAGGAACTCAGCGGCATACGGGTCGGGCCTATTTGGAGGGGATGACTCATAGATGCGATCGAGTCGTCAAGACGCAGGGAAACGGCTGCCGGTCCTGTTCGACATAGATGGCACGCTGCTGCTCTCCAGCCGGGTAGGCTACCGGGCCATGCTGGAGGCCGCCGGGCACATGGTCGGCCGGCCCGTCACCTTGACCGGCGTGGACTTCGCCGGAAGGTTGGACCCCGAAATCTGGGCCGGCATCGCCGGGCTCAACGAGATTGAGAACGCCGCAAGCCGCGAGGCGGAGTTCCGCGCCTCCTACACGTCCATACTGGCCAGGATGGTGAGAGAAGACGACATAGTCCAGCTGCTGCCGGGGGTCTCCGATCTTGTTCAGCGCCTCCGGAATGACGGCGCAGTTACGCTGGGGTTGCTCACGGGCAATTATCCCGAAACCGGCCTCCTGAAAATCCGCGCGGCCGGTCTCGACCCGAGGGATTTTCCGGTCGCCGCCTGGGGTTGCGACGGGAATTCGAGACGCGATCTGCCGCGCGTGGCAATGCGACGTTATGCCGAAAAGTTCGGTCGCCCGATTCCTCCGAACCGGGTCCTGGTCATAGGTGACACGCCGATCGACATCGATTGCGCGCGCGCCAACGGCTGCGTCGCCCTTGGCGTGGCGACCGGGCCCAGCTACTCGCTGGGGGACCTTCAGGCAAGCCTCCCGGATCTCGCCGTAAGCGACCTGGCGGATACTGAATATCTGGTTAGCTGGATCCTCAGCCGTGGCAGTTGCCACGGTATGGAGCCGGCGGCAGAGTGAAGTGATGGAACACCTAAAGCTGTCGGGAGTCGGCCTGCTGACGATTGCTCTCTGCAACGTCAGTGCTTCCTATAGTCAGACGCCCGCAGGCCGCACGGCTGTGGCAATCCATGTCGACCAGGGGCCACGGCTGGATGGCCAGCTGACCGAGCCACTTTGGTCCCGCTCCACGCCGGCGACGGGTTTCGTTCAACGCGAACCGAACAACGGCGAGCCGGCCAGCCAGCAAACCGAAGTGCGTCTCGTATACACGGACAGGATTCTGTTCGTAGGCGCCCGGCTTCATGATCCGGAGGCATCACGCCTGGTGGCCAGCGAATACCGACGCGATGCGGAGCTCAGGGCCGATGACACGTTCGAGGTGTACCTCGATACATTTCACGACCGGCGCAACGCTTTCTATTTCGCCACAAACGCGCTCGGCACGCAGCGCGACGGCCTTGTGCGCAACGAAGGGGATGATCTCAACTGGCAGTGGGACGGTGTCTGGTCCGTAGCCTGCTCGAGGGACTCTGAAGGCTGGTCGGTGGAAATGGCCATCCCATTCTCAACTCTGCGCTTTCGCACCGGGTCGACAGATGATTGGGGGGTCAACTTCGGTCGCCTCGTGGCACGGTCGAGGGAAGAGAGCTTCTGGACGCCGATCAGCCGCAACTTCGGTTTCTTCGGCAAGTGGCGCGTATCGGCCTTCGGATCCCTTCAGGGGATCCGGGACATCGGATCGCACGCCAGGTTCCACCTCTGGCCCTTCATTGTGGGGGGATGGGACAGAGACTGGGAGAATCCCGGACGCGAGCCGAACGGAGGAGCTTTCGAGCCGGGTATAGACGCCAAGGTCGCGCTCGGATCCTCGATCGTGGCAGACCTCACCTACAACACAGACTTTGCACAGGTCGAGTCGGACCAGCAGCAGGTCAATCTAACCCGCTTCCCGCTCTTCTATCCCGAGAAGCGTACCTTTTTCCTGGAAAACGCCGGCCTGTTTACAGTCGGAGAGCGCACGCAAGCGTTCGAACAGCCCACCACGCTCCTTTTTTTCAGCCGTCGCATCGGCCTTTCGGAAGACGGGGACGCGGTACCTATCATCGGGGGCGCGCGCGTTACCGGAAAGTCCGGGCCCTGGGATTTCGGCGCCTTCGATATCGTAACCGACAAGGCGAGCTTCGGCGAAAAGGGAAGCCTGCCCAAAACCAGCTTCGCGGCCCTCCGAGTCAAGCATGACCTGCTCGCACGCTCGTCGGTCGGCGCACTATACCTCGGCAAGGTCCCGGCAGAGGAGGGTAGTTCCAACCAGGTTGCGGTTGCGGACTGCAACTTCGCGTTGGGCGAGTCCTTTTCGATACTCGGATTTGCCGCCAAGAGCTTCACGCCGGGTCTCAGCGGGTCGTCCCATGCTTTCGACATTGACGCAGCACTGAATAGGGATCGGTATGGCTGGGGATTCGCATATCTGGACATCGGGGACGACTTCAACAGTGAGATGGGCTTTCTTCAGCGCACCGGCGCCCGCAAATACCGCGGGAACGGCTACCTCAGTTTCAGGCCCTCTTGGCCGGGGGTCCGTCGACTGTTCATCGGCGCTGACACCCAGTACGTCACCGATCGGGAGAACCGGCTGCAGACCCTGCAGGCCGGAGCAGGTCCTGGGATCATCTTCAACGACGGCTCGTTTTTGTTCGCGAATTACTACAGTAATGCGGAGGGCCTCACAGAGCCCTTCGAACTGCGCGACGCCATAGAGATACCGACCGGAACCTATCGCGGCAACCAGGTGTTTCTTCACTACGAGGGGAGTCGTAGCCGGCGCATATCCGCCATGGGTGGTCTGATGGGCGGTGCGTTCTATGGCGGCAAGCTTGCCTCGTGGAACCTCGGGCTCGAGGGACGCCCCCACCAGCGTCTGAACCTGGGCGCGCAATACTATCGGAATGACGTCGACGTGCCTGTCGTCGGCGGGACGTTCGCTACCAATATCCTCATCGGTCGTGCGACCTTGGCCTTTTCTCCACAGGCATATCTCCGTGCCCTTGTGCAGCGCGACGACGACGCACGCGAATTGCGGGCGAACATCCTCTTTCGATATACCTACAAACCCGGCGCCGATCTTTTCTTCGTCTATGACGAAACGCGCGGCATCCTCGGCGAGCTGCCGCACCAGAAACAGCGGAGGTTACTTGTCAAGATGACGTTCTACTTCGTTCCAGAATAGACCGTTCTGATGGCATGACCCAAGATCGGCGGACAGCGGGCTGCCTGAACCCGCAAAGCACCTGGCGCGTTTCCGCACACTGACTCTGCCGGAGAACAAACAGGATGCAGTTTGCCAGACTGTTTCTGACCTTGTACTTCCGCCCTCGTCAGACCCTCAGGAGCCGTGAAAAGGACTGGCATCCGGTTGGACTACGCGTTTGCCTCACTCCTGGTTCACAGCTTTTTCGCCGGTACCAAACAGCTTGCTTTCCACGTCAGCGAGGTCCCGGTGACGTTCGGGCCGTGGCTCCACTATCCGGCCGGGAAGACCTGGCTTTACAGCTTCTACGCTCAGCTGCCCGTAGACATCGTGCAGGCGGTTATCTTTGCCGGAACGGAATCCCTGGCGGTGAAGATCTTCGGCGGGACTGGGAGCTTCGAGGGCCAATTTGCGATCTACGCCTTCGCCTTTACGCCTGTAAATGTCCTGCTGATCCTCGGAACTTGGCTACTGTCTGCGACAGGGCTGTCGGACTCATTTCCCTGGGCGGATTATTTTGTCGCAGTGCTGGCTTGGAATCTGTCAATAATTGCTCTTTCTGTCCAGGTGGAGCAGGTGATCGGAGCGTTTCGGGCGTCAGTCTACTCTGCCATCGGCATCGTTCCCACTGTCCTGTTTGCACTGACCTATGTCCGGTAGTCGGTGATGGCCACGCGCACATTGCCTGCGGCGTGATGTGACGACTGCTCTGCCGCCGACGCCCCAGCTTATCTGCCTCAGGCCGGTGCTTCTGCCGGTGCGGCCGGTGGGCTGGGATCCCTGGAATCTGCAAGGCTTAGCCCAACTGAATCTCGGCGCGGGTATAGTCGGGATGGGCTTCGATGATGCGGACGGTGACGAGGCGATTCGGTTCCACCGGCTTCGGCACGCGAGCGGCGATGTAGTTCTCCGTCAGGACCACGGCATCGCCCACCCCTTCTTCTTTGGCCAGTGTAATGCCAGGCAAGCTCCGGCCTACGAAGCGCCGTCGAAACTCGAGATTCTTTGCCTGGGAGAGTTCGCGCATGATCCGCACTCGCTCACGTACCACAACCTCAGGGACATGTTCAGTCATCGCCGCCGCTGCGGTTCCGTCGCGGGCCGAAAACGGGAACACATGCAGGTAGGTCAAAGGAGAGCGCTGGACCAGCTCGAAGGTCTTGTCAAAATCATCGTCCCTCTCGCCGGGAAAACCAACCATGACATCGCTCCCAATGCCGGCGTCCGGAAGAATCTCGCGGATGTAGCCGGCCAGATCAAGGAATCGGTCCGCCGTGTAGGGACGTCTCATCCTCCTGAGGATCCTGTCGGAGCCGCTCTGCAGGGGTATATGAAAATGGGGCGGGAGACGCGGATCTTCAGCAGCCAGCCGAGCGACTCCGCGCGAGAACCGCATGGGTTCGATGCTGCTCAGCCGGAGGCGACCGGGACCGGGAACCGAGAGCACACGCCTCAATAGGTCGAGCAGTGTGGGAAATCCATCGAGCTTCCGTCCGTAGCTGCCAAGGTTGACCCCCGTCAGGACAATCTCCCTGTAACCAGCACCCACAAGACGCTCGATTCCGGCGATGACAGCATCCGGATGGGCGCTGCGAGCGGGGCCGCGCACAAACGGGACAATGCAGTACGAGCACCTGGCATCGCAGCCGTCCTGGAGTTTGATGAGGGGCCTCGTCTTGCCGCCGGTGGCCGGAGCCGACGGAGGCAGGAACGCCATACCCCCACTGAAGGGCGAACGAATGATACTTGCTGTCGCGCCGCAGGCGCCATTCTGAATCAGCTCCTGCAACCGTTCCCTCTCCGCGTTGCCGACCACGAGGCTCACTCCCCCCATCGCCGCCAGGGCCTGCGGATCGCGCTCCGCATAGCATCCGGTGACGACGAGGCGGGCTTTCGGATTCTCTCGATGTATCCGCCGCACCATCTGTCGTACCTGCCGGTCTGTTCTTTGCGTCACAGTGCAGGAGTTCACAACGACCAGCTCGGCATCGAGGTGGGTCTCTGCCTCGCTCATCGAGCGGCGGCAGAAACTCTCGCGAATAGCGTCGCTGTCAGCCTGGTTGCAGCGGCAGCCGAATGTGCAGACGAAGAACTTAGACATTCCGGGACTTCTTTAACTCGCGATCGCTTTCCTCGACTGCCTTGGCGAGCTTCGCCTTGTGCTCCCGAAGGCGGGCGGCAAGGGCCGGGTCGGACCGCGCCAGTATCTGCGTCGCCAGAACCGCAGCATTAGCGGCACCCGGCTCGCCGATACCCATGGCCGCGACCGGAACGCCCGGCGGCATCATAGCCGTGGAGAGAAGGGCGTCCAATCCCTGGAGGGACGTGGAATTGTTGGGAACGCCGATAACCGGCAGGATCGTGTGGGCAGCGAGGACACCGGCCAAGTGCGCGGCCGCTCCGGCGCAGGCGATGACGACCTGTATTCCTCTCTTTTCCAGCGCAACTGCATACCGGCGAGTGCGCTCCGGCGACCTGTGCGCGCTCGACACAGTCAGTTCGAAGGGGATGGCAAAGTCCTCGAGCACCTTGAGCGTACGCTGGATGACCGGATAATCGGAACTGCTGCCGACGACGACTGCGACTTTCGGTTTTGTCACTGGTGGACCCCCGCTCGGGATTGACG
>JACADW010000288.1 GCA_013388445.1 Acidobacteriota bacterium | reverse complement strand
CCCGCGATGGCTACGGGCGCCATGACATCGGCGCCGTTGTTGATCACACCGTGCGCTTCCACCGTTCCGGTCGGGAGGAGCACGGTCTGGATGCGAGCCGGCACGACTTCCTTGAACTCCATCCAGTTGATCCGCTCCATGTCGCGGGTCGAGACGAAGTCCGCAGGTGTCTGCGCTGAGGCGGCCAGCGCAAACACGAAAGACATCGTGAGAATCAGGGGTCTCTTCATGGTTCGAGAAGCAGGAAAAGGGCCGGCGCACCGGCGTTCGCGCTCGCACGCGCTCCTGGTTCGGACGGGCCTCCTCCCTTCAGGACGTGTTTCACCGTCCCCTGCCGCTGGCGGTCAGACACGGCCCGACGGAGATTACTTACCCGCCTTCCCTTCCAGCTCTTTCTGGGTTTCCCAGATCTGGCGAAGGGTGGTCTGGGCCAGGAACTTCGCTTCTCCGAACTCGCCGCCTTCCAGCTTGGTGTTGACCTGGGCGAGCTTTGACTCGAAGTCCTTGACCGACTCTTCGTATGTCTTCTTCTTGGACGCCGCTACCCTGATCTTACCGGAGCCGACGGCATCCTGGAGGTCCTTCAGCCGCTTCTCGGCAGCAGAATGGATGCCCTGGATTTCCCTCAGCGCATCCTCTTTCCTGCCCTGGGCGATATCCCTGGCCTTGCGGAATCGGGTCGCCGCTTTGAGAAGAAGGGTCGTAGCTTCGCCGTACTTCTGTTGCTCAAGCCTGGCCTGCGCCTGATCCCAGGCCTGCTTGGCGGCATTCCAGTCCTCGGTCGCGAAGTGCTCTGCGTGCTGTTCCTGTGCCTGTTTCATGGCAAGTTCGGCCTGTGCAATCTGCTCGTCCGGCCTGGCAGAGCAGCCAGCGAAAAGGAAAATGAGCGCCACGCCAAGAAGGAGGGAGAAAAGGCAAGATCGTTTCATACTGGCCTCCGCGAATCCCGGTCGGAACAGCCTGGACGTGAGCTCTTCAGCCTGTCCCGCAACGGGATGGCATCAAAAAACACTCACTCAAGAGACACGAGTGCACCTCTTTATACCACTTCAGGGTGCGGATGTGGCAAGCAAAAACGCATCCCGATTTACGACTGACGATTGACGAATGGAAAACGGAAGCGATTAGCAGCCCTGGCGTTCCTTTTGTGGACGTCGTTGTGCAAGCCCGAGGCCGTTCATTCTCGAGCGGGTCCTGTATATTGATATAGACTTGAACAGGGATGCATCATGGCCGACGGCTGGTCCTTCAGGGCGTCCTGGCAGCAAGGATCGTTTCGCACCGGATTGTCCAGGTCGGCAAATCGCCCTGCATGATTGTCGGCGTCCTCCGCTGGATCCGGATTCCGATGACACTCGTCAATCGTCAATTAACGGTGAATGTCGCGTCGGCGGAGGTCGTCTCGCCGGAGATGCGGTCGGTGGCCTGTACCAGGAGCCTGAACTTTCCAGGCTCGAAGGTGGCCAAGGGGATCGAGGCGAGCAGAACCACGCGCTGCTCGGATACAAAGTGGACCGTTTTCCCCTTGTCGTCGGTCTGGCCGAAGAAGAGACGTCCGTCCTTCAGGATGTTGTAGCGCACGGTGAGCGCAGGGGCCTGCGTCGACGGGTCCAGCCTGCTGCCGTAGAGCTGCAGGTACACAAGCAGCGGGTCGGACCGGCTGTAGGTCAGCGCCGGCTGGGGGCGGACGCGCAGCGTGCCGAGAAGATACGGATCGTTGATTCCCTCCGAGTCGCCGGCAGCCTCGATACTGTGAGCCAGGATCAGCGGGGCCGCCCATAGCTTCGCGCTGGTGAGCGGCGGGATCACCATCCGCTCCTGCCGGGTGCCGATCTGGTTGCTTCGCGGGTCTTTAAGGGCGATATCGATCCGGAAGGTCCCTGGCGGCAGAAGGAAGTTCTTCTGAATCGAGGAAATCCCGGCATTGACCCGAGTCGCGTCGGAGGCCGGGAAGTCGACAGCGAGCGTATCTTCGAACTGCGTCAGTATCCTGTCGCTCAGGTCGACAATCCGGCCGTATATCTCGACCTCGGCGCGGACCGCCTCTCCCCGGCCGGCGAAACTGAGTGCGCTGTTCGGCACCTCGATGTTCACCATCGCAAGAGCGTTGGCATCGCTTTGCCGGATGATCCTGTATCTGAAGTTGGACGGGAGCTGATCGTAGGTCACGAACGTGCTGACGATCTCGCGCAGCTTGTCAAACTTGAGCGGCGGCGCCTTGTCCAGGACTGCCATGCGCGCAAGCCGCTCGAACGGCAGGTCCTTTGTGGGACCGACGTAGTTTGTGGCAAGCCCGCTGCGCTGGAGGCGCAGGTAGCGGCTCTCTAGGCCGGCCTCTTCATATTCCGTCGGCCCGCCTCCGGCGCGGAGCAAAGCGTCTTTCTCCTGAGGGTCGATCGTCATCCGGAACTCGCCGGTGTTTGTCGGATCGACGAACTCGATCTCGACGTCGGGGCCAATTCCCTCGATGAAGGCGTAGCGCCATATCTCGAAAGGATAGGTCTTCGTGATGCCGCCCCCCTCGCTGG
>JACADW010000183.1 GCA_013388445.1 Acidobacteriota bacterium | reverse complement strand
CAGCTCCTCCGACGCACGATCGTTTCTTGAAGCAAGCCGAGACTCCGGCGTTGATATCTAAGAATGCACGGCAGTTCCTATGGCACGATGGAGCAGTGGTATTCGAATCGGGGCCACGGGAGAATCGTATCAACGAGCTAACCCTTGGGCTCTCATTCAGCGGGGCGCAGTTTGCGCTCCCCGACCCCAGGCGCGTGATCGCCTCCGACCACAGGCACAGTGCCGACGCTTAGCAGCGCTGCTTCTCCTTTGGACGAGCCGGCAAGCAGATCGCGACAGCCCGATTCACGTTGCGCGAGGGTAGCCGTCTCTCCCGCGACTATGATGACCATGCACGGGCGCAGTGATTCACGGTGGCCGGGCAGGAGCCGGTTGACGGGCGGCGCAAGTAGATGGGATTCCACCTGTCCGGAGCACGAGATTCCGGAAACGCCCCGCTGAGTCGCTTCACCAACCAGGGGCCGGCCGGGGCACCGCGGACGCGGGTAGAAGAAAGGCCGGGACGGCGAGGGCGAGATGGTCGGACACAGGCGGGCTTGCAGCAAACAGTCGCGCCGCGATCGAGATAATGGCGACGAAAGCCGGCGGGTACATTAGCAGGACGGCCCAGACCAGCGACGCGCAGGGCAGCGGCACGAGCACCCGCACCGCCGGACCAGCCAATTGCAGATTGCAGGTAACATACGGCGAATCTGCAATCTACAATGGATATGTCTCTGCCAGGTCCTTGCCGCCGGTCATGGCTTTGCCGCCATTATCTCGAGCGGCCTCTTCAAAGCCCTCCAGGCGGTTTGAATGGCAACTTCTTCTGACTGCCCCCTCATCGTCAGGATCTTTTTTTGCTTGCTTTTGGAGTACCTCGAGTCTGAGAATGGGACACCCTGGCATTGCGCGGACCATGAAGAGGTGTAGCCGCGTGGATAGGTCTGTGCAGTCTTCCGACCAGAGGGTGTCTGTCAAGAGGCACCAACCCGCCGGCGAAGTCTGTAGCGCAAGTGCAGATTCTCATTCCCACGAGCCTCAGCCGAGACGCTCTTGTAATGGGAAAAGTCTTTCTGCAAGAGGTCGATACCCCTAATTCACTTGGGAAAGGAGCTTTCCTATGAGTTCTGTGAAATCCATTGGCCGTTTTATGGCCATTCTGTTCACACTTGTCCTGATAGCAGCCGGTGTGTGCCTGGCACAATCCGACTTGGCACAAATCTCCGGATTTGTCAAGGATCCCAGCGGCGCGATCGTCCCTGGCGTCAGTGTCACAATCACAAACGAGGGTACGGGTGTCGCCCGGACAGTGGTATCGAGCGAGCAGGGATATTACGTGGCTTCAAACCTGCCGCCCGGATTCTACACCGTCGCCGCTGAGATTACCGGCTTCAAGCGATACGTCAAGACCGGCAACAAGCTGGATGCCAATATCAATACGAAAATCGACGTGGCCCTGGAGGTCGGCCAACTTTCCGAGACGGTTTCTGTCACCGCCTCCGCCGCCAACGTGCAATCCGACACAGCGACAGTCGGGAAGCTGGTCGAGAGCACGCAGATCGAGAAGATGATGCTCAACGGGCGCAATCCGCTGTTTCTGGCGCAGCTCAAGCCCGGGGTTCGTGGCGGCACACTGGCAGGCTTCAGCTTCACGATGACATCGGGCGGGTTTTCCATCAACGGCTCCCGGTCCCAGGACTACAACATAGCCTTCGATGGCGCGGTCGCGATGAGAACGAGGGCCAACGGCACCAGCATCGGTGCGGTGGATGTGGAATCGGTCCAGGAGATGCAGATCCTCACGGCCAACTACAACGCGGAATACGGCCGGTCGGCCGGCGGGCAGATCCGCATGGTCACCAAGAGCGGCGGCCGCGACTTTCATGGAAGCCTCTACGAGTACTTCCGGAACAACGTCCTCGACGCAAACAGCTGGTCCCGCAACCGCGCCGGGCAACCGCGCTCAGCCCAGCGCTACAACCAGTTCGGTTATGTCGCAAGCGGGCCGATCTATATCCCGGGCGTTTTCAACACCGATCGCAGCAAGTTATTCTTCCTGTGGAGCCAGGAGTGGATTCGCCGCCGCGTGGAGTCGACTTCCATCGTGGTAGTCCCATCCCTGGCCATGCGCAAAGGAGATTTCTCCGAGCTTCTCAATCCGGCAAATCCCTTCTTCAGCAAGGTCCGAATCGTAAAGGATCCGGATACGGGTCAGCCGTTTGAGAACAATGTAATTCCTTCGAGCCGTTTGAGTCCCAACGGCCTCGGTTTCCTGAAGACTTATCCGGAGCCGACTCCAGGATTCCTGCAGGGGCGGAATAACTTCATCCAGACGCGGCCCAATCCGCAGAATCAGCGGAAGGACACTCTCTCCATCGACTATGTGCCGTCATCAAAGCACACGTTCCGGTTCCGCGGCCAGCTTTACAGCTACACGGCGCTGGACGCTTTCAGGAGCGGATTCGATCTGGCCTGCACGGACTGGGACCGGCCCAACCGGACTGCATCACTGAACTACATTTGGACGATCAGCCCCACCTTCATCAACGAGTTTCTCGCGACCGCGAGCGAGGACATCGTGCTGATCGAGGTGCAGCGTGAAGGCGAGCGTTACTCGCGCAGCAAACGGGGGATCAATTACCCTTACCTCTTCCCCGAGCGCAAGGAGATCCCCGACAAGATACCGACCATCGACATAAGCAACTTCCAGACCGTCGACGGGGGGCCCTATCCGTCTTCCTCCTATGGCCCGATCTACGTGTTTTCGGACAACCTGACCAAGATCTGGGGCACACACACACTGAAGTTCGGCTTTTCGTTCGAGCGGTCCGGCCAGGACGACTTCGACCAGATCAACGTCTCGGGTGTACCCGGCGGCACCAACAACCAGAACGGCCGCTTTATCTTCGACGACACGCGCGCAGGTGCAGCAACCACGAGCCTGGCCATCGCCAATGCCGCCATGGGACTTTTCACCTCGTACGCAGAGGTCGGCCCCCGCGCGCGCACTCCGTATCGATCGCACATGCTGGAGTGGTTTGCACAGGATTCCTGGCGTGCCACCGACAAGCTGCGCCTGGAGTATGGCTTGCGCTACACCTATATGACTCCCTACTACTTCAGCCTGTGGGGAAATATCGCGGTATTCGACCCGAGACGCTACGACCCGGCGAAGGCGGTGGTGCAGGACCCGGCAACCGGGTATGTCATCAGCGGCGACCGTTACAATGGCGTCGTCATCCCCGGAAGCAGCTGGCCTGATGCGGCCAAGGGCCGGGTTCTGATTGCCGACACGGGTGAATACAACCGGCTGTTCAGCGGAGGACCCAATTATTACGCCGACAGCCACCTCACCAATTTCCAGCCGCGGCTTGGACTGGCCTATTCGTTTACTCCCAGGAGCGTGATTCGCGCCGGCTTCGGCCGATTCATGGCCCGGCCGGGCGTGAGCGATAACATCTTCCTGGGAGGCAATCCTCCCTTCCAGCCGATGGTTTCGATCGCCAACGGTCAGGCCGACAACCCTGCCGGTGGGAAGCCTTCTTACTTCCCGCAGTTCTTCATGACGATCGATCCAGTTTTCAAAATCCCGAGCTCCTACATGTGGAATCTGACTTACGAGCAGGAAGTGGGATTGGAAACCACGGTGTCGATCGGCTACGTAGGCAGGGTCGGCCTGCACCTGGAGCGCGAGCGCAACCTCAACACGCTTCAGGTAGGGACGCTGCAAAGGCCCGAGAACAAAGGGATCAATGTGAACGTCCTGCGGCCCTACAAGGGCTTCGCGCAGATCAATATCGGCGAAAATGCGGCGCGCTCGGAGTACAACGGCCTTCAGCTGGAAGCAACCCGCAGGTTTGCCAGGGGACTGAGCTACGGGGTCGCATATACCTATTCCAAGTCGCTCGACAACGCTTCCGGCCGGCGCGAATATCCATTCAACCCTCTGGACGACAAGAGCTATTGGGGTCCGTCGGGGTTCGATACACGGCATATTCTGGTGCTCAACTATATCTGGGAAATCCCCTTCCTCAAACAGGGTAACTCCCTCGGAGCCAGGATGCTGGGCGGCTGGACCGTGTCCGGCGTGACGCAGTTCCAGACCGGGACACCCTTCAGCATCGGAACCGGAGAGGACTTTGCCGGGATCGGAAGCGGCAACGCGGCCCAGCTGTGGAACCTGGCGGGGGATATCAAGCTGCCCCGCAGTGATCGGAAGTTCTCAGAAGGAGCATCGGACAGCAACTTCTACTTCAAGACCAAGACTGCGGATGGGGCTCCCATCGCGACGGCTCCGGCGGCAGGCACGTTCGCCACGCAGACGAGAAACATCGCCGGAAACCACCCAGGCTTCCAGAACTGGAACATCGCGCTTTTCAAGGACTTCAGGTTCACCGAGTCCCAGAGAATCCAGTTCCGGGCCGAGTTTTTCAACTTCCCGAACCACCCGAACTGGGGTGGTGTCGACACCAATCCGAAGAGCGGTACCTTTGGAAAAGTCACAAGCAAGTCGAGCGAGCGCAATGTGCAACTGAGCCTGCGCTATTCGTTCTAGGCGCGGCCGTTTTCCCGTTCATCACAAAGGGCCCATCCGGCACCTGTTGCCGGGTGGGCTTCCTCCGTGATTAGCCGAATTTTGAATTCTTCAAGAGGTACGCTACGGCTGGGCCCTCACCGCGCACAACCTAATTGTTGGTTAATTCCTCAGCTCCCAGTAGATGGCATATCGGCAGCCGAACAGCTTGTAGAAGGGTACGAGTGTCACGTCGTCGGGCCTGCCCGCCCCTACCGTCCGGAATGTGAGGATTTTCCCCGGCACCTGCTTTATCCAGGAGTCAAGCTGCCGGCGGTCCCCCGCAAGACGCGGCACAGCGACCGCTTCTCCGGACGGGCCCATGGGTCCGAGAACCTTGTCGGCAGTGAGACGTTCGGAGCCCAGGTCCCCGGCCAGCACAAGCGGCCCGTACAGGATGGCCGCCGTGTCGGCATCGTCGGGCAAGCGTTCCAGGTATAGCTTCATCGGCAGGTCAATCAGAAGCGTGTCGCCGTCGCGCCAGGTTCGTTTCAGCACCAGGTGACTGCCCGGACTCGAGAAAGCCTCCAGCGGCTTGCCGTTCAGGACCGCCTTCCCGCCCGGCGCCACCCATGAGGGGATTCGAACTTTCAGCGCAAACTCCGCAGGTCTGCCCGTTCTCACGATCAGTTTCGTATTCGCCTCCTCCGGAAAACTGGTTTCCTGGCGGATCCGGATTCCCCGCTCGATCCAGTCGAGCTCGGAAGCGATGAATAGGTTCACGAACAGCCCGCTTTCATCATGAAAATAGATGCTGTCGCCGTACTTCGCGTGGTTTTCCATACCGGTCCCGGTGCAGCACCAGAAGGAATCCTCCGGCGTCATGAAGGTCTTGTAGAAGCCGGAGGCCATCGGGACGTAATACATCATCATCCCGTTGGCCGGATCCTGCGTGGCGAGGATGCCGTTGAACAGGGCGCGCTCGTAGTAATCCGCATAGCGGGCTTCCGGATTCCAGGTAAACAGGTGGCGTGTGAGCCTGAGCATGTTGTAGGTGCAGCAGGTCTCGTGGCTCTCCCTGCCGAGCTCGGAAGCCATCCGATAAGGCTCCGTCCGCCAGTGCTCGTCGTTGCTCGTGCCGCCGGCGGCATAGCAGCGTGCGGCCGTCACCTGGTTCCAGAAGTAGGTCGCCGCGTCATGGAAGCAGGATTCGCCCGTCAGCTCGTAAGCGCGGGCCGCCCCGATGACCTTCGGGATCTGCGTGTTGACGTGAAGTCCCTTCAGCCTGTCCTCGTGCGCCGCCAGCGGGTCGAGGACAGCCTTGTGATCGAATCGGCGCGCCAGGGCGAGGAGCTCGGGATCGCCGGTGACGGCGTACAGGTTTCTGAGCGCGTCGTTTATCCCGCCATGCTCCACGCCGAGCATCTTCTGCATCTGTGCCTCGTCGAGCCGGTCGGTCCGCTGCCTGGCCCAGCGAGCCATACCGAGGGCAATCTTGAGCGCCTGCTCGTTGCCGCATAGGGTGTACATGTCGATCAGGCCTGCGTAGACCTTGTGCAGCGTGTACCAGGGGGCCCAGACCTTCCTACCGGTCTCGACCCTGTCAGCTTGCGCCACGTCGTGCGAAACCCTCCGGCACTCCGACCGAGGGGATAGTAGGCGTTGACGACGATTCGATCGACACAGTCGTAGGTACCTTCGAGGAGCTTTTCATGGTAAGGGGTAAATTCATCTGCAGGAT
>JACADW010000315.1 GCA_013388445.1 Acidobacteriota bacterium | reverse complement strand
GCCTTTCCTCGAGGCATGTCCATCTCAGGAGATAAGGTGCCCCGGGAAAGCGGGGCTGACCCGGAAAAACCCTGCGCGTGACCCGCCGCAAAGGCTACTCACGCTTGCCGCAAGGACACAGAGTACTGAACTTGGACAGCAATGGTGCCGATCAGTCGGTCCGGGTCGTGAGTGGGGAACCTCATCCGCGAGGAGCCGTCGGGAGAACTATAACTTCAACGAACTGAACGGGTGGAGACCGGGTCTCGGGCTAATTTGGGCAGCAATGGCGCTTGGTGGCAAGCAGAGCGACCAAGGATTCGAACAGGCGCGCCAGCGGCTGCCGGCCCAGCTGGCTGTGACCTTGCGAGGCGGCCGACTTCTCGGCGATTCGGTATGCCGTCTGCTACCCGCCCAGCCGTCACCCCCCCCCGGGAGCAGGCACCGCAATGCCTCACAAAACGACAACTACATGAACAAAGCCGGCGCGATGACTTAATGGAGGATGATGTCCGAAGGAAGTTCTCGCTCGCGCAGCCTTTTGCTCCCGGTCTCAGAAAGAATCAAATCGATGCGACCAACCGGGAAGTCCCCGGCAATCACCTTATGCTGATGTGATCGGTGATGCGAGTGCCGTGCCGCAATTCTGCCGTAGCGCGGCCATGCTCTTTTCTCCTGAGCCGCACGTTGCGGCAGAATCTCTTTACGTGAACAGTAAGGGTTAGGCACCTCTCTTCAAACGATGCAACTTGTCATGGCAAACCGTACACAGCGATTCGAGGTTCTCTTCCACGTTCTCACCGCCCTCCACGTGACGTTTGATGTGATGCAACTCCAGATGTCGGGGATCGGACGGGTTCCAATCGTCATGGGACCACCCGCATGATGTGCACTTATAGCCGTCCCTACGCAAGACCCTTCGACGAACATCGTCGGCAACGTGCCGATCATGTTCCGGGATTTGCCGATCCGCCTGCAATACGTAGGCACCGACGTTCAAATCGGGGCGGCCGGTGGTCTTTGTTGCGATCGGCCACCCAAGCTCAGTGCGGAGTTCGCGAACACGGCGCGCCCACTCAGTCTTGTCACCGGCGACGTAACGCAATTCCTCGTTCGTCACCGGTCGCCCAACATTTTCCCGAAGAAATCTCAGTATCTTGTCGCGCACGGAACCGCGTTGTTTGCGAATCGCATTCGCAAGATGCCATCGATGCGCTGCTTCGCGATCCTCTTCCGTGCTCAGCAGGACGTAATCACTCGGCTTCATGGCTTGGAGTTCATCCGGTACTTCCTCTGCTTCCTCGTCCCGCATCTCCTTTATCGTAACGCCGCTCGCGATCGCCCAGCCGAATTGGATACGCAATTCCCTTACACGGCGTGCATATTCCTGAATCCCCGATATAACGAGCAGCTCGTCACCGTTGATAATAGTACGCGGATACTGCCGGAAATAGCACAGAATCCTGTCCCTTGCGGCCGAGGCATAATGGCTGGGAATCAGCGCCTTGCCTAGGTCGCGCAAACCATGGAAGATCGGAATTAAGGCAAGAACCTTCGGCCTGAGCTCACCTGATCGAAGTTCTGCTTCGAAGTTCTTGATCAGACTCTCCACCTTCCGGCGCACGCTCTCAGGGTCGATCATCTCTCTCCTCCATCGTTCACTCTCCATGCAGGAATCCATCCAGCTTCCTCAATAGCTTTTTCGGATGGCGGATCTCGCACTGCCAGACGACGAGAGTTTTCCACCCCATCCGGTGCAGTTCCCGTCGGAAGCGCTTGTCTCTCCTAATGTTCTCATCGAGCTTCTTGTTCCAGAAAGCCTTGTTCGTTGTCGGCCTCTTCGATCGCCTGCACGGATTGTGCCCGTGCCAAAAGCAACCATGGACGAAGATCGCCTTGCCGTGGCGAGGCAGCACAATATCCGGGTTGCCGGGAAGGTCGCGCTTGTGGATTCGGAACCGAAATCCCATTCGGTGAATTAACGACCGAACGAGCATTTCGGGCTTGGTGTCGCGTCCCTTTACGCGAGCCATGATCCAGCTACGCTTTTCCTTGCAGAACACGTCGGTCATGTCAGTGCTCGTTCATGGTCAGAAGGAGATACACGACGTCGGCCACTCGTGCTGCCAGGAGCGGAGGTACCGCATTGCCGATCTGCCGGGCAATTTCGATCTTCGATCCTTTGAAGATAAACTCATCCGGGAAGGACTGAAGCCGCGCCGCTTCGCGGTGCGTTATAGGTCGGTGTTGCTCAGGATGTAGGTATCGGCCCTTTTCCGGTTTAAAAAATTCCGTACGAATCGTGAACGCGGGACGATCCCACCACAGCCGGCCGAACAGATCCGTCCCGCCGGTCTTCTTTCGAATCCAGCATTCCGGCGTCAGGTCAGGAGCGCGTTTCTGAAGGTCGAAACGATTCATGCCCTCCTTGGGGATCGCCTTGTAACGGGCGATGCTCTTCGGCGTAGGGGACCGCCCGAAGTGGAGATCGAGAGGCGGATCCTCGTCGCGGATCTCAATTCCCTCCGGTTCCGGAAGATCCGCGATTGCGTCGCGCACGGTGCGCCACCTCACGGCACCGGGCAGATAGCTATTTGCGTCCGCTTGAAAAAAGGATAGCTGAGCGCCGCCCCTGCACGGGTCGAAATGTGTCTTTCTCGGTGGAAACACCTTGTAGGGATCAAAAAACCTGCAACCGACAATGAAGGCCCGCAAGCGTGTCTGCGGTACGCCGTAATCGGCTGCGCAAAGAATTTCGCCCCAGCACTTAAAGCCCATTCTCTCAGCCGTGCCTATTATCTCTCCGTGTTCGAACGAACCCAGCAGTTGCGGCACGTTTTCCATGACGAAAACCCCGGCTCCGGAGCGCTCCACCACATCAAGGAACGGACGCCAGAGCTGCTTGCGTGGATCGCCTTCGCGATTTTTGTTTAAAAGGCTGAACCCTTGGCACGGCGGTCCGCCGATCACGACGTCGGCAGACGGGATCTGCGTTGCCGGAGCGTTGACAATGTCGACAATGTCGCCCAGTACACAGTGCTCTCCGAAGTTCTCGTGATATGTGCGCACGCAGGCATCGTCAAAGTCATTAGCCCATACGGAATCAAACGCGTGTCCGAACTTCTTCGAAAAGCCGAGAGTCATGCCCCCGGCTCCCGCGAAAACATCGATTAGTCGGAACCTCTTGCGTTTTCGGCCCAGGACTCCCTCGCATCTAGCCTCGTAGATCTTCTCTTCCTCTCGGATAAGCCAGGCCGAGTCCTTCTTAAGGTTGTATCTCAACTTCCGACTTTCCTTTCCGGGACTTGTGTCGTCTCTTAGATCCATATCACCCTGCGTCTGACGTTTGCGATCAGAGTATTAGAAATAGCGGAAACAAGCCTGTCGGGATACGGTTTTCGAAACCCGAGTTGGGCTTCGCCTTCATTTAAGCAGACCTGCCCCCTTCGATGCGACTTCCCGATCCTGAATACCAAGCCCATAAGAAGGACCGGGAGCTCGGCAGTAATGCCGGTGAAGGCCGGGAAAAAGACTGCTACGCGCTGCAAATTGCTGCGGCCAGAACAGCCATTGATAAGATAACGGATTACGCAGCCGAGCTGGCGTAACACACCGACCCGGGCCAGTGGAGACCCGGTGGGATTTGGCCATGACCGACAAGACTTCGCGGGCCAAGCCTCTTCAAGAGCGACACCGAGCCGGACGAACCAACCGCAAGGCCCGCTAAGTATTGGAGCTGCAACGGCGACAGGGCGGGATACAGCGGGCATATGATGGGCGAGAATCATCTGCTCATGCCCAGTGCCCCATACAAGCTGTGCAGAACCCGAGAAATCATAAGGCATGTGCGCGGGCATGCTTATTCCGGAACCCCGGCGCCCAACGGGTCCGGCTCGCCGAAGGCCACAACGTTCGGAAAGGGCTAACTCGCTTATCGCTCGTTATTCCGGCTGTTCAGCGACGCGCGGTCCTCCACTGACAAACGCCAGCGCCTCCATTGCCCGTCATCCAGTCCGTGCCTAACGCCGAAGTCCGTGGTGAGAGTGACAAAACGGCGGCTTCGCGATGAAGAAAAAATGACCTCACCGCGCCGCGGCCGCGTGGTGACCACAGCCATGCAAAATTTAAAGGATTCCACTGGATATTTTAGCCCGCGAGATGGGGCAAGTCCAAGGAACGCCGCTTGGATGCTTGAAAGGTGCTTTCAAGCACTGTCCAAACCTCTCGGATGTGTCCAATCTCCGAAAAAGGCATGGCGCGGCCATCGGGAAACAATCTCGTGCACAGGGGCTGCTTATTGCCGATGCACGCGTCACGGCTTCCGACGGCACTTGCCCCATGTCGAATTCCATGGGCCCACTCTCTCCGCTCTTGCCGGCGAAGGACGACATATGGCGCGTGTTGAGAGACGTCGCACAAGGGGATATAGGCATGCTCCCGGGAAACACCTTATGCTCGCCGTTCTTCCCCATCGTCATCGACGGGCTGGGGATGGAATAGACGGTCACAGGGGCCGATCGGCGGACGTAACCCCTTCTCACTCAAACTCATCACAAAGGCTGAGGGGCGTCTGTCCCTAACTAGCGGGCTCACCGGAGCGCGCGAGTATGATCGCGGCTATTTCGTCTTCTTCACGAGCCGGAGATTTTCGATGACAGCACTTTTCCACCGCCTTCACCATGTCGAAGAGCGTCAGGGGGACGACCGCCGCGGCCGCCAGGGCCTCCATCTCGAGGCCCGTCGGGCCGATACAGGCGGGCGCGGCCTCGAAGCACACCCGGCCCACGCACACCTCCGCCTGCACCGCCGCGTGCGCCAGCGCCAGCGGATGGGACATCGGAATCAGCTCGCCCGTGCGCTTGGCGCCCATGATGCCAGCGAGACAGGCCGTCTCGATCGCATCCCCCTTGGGCAGCTGGCCTGCCGCTATCGCGGCCAGCGTCGGCGGCGCAAGACGCACGAAACACTCCGCCACCGCCCGGCGCTCCGTGGGGCGCTTCCCCGAAATATCCACCATGCGCCCGGCCCGCAGCGTTGATATGCCTCAGCCGCCGGGCCTCGTACTCGCCCGCTCTTTTCATGCCGTGCGCCCTCGCTCGCGCTGCCCGGGAAAAAGCACGGCCTCGACCTCCCTGCCCGCGGACAGAAAGTCCAGCTCCGCCGGAAAAGTCAGGGCGGCATTGCCGCGCGAAAAGCCAATGATGTCGCCCGATCCGCGCCACTCCAGGGGCTGGATGCACCAGCCAGCGTCCTGCCTGAAGG
>JACADW010000306.1 GCA_013388445.1 Acidobacteriota bacterium | reverse complement strand
GTCCGCCGCTGAGCTGGAAACTCAGCTCCTGCCTGCCGGCCGCCTCGGCTACATCAAGGGGAACACGGCTGAAACAGTCCAGGCCAAGCATTCCGAAATAGAAAGGATGTTGGACTCCCTTATCCGAAGCTTGAAAACCAAGATCGACCCGAGGCATGGAGCCTACTTTGCCCTTTGCCCCTTTAACCCTATGCCCCCAAGGTCGGCGAGCGAAGCGAGCTGAGTTTGTGTATTGCTCGGCCCGCCTTTGGATACCAGGATGGTGGAACGCCCATGGGATGAAGGCAATCGCCCGGGCAACGATTGCCCGGCTGCGGAAAGCACCGTCGATGCTATGCTGTCACAGCAACATGTAGTGGCGACCGTCCTCGCGGCCCGTGTGGATGACGAGACTTTCTGCGTGCCCAAACAAGAGGACCTGGCCGGAATGGCCATGTGCGAGAATGGATGCAGAGTCTGCCGCATACGAGAATTATGAGGACCAGAAAACTCACCCCTGGCTGTGGACATCATATCAGCCGCCGTGGCTTTCTTGCGGCGTCCCCTGGCGCCACGATTGCGGCGCCGAGCGTTATCGCAGGCGCTGCCGAGTCGGGCGAATCATCGGAGACGCGCAAGGTCAGACCCGCCGGCCCCGCATCCAAATACACGCCGATTCTCCGGGTCGCGTTCGTCCGCCGCAAGGAGGACTACGGCATGCTATGGCCCGGCGCCGTCTACGACGGAGCCGCCGCCTTGAGAAACTATCGCACGCAGATCGAGACGGCCGCGGGCGATCTGGGCATCCGGGCGGTGTTAAGGCCTGAGCCGATCTATTCGCCGGCCGAGGCCGGCGCATGGATCGCCGAGGCCCAATCGGCACGGCCGGACGGCCTGTTGGTTGTGCTCCTGGATCGCCAGCAACACGCCTGGCCGACGGCGGCCAGGGCCGCAGACTCCGGCATCCCCACGGTTGTGTTTGCGCCGGTCGGCGCGGCTTTCAGGACGAACACCCGCCCGCTCGCAGGGAAACCGGGATGCTACATCGCGTCGACCGACGACTTCAGCCGGGTCGCCTACGGCATGAGGATGATTTGCGCAGCCGCCGGACTGCGCGAGATGCGCTTCGTCGTGATCGCAGGCAAGGAGAGGAGAGAAACGACCGTGAAGCACCTGGGGACCCGCCTGCGCTACGTTCCCGCCGGCTCGTTCCTCGAAGAGTATGACCGCACCGCCGCGGACGACGAGGTCAGGCAGATCGCGTCCGAGTATATGAGGAGGGCCACCAGAATCTCGGGACCGACCGAGCAGGATGTCCTGAACGGGGTTAAGAGCTACGTCGTCGCGCGCAAGATCATGGAGCGCGAGGAGGCCGACGGCATCACGATGGATTGCCTCGGCGCTCTGGGACCTACCACTGTGAGCCTTCCCTGCATAGCCTGGTCCCGCATGCTCGACAACGGGATCCCCGCCGCCTGCGAGGCGGACATCGGGGCGGCCGTGACTCACGCGACCGTCCAGTACCTGTTCGACCGGCCGGGCTTTCAGCAGGACCCTGTTCCCGACACGGCGCGGGAAGCGCTGATCGGGGCCCATTGCACCTGCCCGACACGGCTGGGCGGCTTCTCCGGACCCGCCGAGCCTTTCTACCTGTCGCATCACCACGGCATGCGCGACGCGGTGCCCCGCCCGATGTGGAAGGTCGGACAGCGCGCGACGGTCGCCATCATCGGCGGCGTGACCGACGGGGAGAAAGACCCGCCGCATATGTACATCTCGGCGGGGACCGTGCTGGACAACGTCGCAGTGCCTCCGGCAGGCGGTTGCGTTGTCTCGGTTACGGTCAAACTCGACGGAGAGAACGATCTGCTGGACTACCCGGGATTCCATCAGATCTTCTTCTATGGCGATTTCAAGCGCGAGCTGCGCGATTTCTGCCGGTTGATCGGCATCGAAGCAAGGGTGGTTTGAGGTCTGTTCCGAGGACCGGATGCCAAGCGGGTACGGGCGACCAAGTGGGCTCCGGCGGCCTGATGGAGCCAAACGGGCCAAATCCTCAGCCTGGCGACCTCTGGCCGCGCTTGGCAGTCGCGGCTTAACAGGGCATGAGTGACTGTGGGAGATTTGACTGAAAGGACTGACCTATGAATCCGCGTCTCATCATCGCATGTTTCCTGACCGTTGGCCTTTCACACGCTCACGCCGAGGTAAGGCTCCCCGCCATCTTCGGCGAGCACATGGTGCTGCAGCAGAACCGGCCCGACCGGGTCTGGGGTTGGGCCGACCCGGGAGAGCAGGTCACGGTCTCGATTGCTCAGCAAACCAAATCGACCAAGGCGGGTTCTGACGGCAGGTGGCTCGTCGAACTCGAGCCCATGCCTGCGGGAGGACCTCACACGCTGGTCATCAAGGGGAAGAACGAACTCCGGATCGAAGACGTTCTCGTAGGCGAGGTCTGGGTCTGCTCCGGCCAGTCGAACATGGAGTGGCCTGTCGGTTCGGCTTACGACCCGGACCTGGAGATCCCCACGGCGAAGTATCCGAAAATCCGCCTGATCACGGTACCCAAGGTCGGGACACAGGAACCGCAGTACGATTTCAAAGGCAGATGGGAAGTCTGCTCGCCCGAGACTGTGAGCGGATTCTCGGCAGTCGGTTACTTCTTCGGTCGTCTTTTGCACCAGACGCTCGACGTTCCGGTAGGCCTGATCGACAATTCATGGGGAGGCTCGGCTTGCGAGGCCTGGGTCCGGCGCGATCTGCTGGCTTCCGATGAGCGCTATACGGCATTGCTGGAACGATGGATCCAGACCGAGAAATCATACGACCACCAAAAGGCGATGGAGGCATATCAGGTGAAGCTCGCCGAATGGAAGGCGGCGGAGGAGAAAGCCAAGGCCGAGGGCCAGGCGTCCCCGCAGCGTCCTCCGCAGCCCGGCAACCCGCTCACCGGAAATGCCCGTCCCTCAAACATATACAACGGCATGGTGAAGCCGATCGTCGGCTACGGAATTCGCGGGGTGATATGGTACCAGGGCGAGTCCAACGCCGGCCGAGCCTACCAGTATCGCAGCCTCTTCCCGCTCATGATCCGGAGCTGGCGTGACGAATGGCAATTGGGCGATTTTCCTTTCTACTGGGTCCAGCTCGCGGACCATCGGGACGAGAAGCCGGAACCCGGGGAGAGCGATTGGGCGGAACTGCGCGAGGCGCAGACGATGACCGTGAGCGCATTGCCCAACACGGGCGAGGCCGTCATCATCGATCTCGGGGAGGCTCAGGACATTCATCCGCGCAATAAGGTCGATGTAGCCAAGAGACTCGCACGCTGGGCCCTGGCACGGGACTACGGAGCGTCCATCGCCTACCGAAGCCCGATCTACCGGTCGATGGAAATACAGGGCGGCAAGATAGTCCTGACTTTCGACTACGTTGGCGGAGGGCTGAAGACTTTCGACACGCGTGAAATCAAGGGCTTCACGATTGCCGGCAGCGACCGAAGATTCGTCTGGGCGAAGGCGAGCATCGTCGCCGGCGACAAGGTCGAGGTCTGGAGCGACCAGGTCGCTGACCCCGTTGCCGTCCGTTACGCCTGGGCCGACAATCCGGTCAACAACCTCCGTAGCCAAGAGGGCTTGCCGGTGACTCCCTTCCGTACGGACGACTGGCCCGGGATTACCGCGGATCGCAACAAATGAAGGTGCGTGCGGTCCAAACGTCGGCACCGCCTCTCGGGATGCTCGCGCAGCGCACCATGGGACATCCTGCCGTGTGCGGCTGCGACCTGCTGTGCCGCGCGCTGTGGCGAAGCAAGATATTCAGAGGAAGAAAGACGACACATAACACGAACCGTCTCGGCGGGAGACAGAAGGGTTCTCACATGAGACTCAGGATTGCCACTCTTATATTGCTGCTGTCGGGCGCCCTTCCGTTATTCGCGGATCAGGTAACGCTCAAGAACGGCGATCGCGTAACCGGCAAGATCATCAAAAAGGACGGAGCCACGCTGGTTTTCAAGAGCGACGTCTTCGGCAATGTCTCAATCCCCTGGGATCAGGTGACTCAAGTGACGTCCGATGAATCGCTGTTCGTCCTCCTGCCGCAGGGCAGCGTGCAGGGAAAACTGGCGACGGTCGATGATCGTCTGGTTGTGGCCACTGAGACCGCGAAGGAAACGGTAGCGCTCGCGGAAGCCCCGGTGATCCGCAACGCGGCCGAGCAGCAGGTCTGGGAACGCCTGCAGAATCCCGGGTGGCTGAAGCTCTGGGCCGGCTTCGTGGATTTCGGCACGAGCCTCGCGCGCGGCAATGCCGACACGACCACGATGACCACGGGATTGAATGCCTCGAGGGCCACCCGTACCGACAAGACCACGCTCTACTTCAACCAGATTTACTCAACGGCATCGCTCGAAGGGGAGACATCGACGACGGCCCAGGCGATCCGCGGAGGGTGGGGACACAACAGGAACGTCAATTCGAGAATGTTCTGGAACATCTTCAACGATTACGAGTACGACAAGTTCCAGAACCTGGATCTGAGGCTCGTTCTTGGTACCGGTCTAGGCTATAACGTGATCAAGGCGGAGCGTGCCAGGCTCGACCTGGTCGGCGGCGGCGCGTATACGCATGAAGAGTTCAGCACACCGTTGAGCCGGAATTCGGGCAACGCCTATTGGGGCAACGATTTGAGCTACAGGCTGACGGGCAATACTTCCTTCAACCAGGCGTTCAGGATGTTCAATAACCTGAGCGAAACCGGAGAGCTCAGGGTGAACTTCGACGTGGGCACGGTCACAGCGCTGACCAAGTGGCTCTCGTGGCAGCTGACCTGTAGCGACCTTTACCTCAGTAATCCGGTCGCAGGCCGCAAGGACAACGACGTGCTATTCACCACCGGTTTCCGAATCACTTTTGCACGCTGAACAGCGGAGCGTGGGGAGCGTGGGGGTCGGACCCAGATAAGATATGCAACCGCAACATTCAGCCACTTTTCGGCCTTTGGGAGAGGGCTCAGATTGAGTTTTTGGCCCTGTTTCTTGAGAGTTGCTGCCTGCACCCAGAGCGGGGATCAGGGAAAACGATGCGCGAAGATCAGCGCTTTCGGCTCACGGCACAAGCACGCGTGGACCGTCAATCCCGGGGCGTCCTGGAGTGCCTTTGAAGCACCCAGGATTCTCTGCGGTCTTCCCGGCGCGGACTGACAGCTCACGCCCTGCAGAGCCAGACTCAATAAAAGGGGGCGAAATACCGATTCTAAAGGCTTCCCACGAACCGCTCTTGGTCTTAACTGTTGAGATGGCAAGGATTATTTCGGTCCGACCCCGACAGGCAGGCACGTGGCCCCGAGAGGTGCCTCCCACGCAATCGGGTCTGTGTTATAGTCCTCGCGATGAATCGCAGGCTTGCCGTACTCGTTATCCTGCTCGGGCTCGTCAGCGCGGCCGGCGTCTGGTGGGCCTGGCGCTCAGGCAGCAGGGCAGAGATCACCGCCGGCTTTGCCGGCTCGGGCAGCTGCAGGGAATGCCACGAGCGCTTTTACGAGCTCTGGGCCACATCCCACCACGGCACGGCGATGCAGCCTTTTTCTCCGTCGCTCGGCAGGATCCTCCGCGAGGCGCCGCCGGGGGAGATTGAAGTCGGGCCGTTCAGGTACCGCCCCCACATCAGCGACTCTGGGGCCTCGATCGTCGCCCATGGCCCCGACGGAGAACGCGAGTACCCCATCGCTCATGCCCTGGGAGGCAAGAACGTGTACTACCTCCTCACACCGCTGGAGCGCGGCAGGCTGCAAGTTCTGCCCCTCGCCTTCGACGTGCGCAAGAAGGCGTGGTTTGATGCCGCGGGCAGTATGATCCGCCACTTCACCGATATCGAAGACCGGCCGCTGGACTGGAAGGATCCTGCGCTGACATTCAACACCTCGTGCCAAAGCTGCCATGTCAGCCAGCTTTCGACCAACTACGACCTGGCATCCGACACTTACAGGACCACGTGGGCCGAACCCGGCATCAACTGCGAGACCTGCCACGGACCCGGAGGCGAGCACGTCCGCATTTTCAAAGCGGCTCCACCGGGTCAGAAACCGCGTGATCTCGGACTCACCAGCAGCAAACGAATGACCGTCGCGCAGCAGAATTCCACCTGCGCGCCCTGTCACGCCAAGATGATGGTCGTTACGCCCACTTTTTCCCCCGGAGACCGGTTCTTCGACCACTTCGACCTGGCAGCGCTCGAAAACGCCGATTTCTACCCGGACGGCCGCGACCTGGGAGAGAACTACACCTACACCACCTGGCTCATGAGCCCGTGCGTGCAGTCGGGCACGCTCGACTGCGTACACTGCCACACATCCAGTGGCAGGTTCCGCTGGCAGGAAAGCCCGAACGGGGCGTGCATGCAGTGCCACGCCGACAAGATCAGGAACCTGCCCGAACACACGCGCCACAAGCCGGAGGGCCCCGGCAGCCTGTGCATCTCCTGCCACATGCCGATGACGGAGTTCGCCCGGATGCGCCGCAGCGACCACTCGATGCTCCCGCCGACGCCGGCAGCCACGCTCGCTTTCAAGTCCCCCAACGCTTGCAACCTCTGCCACGCCGACCGGGACGCCGCGTGGGCCGACCGCCACGTGCGCAAGTGGCGCCCGCGCGACTATCAGAAGGCGGTCCTCCACCGGGCCGGGTTGATCGCCGCCGCGCGGAAGAGTGACTGGTCGCGCCTCCCGGAGATGCTGGAGTACGTCACAAGCCCGGCCCGCGACGAGATCTTCGCCGCTTCCCTCATCAGACTGCTCGAGCTCTGTCCCGACGAGAGAAAATGGCCCGTTGTGGCGGACGCGCTGAAGGACACTTCCCCTCTGGTGCGGGCTGCCTCGGCAGTCCATCTGGGGGCCAATCTATCCGCCGAAAACGTCGAGGCCCTGCTTCGGGCCGTGGGAGACGATTACCGCCTGGTCCGCGTCCGCGCGGCGCGATCCCTCGCGATCTACCCGCGCGAGTCGCTGAGCACCGCAGATCGCGATCGGTTGGAACGAGCGTCTCAGGAACTTGTCGCCTCCCTGCAGTCCCGGCTCGACGATTGGGCCTCGCATTTCAACCTGGGCAGCTATTACCTCGATCGCGGAGAACCTCAGCGCGCCGTCGCATCTTTTGAAATCGCCTCCAGGCTCCGACCCGACGTAGCGATGCCCTACGTCAACGTGTCGATCGCACACGCGCGCCTCGGACAGAACCTGCAGGCCGAACAGGCTCTCCGCAAGGCGCTCGAGGTCGAGCCTCAAAGTACGGCGGCCAACTTCAACCTCGGGCTCCTGAAGGCCGAACAGAACGATTTGAGGGGGGCGGAGAGGCACCTCCGGGCCGCTCTGAAGACAGATCCCGATATGGCCGAAGCCGCATATAACCTGGCTGTCATCGTCGCTAATGGCCGGCTGGATGAGGCCGTCGCCCTGTGCCGCAGGGCCGTCACCCTGCGCCCGAACGAACAGAAATACGCTTACACTCTCGGGTTCTACCTGTATCAAAGCGGAAGAGCAGACGAGGCGCGCCGGGTGCTGCAGGATCTAATAGCCAGGCATCCGGGCAACGCCGACGCTTATGCGTTGCTGGGATCCATACTCGAGAGCCGCGGGCAGGTCCGGGAGGCCCGGACCCTTTACCGGCAGGCGCTCGCCGACCGCTTCCTCTCCGACCGCGACAAGACAACGTTCGAAATGAAGTTGACCCGGCAGTAGAAGCAGCCGTTCATGCGCAGGACGCGAAGCAGGCTGCGGCTGCGAGACGCGGCCGGAAGCAGGAAGGTTGCAGCTCGTGACTGTATAGTGGGCGCCGTTTCCCATCGCCGCGAACCGCGGGTCGGTGGCGCTTTTCAGCCACGCCGCAGAGCGGGAAGCGCAGGTCCGGCAGCCACGTTTGTTCTCGACGGACGAGCCGTCCGTCGCACGATTTTCAGGGCTCGTTACCGAACGCCGCCCAAAACAGCAGGGCTGAGGATTCAGCACCCTGGCGCCGCGGCAGCGGCGGCGCCTACCCTATGCTCGCAGTGGATCTGCGCCAATTCACAGGAGGCTGAACCGTGAAGACCAACCAGGCAAAGGAATCATCCGCGAACAAGACCTCACGACGCGAATTCCTCGCGACGGCAGCTGCAGCCGGTCTGGCTCCCGGGCGCGCGCGAGCCCGTAACGCAAACGATCGGCTGGGCGTCGGGTTCATCGGCGTGGGCGGCCGCGGCATGTATCACATCCGCATGGTCCAGCAGATGATCAACGAGGGTGAAAACCTCGAGATGGTCGCGGTGAGCGATACCTATGGCCCCAGGATGCGCGCCGCCGCCGAAAGGGCCAAGGCCAAGACCTACTCACGCTACCAGGAACTGCTGGCCGACAAAGAGGTCGATGTGGTGTGCATCGCGTCCCCCGACCGTCTCCATGTCCCGCAGGCCATCGATGCGATCCGCGCCGGCAAGGATGTCTACTGCGAGAAGCCCATGGGACATTGGACCCAGTTCAAACTGAGCCGGCAGTTCATGGAGGAGACACGCAAACTGAACCGGATTGTCCAGATCGGCAACCAGGGCAACTCGAGCAGCTTCTGGTCCAAGATCCGCGATCTGATTCAGAAGGGAACCATAGGCAAGCCGCAGCACGTGCTGGCAGGCTACTATCGCTACGGCGATTGGGGAGAGCGCATGCCGATTCCGGACAAGGAGGCAAGACCGGGACCTGACCTCGACTGGGAGGCTTTTCTTGGAGATGCGCCCAGGGTTCCCTTCACAGTCGAAAGGTTCTTCAGCTGGCGCATGTTCCTGGACTATGCAGGCGGGCCCTGCACGGATCTATTCCCGCATGTATACACGCCGTTTCTCAGCACGCTGGGGCTGAAGCTGCCGTCACTCGTCAGCACCTCCGGCGGCATCTTCAAGTATGACGACTATGGGCGCGAGGTTCCCGACACGTTCAACATGTGCGTCGATTTCCCGGAACGTATCTCCATAGTGCTGGTCTGCACCCTGGCAAACGATTATACGACCGAGCCCGCGATCCGCGGCGACGAAGGAGCGATCACGCTCCAGAACCCGGTCTGGGAGGTCGGTTGCGACACCGTAACCATACACCGCCGCAAGGCCGAGCCCGAAGTCATTCCCGGAGAAAAACCCAACAGCACGGTGGCCCACTGGAAGAACTTCCTCCACTACGTGCGCACGCGCGAGAAGCCGGTAAGCGACGTGGAGTTCGGCTACCACGTCCAGGCTGTGCTGTGCATGGGCATGCTGTCATTCCTTAACAGGAAGGTCGCCCGGTTCGATGCCGAACAAAACGAAATACTGCTCTGATTGACGAGTGACGATTGACGAATGCCGTCGACAACAGCTATTAGTCAGGCGTCAATCTGCAATCGTCAATCAGCCTGTCCTTGCGCGCCTGACATACCAGGTTCCCCATGCTCCACCGATGCCTTCCCCCGGTGCCGCCTCCTCTCTACACCTACCACGTCCGACTCCTGATTGCACCTCGCGGCCGACGATTCTTCAATCGTCCGTTGTCAATAATTTGGCTGGCGGCGCGCCCGGCCAAAGGTAGCGAAGGTTCAGGTAGAGCATGTGCATCTGCGCGCTTCTGGGCTGGTCCGGCGGCATGTCCCATGGATGGCGCAGCACACGGGAATACTGAGTATTGACCTGCAGGCCACCGAACTGAGGATCACGCCAGAGTGTGTGCGATATTCCAAAGGTGAACTGTTGGATTGCCCGGTTATGGTTCGAGGGCGACCCCGCGAAGCCGTACCCGACAGCTTTTCCTCCTGCCGGATCGACTGCAGTATTCCTCTGAAAATAGACACCACCGTAGTATGCATAGACGTTCGTCCTGCGACCGGCCTCGAGCTCAAAACCATCGATAGTCGAAAAGGCGCGGACCGGCGACGGCGAACCGTCTCCTCGGATGATCAGGTCCGGCCCAAGACCGATCATGTACCTTCCGCCGCCATTGCTATAGAGGCCGTTGAGCAGGAGACGGATATGCCTGAGCGGCTCAAGACTCGCGTTCAGGCCACCTCCGCCGCCGGCCGCTCCGCAGGTGGCCTGCGTGAGCGGATTGTAGACTCTGAACTGCCGCATGATGCCCGCGGCTTCAACATGAACGGGCCGTCCAGCAAATGACCGATCGGTTGCAACCTTCACAACCAGATCAGGAGCTGCGTTGGGGGTGCTGAGGGCGGCGGCACCGCTGCTCAGCTGTCCTGCATACGCGTAGGCGAGCTGCTGAGGAAAAACACTCACGCCGGCGCCGGCCGAACCTCCGATGTATTGCTCCGGGTTTTCGAGCGACAATCCCACTGCCCAGCGGCGGCCGGCTCGATAGGCGACGCGCAATTGCGGCGATCGCGTCCAGGGCAGTCCGACATGCTGATTTGGATCCAGGCCCTGGGTAGTGAACAGGTCGGCTGGGAGAGCGGATACCCCCCTCCGGTTTGGCGTCAGAAGGCTCCAGGATTGCCCCCCGAGAACGTCTAACTTCCCCACGCTGAGATTCACCCAGGCAAGCCTCAGTCTCCAGGTAGCGGAATTGCCGGTTACGGCCATGTTGCCTGGCACGCCGCCGTTGAAATCACTCTCAAGGTAGCCGAGCAGTCGTGCCCCGCGCACCGGGGCATCAAGACGGAAACCCATCCGGGTGCCCTGGGACGATAGGCGTACCTCACGCAGTCTGCCGTTCACGCTGTTCTCAAATGGAATGCCCGCGAAACTGGTGCCGAGGCCGCTGCCAAGGCTGCCCTTCCGCACGTAAGCGGTGAGATCGATAAAACCGACAGGCGTGATCTGGGCTGAACCGATACCGAAGGATAAAGGTTGCGGTTGCTCTGCACTCTGTCCCAGGCGCCCCGGCTCCTGACCCGACGATTGAGTCGGGGCGATCCTGCCTACGGGTGCCACGACAGGTAGCGGTGTCGCCGATTGAACAGTCAGACCGTCCTGCCGCAAGCCCGAGGCCGTTTCGTTGCCAGCCGGCCGGGCGATGCTGCGGAGTACCGCCTCAAGCATCGTCTGTTGTTCCTCCAACCGGCGGCGCAACCGGTCCATCTGCCCCTGCTGTGCCGCAATCTGCCGTTTCAGCTGTTCAATCTCGCTTGCCCCGGTCTGGACAGGATCTCCAGGCTTCTCAGCAGCCTCGACAAAGGCTGGAGGAAGTGTCAGCGCAAGCAGGCCGACGAGGTTGCATGAAACACGCAGTGTGAGAAGCAGGATCGATTTCATCAGGCTTTCCTTTCTGCAACAGGACTCACCACAGGACAAGCAGCCAGGAGCAACTGCGCGCCGGCATTCTTCTTCATGGATCCATTGACGGCGCGCCATGATACCATCACGGTGCTTCGCAGCTAGCCATTTATGCAGGAGGAATTGTCATGCGCTACAGGTCGCATCGCCGGATTCCCGTCATGGTTTTCACGCTCTGGGTGATCGCCGCAGGCATTACCGTCCTCGCCCAGGAACTCCCGATCGCCAGTCCCGAGTCGGTCGGCCTGTCGCAGGCCCGGCTCGAACGCATCGGCGCGGCGGTCCAGCGCAGCATCGACGAAAAGCGGATCGCAGGCGCCGTCACGCTGGTCGCCCGCAGAGGCCGGGTTGCCTGGATTCAGGCACAGGGGTTTCTCGACGTGGAGAAGGGAAAACCGATGCAGACGGACGCCATCTTCCGCATCTGTTCGATGACCAAGCCCATCACCAGCGCAGCTGTGATGATGCTCTATGAAGAAGGCCGGTTCCTTCTGGACGACCCGGTATCGAAATATATCCCCGAGTTCAAGAACCCCAAGGTGCTGTCAAAATCCGCCGCGGGACCGTCGTATACAATCCTAGCCGACCGCGAGATTTCTATCCGCCATCTGCTGACCCATACGTCGGGACTGACCTACCACTGGCATCCGGACCTCGGCGCGCTCTATAAGGACAGGAACGTGGCTCACGGGATCCTCCAGTACGACGGCACCATCGGTGACAGCGTCAGGTCGCTTGCCGGACTTCCTCTTCTGTTCAATCCGGGCGAGAGATTCGAATACAGCCTGTCGGTCGACGTGCTTGGCTACCTGGTTGAAGTGATTTCGGGAATGACACTGGACGATTTCCTCAGGAAGCGTATATTCGAACCGCTGTGCATGAAGGACACGCATTTCTACATACCTGAGGAGAAGCTGGGCCGTGTGGCTACGGCATACACATGGTACGAGGGCAAGGGGCTGAGCAGGTTTCCCGACGAGCCGATTATGGAAGGGTCCATGGTCTACTCGGCGGATTATCCTTACCGTGGACCGAAAAAGCTCTACGCCGGCGGTGCAGGTCTCTCCTCTACGGCCTCCGACTACCTGCGTTTCTGCCAGATGATGCTTGACCGGGGCAAGCTGGGCAGCATCCGGCTGCTCAGCCGCAAGTCGGTCGAGTTGATGACTCACGATCAGCTGGGCACCGTGGCTCCCGCTTTAGCCTTCGGACTGGGGTTTGGCGTGGAGGGAGAAAAGGGGCCGCTACAGGAGTTGGGCTCTCCGGGTCAGTTTGGCTGGGGCGGCTTTTTCTATACCGAATTCTTCGTCGATCCCAGAGAAGAGCTGATCGGCCTCTTCATGGCGCAGCTGCACCCGACGGGAGGCCTGACCCTCAACAGGATCTTCTCGACGCTCGTGTATCAGGCCATCAACGACTGACATGCGACGAACAAGCCCCGGATCATCGATAGGTCGAATGGCGTATGCATCCGTTTAGGAGACTGCTGCCGGCCGCGCTTCTTTTGTCAGTCATCGTTGCGATCGGTATCGCAGGGTACGTCACGATCGAGCACTGGAGCATCCTCGAAGCCGCCTACATGGTCGTGATCGCCCTCTTCACTGTCGGCTTCGAGGAAGTCCATCCCCTCTCGCGGCCGGGCATGATTTTCACGATGCTGCTGGTCATCCTGGGGGTAGGCACTGCCGTCTACATAGCCGGGCAGGCAGTTGAAATCATCGTCGAGGGCGAGATATTCGGTTATCAGAGGAAGAAGAGGATGGCCAAGCAGATATCCGCAATGAAAGACCACTACATCATCTGCGGCTTTGGCAGAGTGGGACACCGGGTCGCCGAGGCTTTCGATTCCTCCGGCATCACCTATGTCGTGATCGACGCGAAGCCGGAAACAGAACGCGAACTCGAAGCCCGCGAGATTCCGGCCATCATCGGCGACGCCACATCGGACGAGATCCTCAAGCGGGCGGGCATCGAGAGGGCCCGATGCCTCGTGGCCTGCTCCGACTCCGACGTGGCTAATGTCTATGTGACGCTCTCAGCCCGGGCTTTGAATCCAAACCTGTACATTGTTGCACGCGCGGGCCTCCACGACATCGAGAACAAACTGATCATGGCGGGAGCCAACCGCGTTCTCTCGCCTTACTTCATCGCCGGTCGCAGAATGGCAGCCATGGCAACCCGCCCGGTCACCTGTGACTTCCTTGACCTTGTGACCCATGGCGGCCAGGTGGAGTTCAGCATCTATGAGATCGCCGTGCCGAGCCAATCGCAGATCACGTCGAGAACCCTCGGCGAGGCAGACATCCGGGGCTTGACCGGAGCGGTAGTGCTGGCTATCCGCAGGGCCGACGGTTCGTTCGACCTCCAGCCTAATTCTTCATCGAGAATTGAGAGCGGCGACATCCTCGTGATACTGGCTGCACCGGACCAGATAGAGAAACTGGAGCAAATGATCGAGTGACGGCCGGATGGCTGGGTCGCCCGAATCATCCCAATCCGCCGTGACAGAGGGATACGCCCGGGCGGAGTAGGTGGCGGCAGCAGGCGGCGATTGCAGGGCC
>JACADW010000254.1 GCA_013388445.1 Acidobacteriota bacterium | reverse complement strand
CACGGGCGTGGGGGCGACGGAGCTCTTCATGTACCCGTACTGGTGCGTCGAGAAGGGCTACGCGCGCTTCGCAGGCCTGCGAGAGTCCAGCAGCGAGTGGCTCTCCCGCGCGCGAGGCTGGGTCCGGGTGATGCATGTGGACATCCTCTCGTCGATGATCATCTACACGATCGCAACCGTGGCTTTCTACCTGCTCGGCGCAGGCATTCTGAATGGAATGGGCCTGGTGCCGGCCGCAAAAGACATGATCCCGGTCCTGTCGAAAATCTACACCGAGACGCTGGGCGGCTGGTCGCTGTGGCTGTTCTACCTGGGCGCCATCGCCACCCTGTATGGGACCATCTTCGCGGCGACCGCCGCTCACGCGCGCATGTACGCCGACATGTGCAGGATGATGGGGGCCTTCCATTCGGGCGACTACGAGGCCAGGGTCCGCTACCGCAACCGTTTCGTGTGGGTCCTGTCGGTGGTGCCGCTGATCCTCTTTCTGGTATTTCAGTCGCCTGTGAAGATGGTAGTCGCCGGGGGCGTGTCGCAATCGCTGATGGTACCGGTCATCGCCGTCGGCGCGCTGTTCCTCAGGCACCGCCGCCTTCCCGCCGAGATCGCTCCATCGCGAGCGACCACCTTCTTTCTATGGTTCTCTTCGGTGGTGATCATCTGCCTGATGGTCTACTACGCGATCCTCAACCTCTAGTCGCCGGCGTCCGCGCTCTGCAACGTGTCGAGGATTGCGCCGTCCGGGCCGACGAGTTCGATCCGCACGGGGACGATGCCCTGCGCGTGCGTGGAACAGCTGAGGCAGGGATCGTAGGCCCGCAGCACCGCCGCAACCCGGTTCAGCATCCCCTCCTTGAGCCGGTTTCCGTCCACGAAATGCCGGCTTGCCGCCTCGATGCTCTTGTTGATGGCCAGGTTGTTATGGCCCGTGGCGATGATCAGGTTTGCCCACCGGATGGCGCCCTTTTCCTCGACCTTGTAGTGGTGGATCAAGACGCCGCGGGGGGCCTCGGCGATCCCGACCCCTTCGAGGGCGTTGACGCCGGCCGTTGCGCGGATGTGAGTGTCGAGTATGGCCTCGTCTTTGAGCAGCGTCTCCATGCGCTCGAGGGCGTAGAGCGTCTCGATGAGGCGGGCGTAGTGGAAGAGGAAGGTGCTCTGGACGACGCGGCCGAACCTGTGGCGGTACCCTTCGAGTTCGGCATCGGCTTCCGGCGTCCCACAGCGGTCCGCGACATTGAGCCGCGCCAGAGGGCCGACGCGGTAAAGTCCCTGGGGATAGCCGCCCGGCCTGTAGTAGGGAGCCTTGAGGTAGGAAGTCGGGAGCGCCGCTTCGCCGATGTATTTCAGGTAATCGCGCGGACGTTCCACGTCCGTGACGAGATTCCCCTCCGCGTCCCTGAAACGCAGGATGCCGTCATATAATTGCAGGCGGCCTCCGGCATCCACGAGTCCCGCGTACATCGACGGGTAATTGCCGAAGTGCTCTATTTCCTCCGGGAATTCCTCGACGATACTTTTGAAATGTTTGAGCGTACGCCGGGCGATGGCCTTCGCGATCGGTAGCTCGCTCAGGATCTTGTCGCGCATGTCGGGGGCCAGCGGGCTGTTGACCCCTCCCGGGACGATCCAGGAGGGGTGGATCCGCTCGCCGGCCAGGCGTTCGATGACCTGTTGCCCGAACTTGCGCAGGGCGATGCCGTCCTTCGCCAGCTCCGGAAACTCCTCCAGCAGGCCGATGATGTTGCGGTGCGCCGGGTCGGAATCCATCCCCAGCAGTATGTCCGGCGCGGAGAGGTGGAAGAAACTCAGCGCGTGGGACTGCACGATCTGCCCGAAGTGCATCAGTTCTCGCAGCATGACCGCGGTCTCCGGAATCCGCACCGCCATGACGGCGTCGCACGCCTTCACGGAGGCGAGCAGGTGGCTGACGGGGCAGATCCCGCAGATGCGCGCCGTTATCGACGGCATTTCGTAGTAAGGGCGGCCCTCGGTGAACTTCTCGAAGCCGCGCACCTGCGTGACGTGGAAGTTCGTACCCGAGACATTCCCGTTGTCGTCCAGGTGGATGGTGATCTTGGCGTGCCCCTCGATGCGGGTCACAGGGTTGATGACAAGCTTCCTGGCCATGCGCCGTCTCCTCTAACCGAACTTGACCTTCGAGGTGAGATCCGGCTTCCGCCCCGCCAGGAGCTCCGTTATCACATAGAGGATCGCCTCGGCTCTCGGCGGGCAGCCGGGTATGTGCAGATCCACTTTCACGACATCGTGGACCGGCACGGCGTGTTTCAGGAGAGGGGGCACTCCCTGCGCGGGCACGCCCGGATTCTCCTGGACGCCCTCCACGTAGATCCGCTCGAGCAGCTTCTTGACCGGGATCGAGTTGCGCATGGCCGGTACGTTGCTGGTCACGGCGCAATCGCCCAGCGACACGATCATCTTGCTGCGCTTGCGGATCGTCTGGATGAGTTTGAGGTCGTCCTGGTTCGAAACCGCGCCCTCGACGAGCGTGACGTCGACGTTTTCGGGAAACTCCTGGGCGTCGACCAGAGGGCCGTAGACGATATCCGCTCTCTTGGCGACGGCGACCAGGCCCTCGTCGATGTCCAGGAGCGACATGTGGCACCCGGAGCAGCCGTCGAGCCAAACCGTGGCGAGTCTGACCTTGCTCATGACATTGCTCCTCGTCTGGAGACCAGCTGCAAAATGGGTTCCTCCCGCTTGACCATCTCCTCGACCGCGCGCCCCTTTTCCGCGAGAGCACCGGTCGGGCAGACCTGGACGCACTTGCCGCAGTTGGTGCAACCGGTCGACTCGCCCCAGGGGCGGTCGAGCTCGCAGACGATGAGCGAGTTGGTCCCGCGCGAAGCGACGTCCCAGACGTGCGCGCCCTCCACCTCGGCGCAGACCCGCACGCAGCGGGTGCAGAGGACGCAGCGGTTGTGGTCGAGCACGAACCGCGGGTGAGAGACGTCCACCGGGAGCTTCGGGTAGCTATATGGATAGCGCACACTGGTGACGCCGTGTTCGATGGCGAGGTTCTGAAGCTCGCAGTGGCCGTTCGAGACGCACACCGCGCAGATGTGATTGCGCTCGACGAAGAGAAGCTCGAGCGCTATCTTGCGGTATTGCTGGAGCTTTGGCGAGTTGGTGGTTACCGACATGCGGTCCGCTGCAGGGGTGGTGCATGCCGGAAGCAGGCGGTTTACGCCGGACACTTCCACCGTGCAGAGACGACATGCGCCGACGGGCGACAGTCCCTCCATGTAGCACAGAGCCGGCATGTACTTGCCGTTGGCTCTGGCAGCCTGGAGGATGCTCTGATCGTCGGTCGCGCTGATCATCTCTCCGTCTATTCTCATCGAGATCTTGCGAGGCACGGGTATGACTTCCTTTCTCACGAGTGCGATCAGGGGCAAACCCCGTTCGCCTGAAAACTCAGAATCGCCATGGCACAGGTCGGGTTTCCGTCAGACAAACCGGGCCTCCCGGCGCCACAGCAAAGACACTACCCTCCAAGGTCCGCGCAGCGGGTCACTCCCCGCCGTTGCGGACATCGCACCTCAGGCATCTGCACGATTCCTCCATCGCTTCGACCGGCGTGAGGCCGATGGTGGCCTCTTTGAAGCAGGCCACCCTCTCCTCCTCGGGCAGTTCGGTGACGAGGTGCCGGCGGCTCTCGCTGGGGTGCAGCGGCGGCGTCTGGTCGTATTCGAACTGCGGGAAGACGGCCGCGAACCTGCGGCTCCCGGTGAGGTGCTCGTCCATGAGCCGCGCGGCCTTCTTGCCGTACCCCATGGCGTTGGAAACGTTGGTCGGCCCGGAGATGATGTCGCCGCCGGCGTAGATCTTCTCCCTGCTTGTCATCATGCTGTAGCGGTCGACCTCGATGAGCCCCGAGTCCTTGACTTTGATCCCGGAGGACCGCGCGAACTCGCTCTCGGCGCTCTCCCCCACGGCGAAGATCACCGTGTCGCACTCGATGCGCATGGTCTCGTCGGTCGGCACCGGCCGGCGCCGACCCGACTTGTCGAACTCGCCGAGCCGGGTCTTTATGACTTCGATTGCCTGGACCCGCCCGCTGCTGTCGCCGCGGATGCGTTGGGGCGCCGCGAGGAAGATGATGCGGGCACCCTCCGCTTCCGCGGCCGCCGTTTCCTCCGGGATTGCCGGCATGTCCTTGCGCTCGCGCCGGTAGACTATCGTCACCTTCGCCCCCAGCCGCCTGGCGGTGCGCGCCGCATCGATGGCCGAATTTCCGCCCCCGATGACTACCACGTTGCTGCCCAGGTCCGTCTCCCTCCCCTTTGCGACCGACTCGAGAAAGCGGAGCGAGGAGAAGACGCCCTTCAGGTCGTTGCCGGCCATGTCAACCCAGGATTCCCGCCACGTGCCGGACGCGATAAAGACGGCGTCGTACTGGTTTTCCAGTTCATCGAGCCCCACGTCGGTCCCGACCCTGGTGTTTCCCACGAAGCGGACGCCCGTGCGGCGGATGATCTCCCACTCCTTGTCCAGGGTGGACTCGGGCAGCCGGTATTCGGGCAGGGCGTAGCGGAGCATCCCTCCGGGCTTCTCGTTCGGGTCGTAAAGGGTGCAGTCGTGCCCGAGCAGGCTGAGGTAAAAGGCGCATGTGAGGCCCGCCGGACCGGCTCCCACGATGGCGATCTTCCTGCCGGTCGGCGCGAGGCGGTGCGACGCGATCCGGTCCGCCATCGCCTCGAAACGGTCGGACTCGAAGACGGCATCCGCGATGAAGCGGTGCACGTCCCGCATGTTGATGGCCTCGTCGATCCCGGCCCGCCTGCAGCGGTTCTCGCACGGGTGCTGGCAGACGCGCCCGGTCGAGGCCGGCAGCGGATTGTCCATGAAGACCGATTCGAATGCCTCCTCCAGGCGGTCTTCCTTGAGGAGCTGCAGGTACCTCGGGATGTTCATGTGGAGAGGGCAGCTGTTCTCGCAGGGGGAGAGCGCCAGTTCCTCGCAGACACCGGCCCGGCAGCGGCTGGCCCGGATGTGATCCTCGAACTCCTGACGGAAGTGGCGCATGGTCGTCAGCACCGGGTTCGGCGCCGTCTGGCCGAGGCCGCACAGCGACATGTCGCGGATCATCCGGCTGAGTTCGTCGAGCGTGGCAAGATCCGCCTCGGTCGCTTTCCCCTGAGTGACTCGGTTCAGGATATGAAGCGACTTGTCCAGGCCCACCCGGCATGGGACGCACTTCCCGCAGGACTCCGAATGGGTGAACTCGATGAAGTACCGGGCAACGTCCACCATGCAGTTGTCCTCGTCCATCACCACCATGCCGCCGGAGCCCATGATCGACCCCAGCTGCGCCAGCGTCTCGTAGTCCACCGGGGTGTCGAACATTTCCTGCGGGATGCAGCCGCCCGACGGGCCGCCCGTCTGGACCGCCTTGACGCCCCTGCTGGAGGCGTCCCCCTCACCGATGTCGTAGACAAAAGTCTTCAGGGGAGTACCCAGGGGCATTTCCACAAGCCCCGTGTTACGGATCTTCCCCACCAGGGAGAAGACCTTGGTGCCGGGGCTCTTCGGGCTTCCGGTCTCCGTGAACCATGCCGGTCCCTTCACGATGATGGGCGCGATGTTGTACCAGGTCTCGACGTTGTTGATGTTGGTGGGCAGTCCGTAAAGGCCCTTTTCGGCCGGGTAGGGTGGGCGGGGAGACGGGCGTCCGGCTCTTCCCTCGAGCGACCAGATGAGCGCCGTTTCCTCGCCGCAGACGAAAGCGCCGGCTCCCTCGACCAGGTGGATCTTGAAGTTGAAGCCGCGGCCGAGGATGTTCTCGCCCAGCAGGCCGCAGGCCTGGGCCGCTTCGATGGCGCGGTTGAGCCGGTGGACGGCGAGAGGGTATTCGGCGCGGACGTAGATGATGCCCTCGGTCGCTCCCATGACATAGCCGCCGATGATCATCCCCTCGAGCAGCGCGTGCGGGTCGCTCTCGATCTCGTTGCGGTTCATGTAGGCGCCGGGGTCCCCTTCGTCCGCGTTGCAGATGACGTATTTCTGATCGCCCTTCGCCTTGCGCAGGGCTTCCCATTTCAGTCCGGTCTGATAGCCGGCGCCGCCGCGCCCGCGCAGCTTGGCGCTCTTGAGCTGTTCGATCACCGCCTCCGGCTTCTCTTCGATCAGGACTTCGTAGAGCGCCTGATAGCCCCCGACGGCGATGTACTCCTCGATGTCCGACGGGCTGATGAGGCCGCAGTTGCGGAGGACGATCTTCTTCTGTCCCTTGAAGAACGGTATCTGGTCCCATTGCGGGATTTCCGGGAAGCCGGATCCGTATTTGATGTGCGCCGTGATGTGGTCCCATTCCTCTATCTTGCAGAGCGCCTGCTCCACGGGCACGCGTCCCTGCGTGACGCAGTCGAGGATGGCGTCGACGTCGTTCTCCTGGACCCGGTGGAGGATGACGAGCGGCTTGCCCGGGAGCCAGACGTTGACCAGAGGCTCTTCCGCGCAGAAACCGAAACAACCTACCCGGGCCAGCCGATAGCTCAGTCCCAGGCGGTCGATCGCGGAGGCGAAGGCGTGATAGACGCCCTCGGACCCGTTGCCGGAGCCGCAGGTCCCGAGGCCGACCGCGATCCTGGGCTGCGAGGGGAGGAGCTTCGCCATTCCGGCTTCGCGTGCGGCGTTGAAGGAGCTCAAATCCTCGATGCGCATTACTTCCTCCTCACCCTCAGACCTTCAATCTCGCGCTGTAACGCCTGCTCGTTGACGTGTCCAAGAATGCAGTGATTGACCTCGACCACGGGCGCCAGGGCGCATTGCCCGAAGCAGGCCACGGTGCGCAGTGTGAACTTGCCGTCCGGGGTCGTAACCGACAGCTTGTCCGCGCTCCCCTCTTCCTCCCCCTCTTTGATGCTGAGCTCGAGCTTGAGGCGCTCGAGGAGATTCCTCGAGCCACGCGTGTGACAGGCGGTGCCGCGGCAGATGCAGATCGTGTTCTCCCCTTGGGGCTGGAGGTTGAACAGGGCGTAGAAAGTGGCGACGCTGTAGACCTGCGCCGCCGGTATGTTGGTCCTGGCCGCGACATATTCCAGGACTTCCATCGGGAGGTACTTCCTCGGATGACCTTCCTGGAGTTCCTCCAGAATGCCCAGCAGTCTGCCGGGACGTCCCTGGTGCTTGGCGATCACCCGGTCGACCTGATCCTGGTTTTCAACCAACTGCTGTGACTGCAATGGAGCCGTCTTCATGAGTGCATCCTTTCAATCGATCGAAATGGCGCAAATCAAAGCTCCCAATGTTATCAGATGTCGCGAAAACATTCACATGGCCTTGCAGGCCACGAATTGGGATTCATACAGAATCTTTATCCAAATCAAATAAATACGGGCGGCTGAGGAATACTCTGAAAATTGAAATTCATGTGCAAAAAGGCCGAGGAAAAAGCGCGACTTTTCCGATCCGCTGGTATCATTATGCAAATGATCAGTTCGGTCGGGCTGTGGTGGGTTGCTGTGCTGGTTGCCGGGCTGCCCGGGACATGGGCGGCCGGAAGCGATGCCGCTTTGCGCCAGGTCAGGGCTCAGCATTCGAGCGTGGAACTCATCGTTGCGGACGAAGAACCTGATAGGGAGAGGGGCCTATGGATCGGCGTCCGGTTCCGGCTCGATCCGGGATGGCACATATACTGGAAGAATCCGGGGGACTCGGGCCTGCCGCCGTCCGTCAACTGGCAACTCCCTCCCGGCGTGCGCGCCGCGGAATTCGAATGGCCTGCCCCGGAGAGGATCCCGGTCGATCCGCTGGTCAACTACGGCTACAGCGGGGAAGCCGTTTTGCCGGTCCGGCTCACGTTCAGCTGTGAGTTCCCGAGTGGGACGATGAAGATCGGGGCCTCTCTGCGGTGGCTGGTCTGCCACGAGACCTGCATTCCTGACAAGGCCAGCCTGCAAATCCTGCTCCCGCTCGGGGAGCCCGACCGAAGACAGTTGCCCGAATGGCGCAGACAGGTCATGGAGGCCAGAAACAAGGTTCCGCGGCCTCTTCCGAAATCCTGGAAGACTGGCGCCGTTTCCCGGGCCGAGGTGTTTGTCATTTCGGTGAGGATGGATAGACCTGCGCCGGAAAAAGCTCTCTTCTTTCCATCAGATGTTGGCCAGGTCAATGACTCTGCGCCGCAGGAGGTCGTTGCGGTCGGCAGGGACTTGAAGATTACTCTACGCAAGTCGGATCAATTGTCATCCGAGCCGCGGGCGCTCCGTGGTGTCCTGACCTTTCCCACAGGAGAGTCTTACGCTGCGGAGTTTCCACTCAGGCCGGATGAGGGTGCAAGGTGAACAGAAAGGAGCATGGAATGACAAGAATCGGGTTGAGTTTGGCAACAGGAGTGGCAACAGTCCTCTTCTCGGGCGTCGCATTCGCCGTCAAGGTCGGCGAGCAGGCGCCGTCGTTTGCCGCCAAGGACAGCAAGGGCAAGGAGCACAAGCTCTCGGATTACAGCGGCAAGTACATCGTTCTCGAATGGCACAACCAAGGATGCCCATTCGTCCAGAAACATTACGATACCGGCAACATGCAGAAGCTGCAGAGAGAGTGGACATCCAAAGGGGTCATCTGGCTTACGGTCATCTCATCTGCGCCGGGGAAGCAGGGCTATGTGACGGGGCCGCAGGCCGACGCCTATGTCAATGAGAAGAAGGCTGCTCCCTCGGCGGTGCTCCTGGATCCGAGCGGGACCATGGGCAGAGCTTACAGTGCCAAGACTTCGCCGCACATGATCGTCGTTGATCCCAAGGGCGTCGTCATCTACAACGGCGCCATCGACGACAGGCCGACCGCTGAAAAGGGCGACGTGTCGGGTGCCAGGAACTACGTGGCAGCGGCCCTCACTGAAGCCATGGCCGGAAAGGCAGTGACGACGCCGACCACGGTCCCGTACGGCTGTTCGGTCAAGTATTGAACAACGGCTTCGCCCCGCGCGCCGCTCTCGCTGTCTAAGGATGACCAGATATCCCCCACGCGGGGATTCGAGAATTCCCGATTCAGAATTGTCCTGAGACACGCTTGCAGCGGCCGCCTCCTTCGCCCAGGCGAACGGGGTCGCAGGGCGGCGAAACGAGAGCAAAGTTCTCCCAAGGAGGTCTATGACGGCCCCAGGCCGTCGAGCGGCTTCCAATGTCTCAAGTTCCGGCGGAGTTCCTCAGCCGTCCCGTGGGGCGGCGACACTTCGTCCGGAGCAGCGGTACTTGCTTCCCGCGGACAGAGGAGCGCAACAGGACACAGTTCGTCCGGACAGCGGTGGTGAATCAACAGGTAGGGAGGCATGTCTTCTAGCAGACTGGTACCCGGACAAGGCAATTTCCTCGCACGGATAGCGGCACGGATGTACTCTGTCGTTTGGAGTTACTCGGGAGGCCTTCAATGACGAAACTTCCGGTTCATCGGAGATTATTGATAGTTGTCGCCCTCGCGTTTGCCATCCTGTCGAACGGTCTTCCCGCATCAGCGGAGGACACGTTCGAGGGCGTGGATCGTGTCGTAGCGATGGGCGACCTGCATGGTGATTTTGACGCGTTTGTGCAGCTGCTTCGCTCGGCAAGGCTGATTGACCGGAGGAACAATTGGACCGGCGGCAAGGCGTATCTGGTCCAGATGGGTGACATATTGGACCGTGGTGCGGACTCGCGAAAGATCATGGATCTCCTGATGAAATTGGAGGAACAGTCGGAAAAGGCGGGCGGAAGAGTCCATGTGCTCCTCGGCAACCATGAGGTGATGAATATCCTGGGAGACCTGCGATATGTCTCGGCCGGCGAGTACGAGTCCTACAAGTCACCGCGTGCCGCGGAGATGCGTGACCAGGTGTTCGAGGCCCAGGCCACCGAGGAGCAGAAAAAGGACGGGGCCTACCGGAGGAAGTGGGAGCAGGACCACCCGCTCGGCTGGGTGGAGCACCGGCTTGCCTTTGGCGTGACCGGAGCCTATGGAAAATGGCTGCGTCAGAAGAACTGTGTGATCAGGATCGACCAGGTTCTGTTTTCTCACGGAGGAATCAGCCCGAAATACGCATCGATGCCCATCAGGGAGATGAACGAGCTTGTCCGTGCGGACCTTACGAAGGACATCAGTGCGCTCGTGGACACGATCACCAGGGATGCGGAAGGGCCTCTCTGGTACCGCGGGCTGGCCCAGGCACCCGAGGCCGAGTTAGCCGCGCACGTGGACAGTCTCCTTTCGACTTACGGCGTCCAGCACGTGGTCGTTGCCCATACGCCGACACCGGGCGTCGTGCTGCCGCGATTCGGCAGCAAGGTCATCCTGATTGACGTGGGCATATCGGAGTACTATGGAAAGACTGCGGCCTGCCTCGTTTTCGAGGGCTCAAAACCCTACGCTCTTCATCGCGGTCACCGTCTGGAGTTGCCGGTCGGCCAGGACATCATGGCATACCTTAAGAGGGCGGTTTCCTACGATCCGCCGAATTCGCTCCTGCACAAGTGGCTCGACCGCATGGCGCGCCGCGAGGCAGGCTCAGAACAGTAGACTTCTTGCGGACGATGGGTCGGCAGGCCTGCTCAGGAGGGAAGCCGACTTGTCTGCGTTGCGGAGGTGGTGTCACGTCAGTTATTCGGTCAGCCTGGATGAATCCTCCGGATGGGCGGATACTCCGGGATCAACCAAATGCAAAGCCTATCGGGACTCTGAATATCTGCCGGTTACTGCCGTCCGGGTAGACATGCTCCCGAAGTTCGAGGCGGATGTCGGCTCTCTCCCGCAGCCACCAATCGGCGCCGCCGATATTGAGCAGAAAGCACCGCCCGTCAGCTGCAAACTCGGACGAAACAGGCCTGGTATTGCCGCGTGGGTTCGCCTCGCCGATGTGCGTCGGCTCCGGCCGCCTAACCCCCGCCTGTCGGAGATGCCAAACCAGCGAAAGACTCTTCTGCTCGAGACGCGGGGCCGCGCACTATAGTAGCCGCATATCATTCTGATCACTTTCGTCTCAGACTTGTGCCGGAGGCGGAGATGCCCAGAATTGGCGACAGCCTGCCCCACTTCCGGATCCTCGGCAAAACCGGCCAGGGCGGCATGGGCGAAGTCGTCCTGGCCGAGGATACTTCGCTCGGACGCAAGGTTGCCATCAAGCTCCTCCCGCAGGAAATGCTCAGCGATCCGGTTGCCCGGGAGCGGTTCTTGCTGTAAGCCAAATCTGCCGCCACGCTCCTTCATCCTCACATCGCTGAGGCAAGTTCTTCGGGAGGTGCAGCTCCGGCCCGAGGAGGCCGATGTTCTGAATGTGCGGAAGATTCTCCGCAGTCTCCGGCAGCCGGGGGTTATCGTTCCGGCGGCGCTTCATATATCTCTTGTCCTTGCTGGAGCTTGGAATTTCGACCGCCAGGCCAAGGTGCGCCGGGCGCGGGAGGTAGCGCTCCCGGAGATCGAGCGGCTGGCCGCTGGTCTTTGGGTTGATTTTCCCGCTGCTTATAAGCTCGCCGAGCGCGCGGAGAAGATCATTCCGCGTGACCCCAAGCTGGCCGAGATGTTTTCCCGCTGCTCCCTGAAGATGGACATCAAGACCGAACCGGCCGGGGCCAGAGTCTATTACAAGGAATCAGATCTCCCGAGGACGAATGGACCTATCTCGGCATGACACCCATTGAAAAGACCCGGCTGCCGATTGGAATATTCCGGTGGAAAACCCAAAAGGAGGGGTATGAAGCGGCGCTGACGGCGGCTTCCATCTGGGACATCGACACGGATGCCCATAATCTTTTCGGGCCCAACAATCTCCTCAGGGTCTTGGACAAAGAGGAGAGCATTCCCCCGGATATGGTGCGTGTCACCGGGTAGGAGATCGCCGCAGGAAAGGTGCCGGACTTATCTATCGGCAGGTGCGAGGTCACGAACAGGCAATTCAAGAAGGTCGTCGACGGCGCCGGATATCGGGACAGGAAATACTGGAAGCATCCTCTCGCTAAGGACGAAAAGGCCCCTCGGCAGAATGAATTGGACGGATGCGTCGCTCGCCGAATTTCCGAGCGTTCGCCTCTCGTGTCCGCCTGCCATCAAGCTGGTGGCGGATGCTCCAGCTGGCCGGCTTGTCCATCCCTTGCCTCTGGAATCCTACCACTCGAAACGCGGGAACAGGAAAGCAGGTTGGCAGGTACATCAATGCCTGCTCGAAATCCAGCGGTGCAGGGTCGGCAGTCGCTCCGATTGCGGCCGGCGCATCAACACGGGGAATGCCGCTCTGGACTCCCGACAGGAAACAGTACCCCATGCGGGACGTTCGTTTCTCAGTCGCGCCCCGGATCTGTGCGCTTGCGAATCCCTGGAAAATCACCGCCGTGAACCGGCGTCCGTCTGCGGTCTTAAAAGCCTCTCGAGCTGGGCCCTCGTGATCGGACTGCTGTAGCCGGAGTAGTTGGTCAGCGGCGGCTCGGGCTTCTCAATCGGCACCCACTTGCCGCCTTCGTAGTTCAGGAAGACGAAGTTCCACGGGAGGTTCTCGAGAACGGGTATCACGCCGCTGACGTTCTTCAGGTTCCCTCTCTCCCATGCGACAGGAATGAAGTGGCCTCCGCTGATGTCCCTCAGAATCGGCGTGTTGTGGCAATCCGGGCATTTCCGCGCTTCTTTCATGACGTTGTGGGGATTAGCCGGCCCGAAGACGATCATGGTCCTGTTCTGATAGACAAAGGTGTGGAGGTTGGCCGTCGTCACCTTCCCGTCGTGATTGATCAGAAAGAGCATGCCCTTCAGCGGCAGGGATACGCTCTTCCCTTCCTTGATGCGCGT
>JACADW010000355.1 GCA_013388445.1 Acidobacteriota bacterium | reverse complement strand
GGCTTAGTGTCTGAGAAAAAAGTGAATTGGGTTATTACCTCCCCGCCTTACTATGGGATGAACACATATGTACCTGACCAGTGGCTGCGGTATTGGTTTGTCGGTGGACCACCCAGTGTTGATTATTCAACTAAGGGGCAGGTGACCCATTTTCGACCGGACTTGTTTGTCGACGACCTGCGGAAAGTTTGGAGAAATGTAGCAGAGGTTTGTGAACCGGAAGCAAAGATGGTGATTAGATTTGGGGCGATTCATGACCGAAAAGTGAATGGGCTGAGCACCGTACTTAGCTCCTTACGCGACTCCGGTTGGGAGACAATGGATATCCGAACAGCTGGTTCGGCCTCAAAGGGCCGACGCCAAGCATCGTATTTCCTTACGGATAGTAAGGATGCTTTGGAAGAACATGATGTTTGGTGTAATAAAAATTAGACAATTACCAATATTTTGCTTCTATCCACTATTTCAATCGGAGGGATGAAATGGGTTATTATTTGACTAGCCTCTATAATATATCCCAGGATGACAAACACTCCTATTTCGTCTTTTACGTGGGGCACGGATACGAAGATAAAGTATCGGATTAGTTTGATAGAAACTTTGCTGTTATTGCAAATGAGCTTGGCCCGAATGCAGTCATTGTAAGAGGGCTATCGGACGAATTCGATAAGCAGGTATTGCAAATGTATAGCGATGAAATTAAGACCGTTATTGCTCATACAAGGTGGAACAAACCAGAGCTTCTTCAATCTCTAGACACACTCTTCTCAAATTATACAAATGCATATCGGATGAGTTGGAATGACCTATTGCCTGTTCTATTTATTACTGACAGAAATCCAGCCCAACCGTACAGCAGTGATTCGGTAAGAATTTTTTATATGGTGCCTTTAGGGGAGGTTGAAAATGAGGGGTACATCAGAGAGATTGTAGAAAGAATAGTCTACAGTCTGAATACTGGAGATTTTGAGCCCCTCGAAACATTAGTAGCGCAAAGATTAGGAAAACGACCAATAAATTTACTGCAAGCGATTAACCAATCAGTAGAACTGAAGCCAAATGTTGCTGGTTTAGGGATAAATTTGAACGGGATAATAGACTTGTTCACTAGAAAGTCAAAATAGTGATTTTATGGTTTTTGGTAAGACGTAACAACTCGGAAACTTCTAAAAATACTGTCATTTTCATCGCGTTCCAGGAAATAGCTATATGGAAAACAAACAACCACCTGAACTGACAAAAGAATTTTTATATCCGTTGATATTTCTTATTTTAACAGCAGGCGCTAATTTGATTGTCAAAAGGCTTTTGCCTGATTCGGCTGACGACAACCTTGTCGACTTAATTTCTGGTGCAATCCTATTATTGCTTGTGGGGATAATATTAACTAGAGCTAGAAAAATAGAAGGAAAGCGTTGGTCACAGGCGATTGTAGCTGTTGTGACAATAATTGTTTTTGTCGGCCTGATACTTTTCTTTCGGTCTGTTCTTGCAGAGAAACGAACAGTTTATTTTATTGTAGATGCGTCAGAGAACATGCAAGGGCTTTTTCAAGAGATTAGACCACGGATAAAACTACGGGCTTCATCCGTTCCAGATAGATTTGATATTGGGCTTGCAATCTTTGGAGGGAGTATTAGTGGACAGAGCGGGTGTGAGGATTTTGTTCAATTAGTAGCGCCGTCACCTAAGAACGAAAGCCTGTCACAAATTTCGGATTCCATCGACCTCCTGAGTGAACTAGAGCCTCACGGTTTTGGAAGCCTCCAAAACGCAATCAGTTATGTGATTAAACAACTTGAGAAGCGGCGAGGTGTTCAGCAAATCATAGTGATAACTTCCAAATTCGATAATCGATGTGGTGAATTAGACCGTAAAACCCTCGAGAAACTGGCTGCCCAGAACAAGGTGGAGATTGAGCTTATCATAATGGCTGTTGGCACAATTAATAGTGCTGAGCAACAGCTTTATCAAGGATACGCTCATCGATTTGTTTCAATCGGGAACGTTGAAGAGATAGTACCGGCGCTAGAAAATATTTTTTTCACATCTCCATCAAGTTACACCCCATACTATAAAATTTATGAACCTTAGTGCAATGAAGAAATTTGTTCTTACCGGTTCTTATCCCCAATATTCATTTTTTACCATTATCTTATGCTCCGTCTTAACTCTGGCTATTATCAACTTTCTGTGGACAGCCCTTAATCTTCATGTTCCGGGTGAGCCTAATGAACTTATTGATTTTACACAACCGGTTGATTCAATCTTCTATGTTCGAAATGCTGAACTTGGTTATCGTTGGGACAAAGAAACTCCAACTAGTCTTTGGTTCCACCCTTTAGTATCCTTAGGGATAAGACTCTTACCATCATCCTTACCAGCAAATATACGATTGTGGCTTATCAGTCTGCTTTCTGCTTTTGGTGCATTAATATTTACCTATCGATATACCGCTTACATATCATCAGATTCACTAAGCCCTGTCGCTGCGATATTATTCATGCCATTAATCCCTGGCGTTGTTGGGGTTGCTACTGGAAATGCCGAGTTTCCGTGCCTTCTCTTTAATGCACTTTTACTCCTGAGTGTTGTGGAGGAACGTCCAGTTTATTACCCAATACTATGGGGTGCCTTAGCGATACTCACAAAACCTAATGCAATATATATGATTCCAGTATTGGGTGTTTATTTAATATACGCGGTAAAAAGCGGTGACTGGAAAAAGAAACGAAATAGCCTCTGGGGAATATGCAGTATAGTATTTGTTTGGTTGGTGTGGATGATTTTTGTGGATTTTCAAGTTGGGGAATTCGGAGCTTATTGGGACGTTAGGAAAATTAGCACTGTACCACTTACTGCCGGACCTCTTACATTTCTCCAGAGAGCAACACGGATTTTTGTATATGGCACAAACGAAGGTGAAATGTTGAAATTTGTCACTGCTTTAGCAATTCCCCTTGTCGATTTGTGGATTATCTTAAGTATTCCCCTGAAGCATGAAAGTCATCGGTTATCAATCATTGCTGGAATTGTTGCAATGATTTTGGTTACTTTCCTGATTAATAACCCAAACAAAATTGTTGTCTATGCAACTACAATACCTGGACATATTTCAATAGGGTTATTATTCCTCCAGGAAACACTAATTAATCAACCGAAAATTGTATCTAAGAAATGGCTTGAAGGTTTGTTTCGTTCACTAGCGGGGCTCAGTTATGTTACATTTTGTGTTTTAATTATCATTTTTTATATCTTAGGGACGCCATTGGAGTGGTACTATTAAAACTGTTTCCTATTGGTCATCAGCTTCATGAAAAGCTTATGGATTTCTAGTGCCACTTTCTTTCTGTAAGCGAGAGTTCTGCATTTCTGGTGTCTCTACCATTACTGACCCAAGCTTGGTTGTACTTTTTATGGTTTTAATCAACTCCTTCAACTGATTGTCTATATCTGATAAAACTTCCTCAACGCTTTTCGCTGGCACATTTGCTTGTACCAGGTATGATAAGTCATCTTCGAATTCCTCAGTAAACCTTTCTTGAAAAATTGATTCATAAGTTGTCCGAATAACAAACTTTTTGGGTCGGTCTTCAGCAAGAAAGCGATAACCAACATCAATGAGTTGTCTCAAGGTTTTATCAGGGGGCAAGAAACTTATTGGATGAGCAAAGAGGGAAACTTGATTTAAAGGACGGTTTTGTCTATCAATAGGAATAGGGTCAAAATTAATCCTTACTCTCAACGCCGGAGATGTGCCATAGTTGCGTATGATAAAGTAAATTATGCCGTTGGTACCGCCGTCAAAGTGTGCTGTGACATAGGGGCGTTCTTGGTTTTCTCTTTGTTTTCTTGTTTCAAATGCTTGCAATAGATTAGCAAACGAACTAAACGCTGCGAAAAGGGCTGAGATGGATGCAATACCTATAGACACAATTATGACCGATTGTGAAAAACCTGTGACAATGAACCAGACCAACAATGCAATTAATGCAAGCAAGAGGATTGTGATAATAACATCGGCCCGTTTTAGGGTTTTACGGAAGAAGTTAAATAACTTATTCATGCACTGTATCCTCACATGTGGTGCATATCATAGCTCGCCAATTACGCAGCCCAACTATCTGTCTTCAAAGTAAATTGCATTGTCGAGGAATATCACTCACTCTCTAATAATCCTGAATGCTCTCACGTATGAAATCATTGCTAAGAGACGGCAATTGTTTATACCGAAATATCTTTGTCAGATACACTTTGCGGGCTCTCTACTATAGCTTTCCAAATATGGTTATTTGGTTTCCTTCTTCAAGAAATCTCAGTAACTCGGAAAACGAATTAATTTCGTTCTTTATGGCATCCCGAAAGTATGGCTGGTTAATTCTTATGTAGCGCCAGGGCTTTTTGAGAATCGCAGCGACATCCTTACACCACTTATCAATAGCAGCATCTTTCGCTTCCGTGCCCTCCCATTCCCGGCCTTTTGTTTCGATAATCCAGTTCACCTCACCCGCATCTGTTTCTTGAACTGCGATAAAGTCGGGATGGTAAAAACCAATTGCGCCGCTAGGTTTTAAGTAATCAACCCTGAAGTTCACTCCCGTTTTCCCTTGGTTGGTAGTACCTAGGGATGCAAAGCGAAGGATGTCAGGACAGGCCTCCAGAAATTGAGCGAACCTGCGTTCGTATGGATTGTATGTGGCCACGTAGTTAAAAATCGTCTTTTTGCAAGACAGCGGCCCATTTGTTAGGTCACGACGCCAGAGAAACGGCTTGGTTTCGGATAAACGGTGGCTCCGCCTTTTGAACTCAAGCGTTCGCCTCTCGATGGTTAATTTACCAATTTCTCGAGCGAGATAATTGGCAATGGCTTCTTGTAGCATAGGTCTATGCAAATGTGAACGGACAGCTTCATTGTCTAGGTCTGCTTCTCTGCCAAAGCAATACCCACGTACATAATCTCTGATTTTTGGATAGAGTTCCGCAAAACCCATGCCCAGTTTAGCTTTGTCAACCACCTTGTTTGTTAGTGATGCGAGTATCTCTCTAATATCCGGGATGGGCTCAACAATATCAACGTGGTGAACAGGCACATTAATGGTTGCAAAATCCATCCGTAGTTGGATGCGTGCAATTTCATCCAGGTCTTCCTGGTCGAAGACAGGGCTAAGTTTACTTGGGTCAAGCTCCGCAATCTTTGTTACTTGTCTAGAGAGGACGGGCTCAGTAATGGGGATAACAATATCGAACGTTTTCTTATCTTCGATGGGAGAAATTGTGATAGGTTCAGGGGGTGCATTATTGACAGTTTCAATGCCAACGCCTTCTTTTTCGAGTTCGCGGACAAACTCCTCAAATTTCCTGGTTCCAATCACTTCGAGAGTCTGGGTTTGGTCTGGGCTTATCCCCAGCATCAGTCTGAGGCCCCGACCCACTGCTTGCTCGGGCAAAATATTCGCCTCAGCTGAGAAGGGACGGAGTCCCAACACGACCGTTACGTTTCTTACGTCCCAGCCTTCGCGAAGCATCATTACACTAACAATGACCTTGATTTTATTCTTGGGTAAGTCAATGTCCCTAGCTGCCTCACGGGCTTTCTCAAGGTCGGCTTTGGTGATTTCACCTTCACTGTCTGTGTGAATAATGAGGACTTCTTTTTCGGTAAAGCCGAACTCAGGGGTTTCAATTAACCATTTGCCGATGACATCCGCATAGACGCTTTTCTCGGCCATAATAAAAAGGACAGGTTTCAAGCGAAACGACTTGAACGCGTTTTCGTGTTCGCGCAATCTGGCGACTGCTGCAACAATCCAACTTCCGAATTTTTCAATAACGGTATGCTGCGTTACTTTATCAGGGTCGTCTTTATCAACTCTATGGACAATCAGCGGCGCTTTGACAATGCGGTCCTCGACTGCCTGTGCTAATGGATAATCCACAATTATCCAGGGATAATATGCACCATTTTGGTCCTTTGGCGTAGCAGTGAAATCAAGCCACAGACTCAAACCTTTTGGTAAAGCGCGGTCAATACCCAATATGGTTTTGTGCCATTCGAGTTCCTCATCATGAACGTGATGAGCCTCATCATTGATAACCACCAAATCTTTCAAGTCTTTGATGCGCTCCAGCATTGACCTTTGGTGCGATGCCAAATCTTTGACGGGCTTACGACCAAGTAAAGCCTCAATTGCATTGGCTGGTGTCCAGGCTTCATCCCTCGATTCGTATATTTGCTGGATATTGGTGAGAAATAAATTTCCGCTCGGGTCCGGTTCAGTGCTTTCTCCCCGTAGAATTACTTTCTGGTTCCATGTCCATTCCGGTGGAATCAACGGCAACTCGTGGAAGATTTTATTGGAGGCAAAATCCTTTTCAAGCCGTTGATACACAATGACGTTTGGAGCGATGATTAGAAAATTCGATGAAAGCGGGGAGTTTGGGACTAACCTCTTATGGAAATGCGACCACACTATTGCCATAGCCATTACGATGGTTTTGCCAGAGCCGGTTGCCATTTTGAACGCATAGCGTTGCATCTTTTCATCTGGTAATGCCTGAACGCTATTCGCTCCCTGCTCAGGGATATATCTTTCTACCTGTCTAGTTCCGTCCGTAAGTGTCTGAATTTTGATGCCATCCAACAGGCTGCGTTGAGACCCCTGGGGATAAAATATTTCACCGTAGGTTTTGATGAGTTGAGCAATATCTTTACAACCTTCAATCTCGACCAAATACGCTAGCGTTTCTAACGCCTCCCGCTGTGCGAAGTAAAACCTGAATACATCATCGCCAACCAAGTGCTCTTCATCAAACCAATACGAAAACAGGCGTTGGGTCACCTGAGAAGCGCCTTCGTATTGACTTGCCCGCCAACGGTCGACAGCAGCGCGTAGGCGATTTACAAGCAGTAACTGACTTGGGCGGCGTCCCTCCTCAAGACGATATCCTTCTTCCGCGCTCTCGTCTTTGACGAGGTAAGATGTAGGAGGAAGGAAGGGGTCATGTTCCGGTACTTCCGGTAAATCCTTGTCATATTTTACGATTGACTTGGGCATAGTTACTTTACCTCGACCTCGAACGCCTGGGTGGTGTCGTTGCCGAAAATATCAATGACCTTGACGACAATGGTATATTTTCCAGGCTTATCGTAAGTATGCTTATCTGATTTCAGTGGCAGCTTTCTTTCTTGACGAGTGCGATAAGCGACCCAGCCATGAATAAAAGTGTCTTCCTGGAAATCCCAGTCTACGGCCCAGTAGTCGATATAGTCCGACCATTTCTGGACTTTCTCCCGGACATCTTCGGGGATAAGTTCTGTGTTCGGGATAACAAAATCAACTAATGTAACTTGAGCTTCCAATCCTTTTTTGCTAATATCAACTTCTAAGTAAGCTAGTTCAAAGAAATGGATGTCGCCCCTGTCAACAGCTTGTTGCTCCATTAATTCGCGGGGGATTTGTAACAAGAGCAGTTTGACACCTTGACGTTTAGCCTCGCTTACCATTAAATCATTTAGACCCATTTCCCATTCCCATCCGAGAATATGAAGTTCATTATGTTTTAATGCCAAGCATTCTTCTAAAGTAGCGTTAACTTCGTCAATAGTTACTGGGGCATCAACTGCACCGATATGAATTAGAGCATTACCTCTATTACCATGCAAATGTTGAGTTCCTGAAATAGGTTGCGCCCCATATAACTTGAGGATGAAGGATAAGTATTGAAATATGATTTGTTGGTCTGGTTCACCCCTTTTGGGGAAAGTAACGCTTTGCCAGTATTGGCGCTCATACTTACCCAAATTTAAAATTTCAAAAGCTTTACAAGCAGGAATGTCTAATAACCGCTTTCGGGTGGTATGTATGGCGTATCGACTCAAATCACAACCTATCCATCGACGCCCTAATCGTTCAGCAACCGCTAGAGTAGTTCCAGAGCCGCAAAAAAAATCGGCTACTAAGTCGCCTTCATTGGACGAAGAAAGAATAATACGCTCTAGAAGGGCTTCAGGTTTTTGAGTATCATATCCCACTCTTTCAAACGTAGCTGAGCCAACAGATGGGATATCCCATACATCTCTAACATAAACCATACTATATTGCAATCCAGTATCTTCATCAATTTGGAAGTCACTTTTCTTAAATCCATACTGATGCATCATGTACGAACGTTCTTTTTGTGGCACAAATTTCCAGGAGTTGGGAGATTTGGAATAAAAGAATATATTGTCATGTTTTCTGGCAAATCTCTCTTTTGTAGCACCACCGGTTTTGTAAAACCAGATAATTTCATTCTGGAAGCAGTTTTCACCAAATATCTCGTCTAATAAGACTTTCATGTATTGACCAACATGATGTGCCAAATGAATATAAATGCTACCTATTGGCGAGAGTAAGTCTCTCATCAAGATAAGCCTATTGCGCATCATCTGTAAGTAGGAATTCGTTCCTCTACCCCAAGTATCTCGATATGCCTTTTCTTCGATTATTGACTGTTCCTTGGTAATAATTTCATCCCCTATTTCTGTTTTGAATGAAAAATCAGCCCCAGTAGCAAAGGGTGGGTCTATATATATTAAGTCTATTTGGCCTGCAAATTTGCTTAACAGAGAACCCATTACAAGTAAATTATCTCCCCAAATAAGCTTGTTTCGCCATCCCTCCTCAAATGTCTCCCCTTCTTTTCCCTCCCAAACATCGAACAGGCTCAATTGGCTTGGCCGCTTCTTGGCTTCTCGCGTTGCTCTACTTTCATTTACACGTTCAATTACCTGAAAAGGCAAATTGACTCGGGGAACCTCTTTCAATGTGCCATCTTCGTTATACTTACCCGGCCAAACCAATTCGACTTTGTTCACTTCAATCTTAGCCATTTAGACCTCCTCGATGACGAAGGGCTCAATCACGCCTTCATTCCAACATAGGTTTCGAATATCACAGTTTTTACAAATCTTTCTCTCAGGGGGAGCAAGTATTGAAAACTCTCCCTGTTGAATTTTCTTGACCACCTGGTCGAAATGTTCCGCTGCTTTAGCCACTTTTTCGGTCCGGTAAGGGAAAACCGTGATGGCATCTTGCTTGCGCTCTTCGGCTGTCCAATAAACCAACAATCGCTCTGGGCGTTTCCCATAGCGCGTTTCAAGGATATGACCGTAGGTGCATAGCTGTTGTTCGTATACATCATAAAGTTTAGGGTCGTCCGGTTTAGGCTGGGTCTTGAAATCCAATAACTCCAACTTGCCATCCCCACCGATTAGCAGGTCCACCTTGCCCGTAAGAATGTAGTCTTCTTTCTCCAAAGAAACATCCACTTCAGTTTCAATGATTCGCTCCATTTCAGCCCGGTTCTGCCTGAAATAATTCAACACTTGTCGCAAGGCGGCTTCTCTGGCTTCGGGGCCGGGCGGTCGTACATCAGATAGTAAAAGGACATCAAAGGTGCGGTTGAATATCTCCACCACTCGCGCCTCGGTCAATGTTTCCAAACCGCCGTCGAGTACAATCCGATGGATATCCTCTATCGTTTGATGAACCAACAGTCCGAAGAATATCACCGCCGAACGGGAGGGCGTGAAATCGTAGTGCCTAAAGAACTGATACTGCCTGGGGCAGGTCTCATAGATACGCAAATCGCCGGTAAAACTGTAGCGTTTCTTAACTGGCACCCTGTCTTTGAATATAAAGTGTTGGGCAGCCAACAGGTCTTTTTCCACATACGGCCACTGCGGCAAACCTTGCCATATCGGGTGAAAGTATGATTTGGGTGTATCTCCACAGGTCAAAACCAAGACTTTCTGTGGACGAGAAAACGCCACATAATGCAAGCGCATCCTGTCGAACATCGTAATGCGGTTCTCAGGCTCAAATGGCGGTCGGGAGTAATAGGGACTTAAATCTCTATCCACCTGCTTGGGGCTTGACAATTGCTTATCCAATGAACCAACCACCACCACCGGGAACTCTAGCCCCTTGGCCTGGTGAATGGTCATCACCTGGACATACCCTTTGGGAAACGGCTGGTCAGGGTCTTCGTAATCGTTTATCCCGCCATCGTAAAGCAATCGAATGAAGCTGTTGAAAAACTGAATCCTGAGCGGGATACGATTTTGATACGTGATAACGGTGTAATGATAATAAGACTGAAATACGTTCAAGAGCTCAGAAAAAATGGCTAGCCTCCGAGCGCTATTCTCCTCTTTTACGTACTTGGAAAAAGGCGCGACTGCCAGCAATTGATAGAAATAATCTGCCAACCGGCGGTCTAAGGTTTCCCCCTCCTGAAGCCCTTCTACTTCGATAACCAATTTCTGCACAACCTTGGCCAAAGGATGTGGGTCTGAATACTGGCTGCCAAGACTGGCAATACAGTTGTCCACATAGTGAGCCAAGCTCTGCAGGCTATTGCCCTCAAGTCTGCCGCGTTGATTGCCGTAATATCCCAAGATAACGGCTAAAGCGCCCACCATTATACGGACTTCTTCATACTCAAAGTAAGCCCGCGCTCTTGGACAGTAGGCAGGTATCTTGTTCTTCTCCCAGAGGGCTTGAATGTAGGGGTCGCTATGTTCTGACCTTACACTGTGCAAAAGCAGAGCGACTTGGCTGTAATCTTCGATGATGTTATTCTGCTTCAGGAAGGCGACCATATCGGCAAATCGCCTGGCTTCATCCCCTTTCCCGTTTCCCCAGATACAGAATATGGCAGGATACTCAGGAAATTCGGCTTCCGGGTCTGGCGTGATTTGTTTGTCATATCGAAAGGATAGACCGTTCGGGTTGGTCCAATCTGCTGATGCCATCCAACGGTCATACTTTTGGATAATTTTTTCATGTGACCGATAGTTGGTGGTGAGTTTTACGACTTTGCATTCGGGGAAATGGCTGGGAAATTCCAGGATATTGCGAACAGTGGCTCCTCGAAATCGATACAAGCTTTGGTCCTCATCGCCCACAACACACAGGTTGCCGGTGTGTTCAGTCAGGCGTAAAAGGAGTTGCTCCTGGATGTAATTGGTGTCCTGATATTCATCCACCAATACATATTTAATTTCTTGAATGATACGGCTCCCAATGTTGGGCGTTTGGAGTAAATCGAGAAAAAACTTCTGCTGGTGGGCGAAGTCGATATGATTGGTTTCTATCATCAAGTTGCGATAGGCTAGGTAAGCTCTGCCCAGCGCAGATAAGAACGGTTCACTCGAAGGCACCAG
>JACADW010000224.1 GCA_013388445.1 Acidobacteriota bacterium | reverse complement strand
TCGCGGGCCCTCGCGGCAGCGGCAAGACCACCACGGCGCGCATCCTGGCCAAGGCCCTGAACTGCCACAAGGGCCGGCCGGGAGAGCCATGCGGCGAGTGCCCCGCGTGCCTGGAGATCGCAGCCGGCAACTGCATGGACGTCCTCGAGATCGACGCGGCCTCCCACGGGCTTGTGGACCAGACGCGTGATCTGATCGATCAGGTCCGCTACAACCCCGCCCGGGACCGAAACAAGATCTTCATCATCGACGAAGCTCACATGTTGAGCACCGCGTCCTTCAACGCACTCCTCAAAACTCTTGAAGAGCCTCCCCCGCGCGTGGTCTTCATCCTCGCGACGACGGAGTATCACAAGATTCCTGCCACCATCCTCTCGCGCTGCCAGCAGTACAACTTCAGGCTGATCCACTACCCTCTGATCCTGAACCGCCTGAAAGAGATCGCGAAGGCGGAGAAAATACAGATCAGCGACGCAGCCCTAGAGCAGGTCGTCTATGCCAGCGGGGGAAGCATGCGCGACGCCATGTCGGCGCTTGACCAGGTGATCGCCTTCAGTGGCGACACGGTCCGGGATGAGGATGTGGCCATGCTCCTCGGCCTGGTCGAGCCCAGGGTCCTCGGAGAGACTGTGCGTGCGATCTCAGCCGGAGATGTGGACGCGATTCTGAAGATCGTGGGATCGCAGGTCGAGATCGGGCAGGACCTCCAGAACTTCTGCCGTCGCCTGCTCAACCATGTCCGCAACCTCATGGTCGTCAAAGCCGGCGTTTCTGACACCGGGCTCCTGGGCGTCCCGGAGAGCACAATCCCCGATCTCCGGTCCCAGGCGGATCTTTTCAGCCGGGAGGATCTGCTCCGGCAGTTTGACGCCTGCCTGAGGATCGAATCCGACCTGCGGCATGCCACCCAGCCCCGCTTCCAGCTCGAGATGGGGCTGATCGAGATGGCCCAGCTCGCCCGCTTGCGTCCGCTGGAGGAGCTGATCGCCGAGTTTGCCGACCTCGCTCGCGGCGAGCCGGTTCCCAGACCTGTTCCGCCCCAAGCGAGGGCCGGACCGCCTGGCCTGCAACCGCGCCGGCAGGCTGTAACGGCAGCGCAGCCGCCGCCCGCCGCAGTGGGGCCATCCGTGAGCTCCGAAACTGCCCATACGCCTGCTCCGCCCCCTGCGCCTCACGTCGAGCCTCCGGCGTCGCCCGCGGCTCCTGCGGGGGCTGTGGCACTTCCCGAAGGTGTTCGCGATCCCACGGAGCTGATCCTGAGGATCTCCGCTCACGTGAAGAAGGAGTCCCTGGAATCGATCCTCCAGGAACTCCCCGGCGCCGAACTCCAGGCGGATGCGCTCTTGCTGGATGTCGGTCCGGTAAACGAGTTCTTCAGGCGACAGATCCGGGAGAACCTTCCGTTAATTGCCGGCGCTGCCGCGGAAGTCCTTGGCCGGAATGTCGCGGTGAAGCTCGTCTCGCGCAATGAGGGTGTTGTGGCTGCCGCTCGGGACAACGCCGGTCAAGAGCCGCAGAACCTCAAACCTGACGTGCTCGAACGCGCGCGGAGAGAGCCGGTGATCCAGTCCTTCCTCGAGTTGTTCCCAGGGCCGGTAAAGGCGGAAGAGATCGAGCAATGAGTGACTACGCCGAGCCCATCGAGAGACTGATCGAGGAGTTCCGAAAACTGCCTGGCATAGGCGCGAAGACAGCCCAGCGGCTCACTTACAGTCTTCTGCGTCGCCCCCGGGAAGACGCTGAACAGCTCAGCCGCGCAATTCTGGATGTCAAGGACCGGATCCGTTACTGCTCGGTGTGCAACAACTTTTCCGATAAGGATCCCTGTCAGTTCTGCTCGGCGCCAAATCGTACCGCCGAGACGATCTGCGTCGTGGAGGAACCTCACGACATACTCTCAATCGAGCGTACGCGGGATTTTCGCGGCCAGTATCACGTCCTGCACGGGGTGCTGTCTCCCATCAACGGAATCGGCCCGGAAGACCTCAAGATCGCCAACCTGCTGGAGCGATTGCGGAGCGGCAGCGTCCAGGAAGTGATCCTCGCCATGAATCCGAATGTGGAGGGTGAAGCGACGGCTATCTATCTCGCCAGACTGCTGAAGCCGACCGGAGTGAAGGTGAGCCGCATCGCGCTCGGTCTTCCGATGGGAAGCGACCTGGAGTTTGCCGATGAGGTGACCATGGCCAAGGCCCTCGAGCATCGGCACGAACTGTGAGGCCAAGACACAAAGGCGAACGACTGACAGGAGGCAGAGGCCAGGAATGTGAATAACTCAGAATACGGAATTCAGAACGTAGGATGCGGCAGCATTGTGGCAAGCCTATTCCGAATTCCGGATTCTGAATTCACCTTTCCCTGTTCTGAGTCCCGCCCCCCTTCCTATAATCCCATCGTATCCCCCTCCACCCAAACCGCTCCGTTCTCGTAGAACTCCTTTTTCCAGATCGGTACGGCGCTCTTGATCCTGTCTACTGCAAAACGGCACGCCTCAAAAGCGGCTGCACGGTGCGAAGCCACAGCGACAATCGCCATGCTGCACTCGCCCGGATGGACTGTCCCGAGACGGTGGATGATCCCGATATCACGGATGGCGTGGGTTCGCAGTGCCTCCTCCCGTACCTCTTCGAGCTGCTGCAGCGCCATGCTTTCGTAGGCGTGATACTCGAGATGCTTAACGGTCCTGCCCCCGGAATGGTTGCGCACCGTCCCCTCGAAGAGGACGACCGCGCCGTCTTCGGGCCGGGCGATGCGTTCCCGAAGTCCTTTGGCGTCGATTCTCTCGCGCACCAACTGGACCATCTCAGCCTCCGCTGACCGGCGGCAGGAACGCGATCTCGTCTCCATCCTGCACCGGCGTGTCCGGCGTCGCGTACCTGGAATTGCGCGCAAAGAGGATCGACTTCCGGTGGGGCTCGAGAAGAGGGAACCGGGCGGCTAGCGTCGCGAATACGGCCCCGATCGTGACATTCGGCGATGCCTCCAGCTCGACCTCGCTTGTCCCGGTGATGTCGGCGAGGGAGGCGAAAAACAGAACGCGAAGAGCCATCAGTAGAGGTTGACTAAAAGCGAGCAGATCTCGTCTATTGTCCTGCGTATCCGCTTCATGGAGGCGCGGGCGTTGTTTGCGAAGATGCTGAATATCAGCTGCCGCCCGGAGGCGGTTGTCATGTAACCGGAGAGCGTGGACACGCCGTTCAGAGTGCCTGTCTTCGCGTACACAACGCCCCTGGCCGGTCCCGTCACCATGCGGTGTTTGAGTGTGCCGTCGGTCCCGCTGACGGCGAGGGTGTTCAGGAAAAGCCCGAAGTACGGCTGAGTGGACAGGTACTTGAGGAGCGAAGTCTGGAAGCGCGGCGTCAGGAGGTTCTCCCTTGACAGCCCGCAACCGTCGCTCAGACTCACCTGCCGGCTCTCGATCCCGGCTTCGAGAAGAAACCTGTTCACGACCTGGAGTCCTGCCTCGTCGGTCCCCGCCGACCCGACTTCCGCGCCCAGCGTTCTCAGCAGCATTTCCGCGTGGAGATTCTGGCTGTCCTTGTTGATGGTTTCAAGGGCATGGATCAGTGGCAATGACTGGTGCTCGGCCAGCAATCGTAGCTCCTCGCGCCGGGACCGGGCCACCTCGTTGCTGTGGACCGCGCCCACTCCGCCGTCCACTGCAATCCCCTCCCGCCGCAATTCATCCATCAGGACCCCCGCCGCGGCTACGGCAGGTTGGTCCAGCGGCAGGTGCCGGCTGTAGCTCTGCCCGGCGGGCAACACGCCTGAGACCACGATCGTGCGAGTCCCGGAGATGAGGCGGGCATGGATGGAACGTCGAGAGCGCCGGCTCCCCGTCACTGCAAGGTTGCGGATTCTGAAACACGACGACCTTGGTTCAAGGCCGACAGCGACAGACTGCTTCAGCTTGCCCGGCCAGGCGTTTACGGAGAGGAGATTGTTGTTGATGCTGAGCGCCGAGATAGGTGCGCCGTAGCGAGCTTTCAATTCGCGGGAGGTCCAGCCCGAGCCGTCGCCCGACGCGTCGAAATAGCTGTCGTCGCCTATGATCTGACCCTGAACGCGCCTGATGCCGAGAGCGGAGAGCTTCTCGGCGAGTTCCCGGAACGCGGATTTCTCCGACGGATCCGAAGACGTTGCGCTCAGATGCGGATCTCCGCGCCCGACCAGGTACAGGTCTCCGCTGAGAGTGCCGTCCGGGAGCAGAGTGCCGCTGGTGTAGACGCCCGTCCGGAATCTGAAATCCGGCCCGAGCTTCTCCAGCGCCGCGGCTGTGGTAAGCACTTTTGCCACAGAACCCGGAGTGAACGGCTTGTCCGGATTCAAGGAGAGCAGCACCTCGTCATTTGAAGTGTCGATGACCTCCATTCCCCACTGCGTGGAGCGTATTCCTGGCCGCTTCAGACATCTTGAGACCCTGGTCT
>JACADW010000253.1 GCA_013388445.1 Acidobacteriota bacterium | reverse complement strand
CGCTCGACGTGCCGTCTGAAAGGCGCTTTTCCGATGCGGCGGTGCTGGAGTTTCTTCAGCGGGCCGCCGCGGCCGGAGCGATAGCCTGCGTGCACGCCGAGAACGGTGAGATCATCGAACTGCTGCTGCGGCGCACGGCCGCGGAGGCCAGGACGGCAACGAGATATCTGAATGCGGTGCGTCCCCCGGAACTCGAGGGAGAGGCAACAGGCCGCATGATCGCGCTCGCGGATCTTGGGAAAGTCCCTCTCTATCTGACAGGCCTGTCGTCAGCGCACGCCCTGGAGAAGGTAAAGGCGGCGCGGGATCGCGGACAGCCGGTGTATGCCGAGACTTGCCCACACTACCTTGTACTCGGGAGCGAGCGCTATGAGGAAACGGACGGGATCAGATTCTACTGCACGCCTCCGCTGCGTCCGTCCTGGCACCAGGACGTGCTCTGGAAAGGAGTGACGTCCGGGGATATCCAGGTCGTTGCCAGCGACCACGCCGCATTCAACCTGGCTGGGCAAAAGGACGCCGGCAAAGACAACTTCAGCCTGGCTCCGCCGGGCCTTCCCGGCATCCAGGAGCGGCTGTCCCTGTTCCACTCCGCAGGAGTGACGACGGGGAGGATGAGCGTCAATCGTTACGTCGATATGGTTGCCACGACGCCGGCCAGGCTTTTTGGGCTCTTCCCGCGCAAGGGAACCATCGCCGTCGGCAGCGACGCGGATATGGTCATTTTCGATCCCAGGGCTGAGCAAGTGCTTTCGAGATCGATATCGCTGTCGCGCTCGGACTTCTGCGCCTTCGAGGGGATCAAGGTCCGAGGGGCACCCTGGCTGGTACTGCTGCGGGGGCGCGTCATCTCGCGGGAAGGGAAGGTCATGGGCCGTCCAGGTTCCGGCGAGTTCATCCCGCGCGCCCGTTTTGGCTGAATCTTTGCTCCGGACCCGGGCGGCAGTGCCGGGCGTGTGCCCCAGGCCTCAGTCTGCCTGATCAGAGCAAGGCGCGTATTCCGGCCACGAGGCTCGCGATGGCTCGGCGGTTGTGTCCCCCCTCAGGAATGACGATGTCAGCATACTCTCTTGAGGGCTCGACGAACCGGGCGTGCATGGGCCGCACGGTGGTCAGGTACTGCTCGGCAACGGACTCGAGCGTCCTGCCCCTCTCACGGATATCGCGCTGGATGCGTCTCAGGAGGCGGATGTCGGCGTCTGTGGCGACATAAACCCTCAAGTCCATCAAATTGCGCAACGCCTCGTTCCCGAGGATAAGAATTCCCTCAAGAACCGTGACGCGCCGGGGCTCAACCCTGACTGTCTCGCGTGTGCGCAGGTGACTGTGGAAGTCGTAGACCAGTCTGAGAATGGCTCGGCCGGCGAGCAAGTCGGAAACCTGCTCGACAAGGAGGCCCCAGTCGAACGCGGACGGGTGATCGAAGTTCGCCAGCGACCGCTGCTCAAACGGAAGGTGTTCGAGGTCAAGGTAATAGGAATCCTGCTCGAGGAGGACCGCCGTCTCAGACCCGAGGGTTCGGCACACCTCCCGGGCGATTGTGGTCTTTCCTGATCCCGTGCCCCCGGTAATGCCGATCAGGACGTTTCTTGCCGGCTTCACGCTGCTTGCTCCCAAACCACGGCGGGCCTGGGCCGCGGCGGGCTAAACTACCCTATCCCTTTGCTGCAGTCAAGCGCCAGCCGGCGGCTTGCGGAGGAGCTGAATTCTCTCACGATCTGAATTGCGGTATGCTATCCATGGTACTCATGAAAAAGTGTCCCAACTGCAACAACTCCTATCCCGACCCGTTCCAGTACTGCCCGGTGGACGGCGTGCAGCTTGAGCCCGATCACGATGAGCCCGCCCGGGTTCCTGAGCGAGGGGAGTATGAACTACCTCCGGGGGAAGCCTCTGTGAGCGTCAGGACGCTCGTTCTGAGCCTGGGTATTCTGGTCATGGCGGGCGTGCTCGCATTCACCGCGTTTTTCTTCTATCAATATCTCCGGCCGAAGTACGGGAGCCTGGTCGTGAAGACGACGCCGCCGGGCGCAACGGTGTTCGTCAACGGGGAGCAACGCGGCATCTCGCCTCTGACGCTGTCGGATCTGCGCGCCGACGGATACCAGGTGAAAGTGACCAAGGAGGGATATCGGGAGGTGGCGCAGGGCGTGCAGGTGGCGGCCTATTCGACCGAATCCCTGCACCTGACGCTTGAGCCACTGGTGGCGCAGCTCACCAACGAACAGCTGGCGATGATCGAGGACTGGCGGAAGAAGCTGGACAGCGCGCTCAAGGAGAACATTCTCCTCCCACCGCCAGATGATTACAACCTCCTCTATTTTGCCAACAAGATCCTGGAGGTTGACCCGGCCAATGCTTACGCCCTCGAGGCAAAATCCAAACTGGCAGATGAGATACGCCGGGCCGCCGACGTAGCCTATGCCCGGGAGGACTGGCTGGAGGCGGAGAAGCAGTACAAGAACTTGGCCCTGATCTTTCCAGGTGACACCTCCATCAACGAGCGCCTGTCGGAGCTGGCCGCGAGGGTCGAGGCCAGCTCTAAGGACCGCGAAAAACAGCTGCAGGAATGGAGGGAGAAGGCGGAGGCCGCATTAAAGGACGGGACCCTGGTTCCTCCGGAGAAGGACAACGCCCTGGAGGCCCTGCGCAACATTCAACGACTCGACAAGAGGAGCGCCTACGCCCGCGGCGGGATGTTGCGCTTGAAGGAAACACTCCAGAACAGGGGCGACAACAAGGTAGCATCAGGCGACTGGCGTGGTGCCCGTAACGATTTCCGGACAGTCCTGCAGTACTTCCCCGAGGATGTCTATGCCAAGGCGCGCCTTGCCATGATCGAGGCAAAGCTGCAGGAGCTCACTCAGACTGAGATGCAGCTGGCGCAGAAGGCGCAGCAGGACGAGCAGCAGGCCCGGCAGCGGGTCGCCAATCTGCGCCAGTCGGCGCTGAGCTCTTACAGGTCGGGCGCTTACCAGCGCGCTGTCAGTGAGTGGCAGGAGTACCTCAAGTATGAACCTGAAAGTGATGAGGCCTACTTTTACATCGGCGCCTGCTACCTGGAGCAGAAGCAGCTCGACACGGCCATACTGAACTATGAAAAGGCGCTGGCCTTGAACCCGAAGCACGTCCTGGCGCATGTCACGCTGGGGATACTCTACGACCAGCACCGAAACGACATGGGCAGAGCCGAGGAGCACCTGCGCAGGGCCAAAGAACTTGGGGGAATCGAGAAATACACCCCGGAGCGGTTGCAGGCCATGATTCAGGACCTGCAGAAGCGACTGCAGCTGGAATCACTGCAGAAGACCCCCTTTCCTGTCGAGCACAAGCACGTTTTCTCGAGTTGCAGGGGGACGCTGCGGGTCTTGGATCGCGGAATCGAATTCAGAACCTCCGAAACAGACCACAGCTTTTTCGAAGAGTACGGCAACCTCCGCACGTTCTCCATCGTCGGCGACGAGCTCACGGTTCGCACTCAGAACAACAAGAAGTACAACTTCCGCTTCCTCAACAGCGGTGACGGCGACATCGCGCGCCGGCTTGCCGCACGCCACACGTCGGTTGCCGACTGATCCTCCGCTATCCGGCCGCCGGACAAGCGGGAGGGCTCCCTGAAAAGACCATCTCCTGAGGCGCACAATACCGCAGCGCGGCTCTGCTGACTCAGCGACCGGGCCGAGCCGCCGGCCCTTCCTGTGGCGGGCTATAGCTGCTTCGGGCCGCTGTGGCGTGGGACGCTCGTGGAGGGAGCGCGGCCCGCGAATCTCCGGAAAACCCCGACCACCGCGAAGAGGACAAAGCCAATCAACGTCCCTACAGCCAGCGGGATCCATTGGAGACTTTCTCTGATCTGACGGACGATATTAGCGGAACTGACCGGCAGTTCGTGGCGTAGAAGGGGGATGCGGTCGGAGTTGCGGTTTACCAGCCTTATCGACAGGAGGAGCCGCGCATCGGAGGTGCCGGTGTTGAGAACCCTCCAGCGCCAGCTGAGGCGTTCCCGCTCTCCAGCCTCCTGAGGTGCGTCGGATCCCTCGGGCTTGACGTTCAGAGCCGGGATCGAGGGAGACAGCTGTGCCTCTATCCTTAGCTTGTCGCCGAAGGACTTGAGGATCTCTCGCTGCTCGGGCGACAGACGGACGGAGTCGATCGATTCCGCCACAAAAGCGGCTTCCGCTGCTGTCTCCTGATTGTGGCTCAGCCGCTCCGGCAGCCTGTACGCCACGGATCCCAGCAGAATATTGCTCAGAAGGACACTGATCGTGCCGGACCGGAATCCTCCGGCGGACTTCTCCTCCTTGGTTTGTGTCCGCAGGCTGCCGATGGAGCGGGTCACGCTCTCGAGCTTTTCCTTCACCTCTTTCAATTCAATGTACTGCCTCGCCAGCGAGTCCTCCTTGGAAGTCAGTATGGCGATCGTCTCGTCCTTCTGTCGGTTCGAGGCTTCCAGGTCCTCGACCTTCTTCGCCAGCTTGGCGCTGGCAGCTTGGAGGCCGGCAACGTTAGTGGTGAGCGCGCTATTCTGCGAAGAGAGGCTGGCGTTCTCACGCTGGATTTTCCGCATCGCCTGAGCAAGCTCGCCGATCTGGGAACCTAGATCCCTGCTCGCATCGACTTTAATGTTCAGAGATTGCTGCAGGTTGGAGAGCTCCCGCTGGTATCCCTGCGTGACACCGCGCGCGCTCCGCGCTTCCTCACCCAGGCGGCGCAGTTCCAGAGAAGACGCGTCGATCTTCTCCTGAAGCGACGCGTTTGCGCTCCGCAGCCTGCCCGCTTCTGACTGCTGGGTCTTGAGTTCGTTTTCCAGTCTCCGCGCTTCAGAACGGCTCTGCGCGAGCTGGTCCGCAAGATCCTGGTTCCTGCGCTTGAGGTTTTCGATGTCGCGAAGTGCGTCCTGATAGGCGGGAAGGCGGGTGGCGGTATTCTTGAGTATCGCCTCGCGCGTTGAGCTGGTCAGTGCGGCCGTTTCTCGCACGAATCGTTCGAAAGAATCCTCTACATAGCCCCGCTTCGCGTCCTCAATGTCCGCGTATTTCAGCCCCTCGGTAAAGGTGGCCTGAACGGCCCGGTCGAAGACCTCGCTGTTCGGGAAGTCCTCTTGGAGCTCGGCATCGAATCTGTATACGATCTCCGCGGCGCCGACACCGCTGATTGCCGAAATCCTGAACCTTATCTCGTAGCCGGCGAAGTCGATCGCCGTGACGCGGATCTGATCCCCGACCTTGAAGCGCGCGGTTCCGGCGGGGTCGGCCTCACTGCGGAACTCCTGGCCTGTGATCAGGATGGTCTTCCTCTCCGCGAAAACCGGCAGGCGAAGGAACAGGGCCTTGCTGCCGTAGTCCCTCCGATACCGTTCCTGGATCAAGCGGGACACCCCCGCCCATGCGTCCGGGCCCCACATTGCGGCCAGAAGCAGGAACCCCACTATCCGCGCGTGTCCCAATCCCATGCGGCCAAGACGCATACGATACTGTCCCCGAGCCGAATCATAGCACAGGTGGCATCGTGCTCGAGCTCACACAGGTCCGGAGGCGGTCCATTGCCGACATTCGCCCCGCATGGCGGTCCAAGCGGGGTCGCTCTCGCCTCATCAGGCGGCGGATATGCCATGGCCGGGCATTGGCCGCGGCTGGCTGCGCTTGATGCCGGTGGGGGTCCGTGCTATAAGTCCTTTCTGGAGAGCGCAGTGTCGCTGGGGGCGGCTGAACCTTGCAGATTGACTTCGGTGTATCCACAAGCCAGGGCAGAGTCCGGACATCCAATGAAGACTCCTATGCAGCCGATCTGGCCAACCGGCTGTTTCTGGTCGCCGACGGGATGGGTGGACATGCGGCCGGTGAAATCGCGAGCCGAATGGCGGCAACTGCGGTTGAGCAGTTCGTTGCGGGCGAGCGAACGGTAGCCGGCAGCCTCGGCGAACTTCTTCTCCGGGCGGCCCAGGCGGCGAACAGCCGCATCTATGATGCCCAGTGTCATAAGCCAGAGCTGTCCGGAATGGGTAGTACACTCACGGCTCTTGCATTATCCGACAGCACCTACCATATCGCACATGTCGGCGATTCCCGGGCTTATCTCCTGCGCGCAGGCGTCCTGGACCAGCTCACGCGCGATCATTCACTGGTGTGGCATCTGTTCGAGAATGGGATGCTGGGAAAGGACGAGCTGTCGTCCCACCCGCAGAAGAACCTGATCACCCGCTCGATCGGGCCGCATCTGAATGTCGAGGTCGATATCGAATGCGGGGAGGCTCATGAGGGCGACACTTTTCTCCTCTGCTCGGACGGCCTCACCGACGTGCTTTCGGACGAGGATCTCAGACAAAAACTGTCGAATGCGGATGCCTCGCCGCAGCAGCTCGGCGATGACCTCGTGCGAGAGGCGAACGCCAGAGGCGGCCCGGATAACATCACCGTGATTGTGATTCGAATACGGCCGGACAGATAATTGCGGTTGCGCGCCGGGCAGCCATTCCCCTGCGATTCCCCGCTTCGAGAATAGGATGCCAGGCGGGCTCCGGTTGCCAGACGGCGTCGAGAAGTTCGATCCTCAGCCTGGCTGCTTATGGATACCTCCCCGACACGAAGGATGACTGGACGGCGTTACAGGAGGCCGCGGCCCGCCTCGCCAGGGCCCATTATTGTCTATTCCGGCGCACGTCCCGCGCATGAGCGACTGCATTGAAAGTCAACGAGATCTACTACAGCATCCAGGGCGAGTCGAGCCATGCAGGGCGTCCGTGCGCTATCGTCCGCCTCACGGGCTGCGACTTGCGCTGCGCCTGGTGTGATACGGCTTATGCCTTTCACGAGGGACGTGAAGTGACCGTCGCGCAGGTGCTCGACGAGATCAGCGCGTTTCCATCGAAGCTGGTGCTCGTAACCGGCGGCGAGCCCATGCTCCAACCGGCCGTGCATGAGCTTTTCGAGCGGCTGCTCGCGCGCGGCCATGAAGTCTGCATGGAGACCGGTGGCCATATCTCGCTCAGGGATGTCGATCTGCGGGTTCATAAGATCATGGATCTCAAGTGCCCCTCGAGCAGGATGTCGGAGCATAATCATTTTGAGAATATCCGGTATCTGACGCGCAATGACGAGGTGAAGTTCGTCGTAGGCGACCGCGGGGACTTCGACTGGGCCTGTGCCAGGATCCGCGAATTCGGACTTCCTTCACTCGTTGGGTCCGTCCTTATTTCCCCCGTCTTTGGCCGCCTGCCCTATGACGTACTCGCGGGGTGGGTGCTGGGTTGCGGTCTGGATGTCCGCTTGCAGTTGCAGCTGCACAGGCTTGTCTGGCCATATGCTGTGCGCGGCGTGTGAGCCGTGGGAATGGGGAGTCCTGAGAGCGGGCGTCTGGCATCTTCGAAAGCAGGTTCGGCAACGGCTGAGCGAGGAAAGGGGCACACTCCGCAAGGAAGCCGGCCTCCGGATCGCTCTATGCTACCCGAGTCCCTATCCCGTGGGGATGAGTTCTCTGGGATTCCAGACCGTCTACCGCGAGATTCACGCGCACCAGGGGGCGACGGCTGAGCGCGTGTTTCTACCGGATTCGGTCGGAGCTTACAGGAGCGCGCGCTGCCCGCTCTTCTCCTACGAAGGGGAGCGACTGCCCGGTGATTTTGAGGTCATTGCCTTCTCCATCTCCTACGAACTGGAGATCACAGGCGTATTTGAGATTCTGGATCTGTGCGGGATCCCTCTGTTACGTGAGGAGCGCAGCGGCAGGTACCCGCTTGTGATCGCCGGCGGACCGCTCACCTACGCCAATCCTCTTCCGCTGGCCCCATTCGTCGACCTCATCATCCTCGGCGAGGCCGAAGGGCTGATCCATGAATTCCTCGATGCTGCCGCGGCGATGCCGCGCAGGGCCCTGCTCGAACATCTCGCCGGGCTCCCGGGATTCTACGTTCCTGGATTGTCGGGGTGCCTGCCGCCACTCGGCAAAGCTGAGGACCGGATGCTGCCTGCCCGTTCGCAGATCATCACCAGGGACTCGGTGCTCTCGTCGATGTTTCTCATCGAGCCTGAGCGCGGCTGCTCGCGGGGCTGCGCCTACTGCGTCATGCGGCGGACCACGAACGGGGGCATGCGACTGGTTCCTCCCGAGACTGTTCTCTCACATATTCCGGATGATGCCCGGCGGGTCGGGCTGGTCGGGGCCGCCGTAACCGACCACCCGGGCATCAAAGAAGTGGTGCGGGCGATTGTGAAAGGCGGCCGGGAGGTGGGGATCTCGAGCTTGCGTGCGGAGCGTCTGGACGAGGAGCTGGTGGGACTCCTGGCCCGAGGCGGTTACAGGACACTGACTACAGCATCGGACGGTGCTTCGCAGCGACTTCGGGACATGGTCGGGCGCAGGACGGACGAAAAAGACCTGATTCGCGCGGCCCAACTGGCACGACAGTTCAAGCTCGAGCGCCTCAAACTGTATCAACTTGTCGGCCTGCCGGGTGAAACGGTTGGTGATATTGAGGAACTGATGCATCTTGCCCTCGATCTGAGTTCCATCGTTGCGCTCTCCCTGGCTGTTTCGCCGTTCGTGGCCAAGAGGAACACGCCGCTGGACGGGTCCCGATTTGAATCCATCCCTTCGCTGCAGGAGAAGCTCGCGCGCCTGCGGGTTGGACTGAGAGGCAAAGTCGACGTCCGGCCTGCGTCGGTCCGTTGGGCGTGGGTGGAATATATGCTGTCGCAGGGTGACGAAAACGCGGGTCGGGCGGCGATGGATGCATGGAAAGCCGGCGGCCGTCTTGCCGCCTGGCAGCGCGCCCTCAAGGAGAGAGGCGTCAAACCTGGTGTCCGCGGACCTGCTCCCGCCAGGTGGCGCAAGGCTCCGGGGGATCCCGGATCTCCAATGCCTGAGATCGAAGGAGTCTGATCTGCTCTGGGCTTGCATCTCGCAGTCCGAGTTACATGCAATCGAAGCGTCCTTGCTCGAGAAGGAGCGATGGGCTCGCTGCGGTCGTCCTCAGCCATCATTCGGGTCCAATCCGGACTGCAGAAACGGGGCACCTTGTGACGCGGATGTACGCAGTCCACAACCCTGCGAGACCGGGCAGAAGGAATGCGCGGCCCGCCGCAGGCCGATAAGCTCCCGTGGCCGCCTGTTTGTCGATGTTTGCGCAATTCGCAGCAACAGAGCCCGGCTCGACCCATCGACGGCAGTACGATGCGCCTGGATTCGAGGCCCTTTGGCTTTGGTCAGTGGTGGGTCGGATACTTTTAGAGGAGAAGATGAAGACCACAGACAGGCTCTCACGCATTCTGCACAAGAACGAGGGGACTGGGCCTCCAGCCGCACGGCTGTTGGACGCGCACGCCGCTTCCCCGACGGACACCCGGGGGTCTGTTTCGCGACCGGGTCGCATGCCCGCCTGCTGCCTGAAACATCCCGGTTCGTTAGCTCTGGTGCTGACAGCTGCACTGACCTGTTCTGTGCGCCTCGCCGGCACAGGCGGCAAGCCTCCCGTCGAACAGGGGGAATTCAGCATTCTCTGGGACGGCAAGGAGATCGGATCGGAGACCTATGTCATCCAAGACAGCACGGATTCCTGCGTGAGCACATCGATCCTCGATTTCCACAACCCGACCGAATCACGCCAGAAGGTCCGAATGGAGACCAGGCTGGAAATGGGCCGGAACTATGTACCGCGCGCTTATCTCCTCAAGAGTGATGTCGACGGGACGCGCGGAACGATGACCGGCAGCTTCGCGCCCAACCAGGCCATGTTCCAGTATGTCGGCGGCGGCAAGCCGCAGAAGCGTGGGCTTCTGGTGGGGAACAAATACACTGTCCTCGACTCCAATATCTACCATCATTTCATCTTCCTGGCGCGGCTCTTCGAACGGGGCGGAGGAGAGAAGGCGCAGGAATTTGAAGTTGTCATCCCCCAGGAAATGGAATCCGGTGCCCTCAGAATGAGACCGCTGAGGCGTGAGACCCTGGCGGTGCGCGGCAAGAAGCGGGAGGTCCGTGTGCTGCAGTTGGACACCGGCGCGCTCGAGATTCACCTCTGGGTCGACAGGGATGGGTTGCTTCAGAGGATATCCGTTCCCGCGAGGGCGCTGGAGATACTCAGGAGATAGCCTGCAGATGCCGGGCCGCGCCGCCGGAAAGGATGCGGGGAGGGATGCGTCAAGCATCCTATTTCTGCTTGGGGTTCACGAAGTTGGGCGGGTAGATCCGCGCGAACGGTGTAATCCGGTTAAGCCTGACCCAGTAACCCTCCTCGTTGGTCAACTGCCCGAACTGAGCGGTTTCAAAGTCCAGCACCCGCGTCTTGTAAGGCGGCAGGATGGCACGCGGTCCGGCGTGATAGGAGGCCAGAAATCGCTGATCGAAGATCTCTTTGGCCTTTTCCGCTGCTGCCTCATCCGGAGCCTTCGTCAACGTCTGCCGGCCGAACACCTCCTCGAACTCCTTGGGGTGCAGGCGCATATAGAGCGTGGTGAACTCCGTTTTCAGGGGATAGGTTCCGAACACTGATCTGAACTTTTCCTGGGCGGCGTCTGCTGCCTCAATCGTTACCGTTCCGCCGCCGAGCAGTATCACCACGGTAACACCGGCTTCCGTGCGTCCCAGGGCAAGCACGCCTGAGGGAGACTCGAAGGAGACGTAGTCTCCCCGGAATCTGAGTCCGCTGTATTTGTAGATCTCCCCGCTGCCCATCGTTACGTCATAAAAAGACGTCTTCTGCTCCTCCTGAGCGAGGATCATCGGAACCGTGAGGAGGCACGCGGTGAGAAAGCTGCAAAGGTTCAGCTGACTGAGGGTAGTGGAAATCATGTTCGCCTCCTCCACAGGCTGCAGATCACAGTTGAGAGCTGCCGCTAGGCCGGAATCTGCGAAGTTACCGAACAAACACTAAACCTGATTTCACCTTAGCTTAAGTTCCGCGGGGCTGTAAAGAGTATTCTCCCCGCGTACCACAGCCCTGGCAAGATCAGGTGTCGAAAGGGGAAATTGGTCCCGGGCTCTTGATTGCACCCGATGTTTCGGGAGATGGATTCGGAGCCCCTCGAACGAAGAATCCTGGCACCAGCTTCCCGCCGCACACGGATGATACCGCCAATCTTGCCTTGAACCTGTCCAGAGTGCTGCCGTGCGAGTCTGCCCGGCAAGGTGAAGCGCGGCACTCCGGCGAAGCTCGCCAGAACCGGCTGGGCCATCTTCGGCGAATCACCGACGCCTTACTCCCGGGATGGAAGAAAAGTCAGGCCTACCGGCGATACACCTTGTTTGCCAGCCGGTCAGGGTCTTTCAGATAGTCGTCCAGCAGTCTGATGAGGTTGTCATACGTGCCTGCTTCCTGGACGTCGATCAGGTTTGTGCGGTATCTGTTCGCGGCGAGCCAGCGCGAGACGAGTTCTGCCTCCCAGGGTTCGGGCCTTTTTCGCATCCGTGCCCTTTTTTCGAAGTAGATCGACCTTATTCTGGCTCTCAGCCCCGATGTGGCCGGCGCTCCAAGCAGGACGCTCGCCTTGTGCACGAAAGCGCCGCCACACAGCAAGTAGGTGTCCGCCCTCCTGGCGTCGGACCGGGGAACGAGCAGGACACAATTCCATTCTCTTGCATAGGATTCCGGCGTTTCGTGCACCTCTTCCTGGAGGTTTATGTTCGGCCGGAAGTCCCGGATCAGACGCGTCTCCAGGAGGAGCGCTTCGATCTCATTGGGGGTTGGCACCACCTCGAGCGAATGAAGCTGCTCATGAATGCGCCGCACTTTCGGATCCTCGAGCGAGGCCGGTGTGAAGTAAAACCTGACGCGACGCCGCAGGTTTCGCGATTTGCCGACATAAATGATGTTCTCGGCGCGGTTCTTCATTATGTAGACGCCGGGTGATTCCGGCAGCCTGCGTAGGAATTCGGAGCCGAAGCCGAACCTGCTGAAATCCACTTTTCGATGCCCCTGCCCGATCCAGTGCAGCAGGGTTGACCGGTCGCGGCGATGCTCGTCAGGGACACGGACCAGCAGGGCCTGGCAGCAGGAGGCCAGGAGCCGAGCCATCGCCGCCGGGTTATCTGCTTCGGGCGACGGCAGGCCCAGTCTGGCGGAAAGGTTTTCTATACTGAGATCGCGGGTCTTCAGTTCCAGAACTCTTCCGGCAAGGTCGCGCAGAGGCACCGAGGCGCCTCTCGGTTCAGACTCAAGATGCCGCGTGAGGTGGCGCTTCCAGATCTGCAGCTCACGACGGCTCCAGCAAACAAGCGGGCGGTCACGGAGGGCCTTCTGAATTCGGGGCAGGACGACACGGTCCGGCTGTTCGCTGGCAGCTCCGAACCGGGCCAGGAATCCTGTCTCGGGCACGAAGACCGCGCCGCGGACACTGCCGGTGGCGGATGCGCCGACGGCCTGCTCGAGGAAGACAACGCCGAAACGGTCGAGCTCCGAATCCGTACTTCCGCAAACTGTCTCCGTCGCGGACCAAAACCCTTCTATATTGAGGAACCTCGGGTCGCTGTGCACCAGGGCCTCGAGTACCTTTTCGGCGGTGGCGGCGTTGGGCGAATCGACGCCGAGAGCTTCGCGCAGGATTGTGTCGGCGGCCTGAGGCTTCTTCTGTGTCTTCAGAAACTCAAAAATGCGATCGCGCATCGACCCGCGGGTCTCCGGGGCCAGAGAGATCTGCCGGACCTCTGCCCCCCTGCGAACTCCAGTCCGCTCTCGATAGAGGATTCTACACCTCCCAACGGCGTGCCGGGCGGCATGGTGTGATAAGATCGCCGCGTGCCATGGGCATTTCCAAGGGCCTCCGGGCAGACATAGCGCTCATCCTCATCACGATTATCTGGGGGAGCTCGTTCACTCTCGTGAAGAAGAGCCTTGCCCAGGCTTCCCCGATTACATTCATTGCGCTGCGCTTCTGGATTGCGACTGCGGTCACGATCGCCTGCATGCCGCGTTCGCTTCTCAATATCCCGAGAGACACTTTCTGGCGCGGAGTCACACTATCGGTGCTGCTTCTAGGGGGCTTCGTTTTCCAGACGCTTGGATTGCGCGGGACAACCGCATCGAGATCGGCCTTTATCACCAGCATGTCCGTACTGCTTGTGCCGGTATTGGGATATGTGTTATTCGGGCGCCGTCCGAGGCCGCAGACCCTGGCGGGTGTGATGCTGGCCACCGGGGGGCTCGGTTTTCTGACGCTTGAGCGGCTCGAGCTGGCCTTTTCATATGGAGACCTGCTGACTTTTCTTTGCGCCATCGTCTTCGCGCTGCATATCCTCTGCCTGGGAAGGTATCTGCCGATGTGTGATTTCAGGCAGTTGCTCATTCTTCAGATGGCCGGCAGCGCGATCCTTTGTACTCTGCTCCTTCCGCTTCTGGAAAGCCCCTTTCTTGCCTGGGATCTGACCTTTACACTGTATGTTGCAGTAGTGGGGGTTCTCTCTACCGGAGTGGCCTTCTACGCTCAAACCTGGGCACAGAGGTTTACGACGCCGAATCGCACCGCACTCATTTTCAGTCTGGAGCCGTTTTTCGCCGCTGTCTTCGCCTATGTGATGCTGGGAGACCGCCTTACAGTGAAGGAATGGGTAGGCGGCACGCTCGTTATTGCGGGAATCGTCACAGCGGAGTTCCGCCGCACCAGCGGCGGGGTCAGGTAGGTGAATTTGTGGTTTTTGACACATCGTCTGGCACCCCGAAGCCGGACATGGGGAGG
>JACADW010000287.1 GCA_013388445.1 Acidobacteriota bacterium | reverse complement strand
CCCCCCCCCCCCCCCCCCCCCCCCCCCCCCGCTCCCGTGGGAGAGATCATGGCCGCCTCGATCCGGTTCGCAACCTTTTCGATTCGGGGACGCACCTCGGTCATGTCGCCTTGGAGCGTGATTCCCACACGCCTCGGCTTCCGCGACCTGATGTCATAGAGGTATATGCCGCCGAACTGCTCGTAGCAGACGGCGCCGGGCCCTGCGGAAGCGGATTTGAGGTCGTACCCGTCGTTCACGATCTCCCGGGTCACTTTCTTCGTCTTTGTGTCGTAGCTGTAGAGCGTCGCCGGGCCGTCGCGGTCCGAAAGGAAGAAGATCCGGTGGTCGACCCACATGGGATTGAAGTCGTTCGAGTTTTCGCGCGGGATCTCTTCGACGCTCGAATCGGAGAGCCGCGCGATCCATATCTTGGAGGTCCGGCCTCCCCGGTAGCGTTTCCACGTATCAAAGGCGCGGGCCAGCGGCATGTAGGCGAGCCTCGAGCCGTCCGGCGAGAAGGACCCCTCCTCCGCCATGGGCAGCGGGAGCTCCTCGGGGAAGACGCCCTCGACCGGCATGGTGAAGAGCCGGTTGAAGCGAGAATAGCTGTTGCGCGGCGAACGCAGCAGGATCCTGCTCCCATCCCGGGTCCATCCTGCCGCGGTATCGTTGCCGGGGTGGTAAGTGAGACGCCTGGGAACGCCTCCCGCCGCCGGAATCAAGAAAACGTCCACGTTCCCGTCGTATTCACCGGTGAAGGCGATCCAGTTCCCGTCGGGGGAAAAAGCGGGATGAGTCTCCTGGCCGGGCGCACTGGTCAGCCTGCGCGCCTCTCCGCCGTCGCGGCTCACAATCCAGAGATCGCCCGCGTGATGAAAGACGATTTGTGTGGCGCTGATAGAGGGTTGCTGAAACAGCTGTGTTTGTCCGCCGGCTGCAATGCAAGAACCTGCCAGCAGAGTCCACAGGATGGTGAGGATGTGTTTCATCGGTGGCCTCCAGAATTGACGCGCAAGGACAAGGATAGACGAAGGGCAGCGCCCAGTCGAGGTTGCAGGCCCTCGGAGTTCGGCCGGCCGTGCCACGAAGACGGCATCGCCGGCGATCATGGACCGCCGGTTCCGGCAGGGCGGCGGAGCCGACCGGCCTAAGTGCCCCAGTCCGGCCCGCTTCGTGTCCGGCCGAGGCGGCGGGCTTGGCGCAGGCAGGCCGTCTGCGCATCTGCTCCACATGCGCGGTCGCTTCGCCGCGGGTTCTCACTCGCAGCGCAGCGCCTCGACCGGGTCCAGGCGCGAGGCCTTGATGGCGGGCCACAGGCCGGAGAGCAATCCGATGATCGTAAAGGTCGTGAATGAGATGAAGAATGCTCCGGAATCCACAAGGAGGTGGATGTCCCCCTGATGGCTCTTGTCTTCGAAAAGCTCGCTGAGGAAGGGGATGTATCCGATCCAGCCTGCGAGCAGTATCGCGAGCCCGTAACCGAGTATTCCGCCTATCAGGCTCATGGCCAGTGCTTCGCCGAGGAATTGCAGGCGGATGTGCCGCCTGCGGGCCCCGAGCGCTTTGAGGATCCCGATTTCATGCGTCCGTTCCTGGACGCAAAAGAGCATGATGTTCATGATCCCCACGCCGGCGACGGCCAGCGTGAAGATTCCGATCAGGTCCAGAAGAATCTTCGTGGCGACCGTCAACCCGTTGATGATCTGGAAGCCCTCGCTGAAGCGGTCGAAGAGCAGTGCCTTTTCGTCCGCCGGGTTGAACTTGTGGACTTCGGCGAGGATCGTCCGCACCTGCCGGACCGCACGGTCTTCCAGCATGCCGCTCACGGGCTGGAAGACCAGCACATCGTTGTACCGTATGTCGGCCATGATGCCCATGACGTTGATGGGGATCATGGCGCAGTTGTCGTCCTGATCGAAGTAATTGGATATCGCGATCTTCTTCTTGAGGACGCCGATGACCGTGAAGCGGATGCCGTTGATGAACAGGTCCTGGTCCAGGGCGGGGGAGCGGCTGAAGAGCTTCTGCTTGAGATCGTAGCCGATGACCGCGACGCGGCGCATGTTTGCCACGTCGTCCGCGCTCAGGAAGCGGCCCTCGCCCATGAACATGCCGCGGATGACGCCGTACTCGTCGTTCACCGCGCGGATGCCCGCGCTCGCGATGCGGTCGCCCCAGCGCAACTGCATCTGCTCATAGACCTCGGGGCTCGCCCTCTTGACCAGGGTGGCGCGCTGCTTAAGCATCTCCACATCTTCGGGAGTCGTCCGGATCACCCTGCCGGACCTCGACCCGCCGGCCTGCATCGAGGTCTGGCCGTTCCAGATCACGACCACCCGGTCGCCGAAATAGCTGAGCCCCAGGAGCATGGCGCGCTCAAAGCCGTTGCCGTAAGCGATGAGCAGGATGAACGAGGCTATCCCCCATATGATACCCACAATCGTCATGATGGAACGCTTGCGATAGGCAATCAGGTTTTCCGCGACCCTCTTGACGATTTCCCAGGCCATCACTCGTACCTCAAGGCTTCGATCGGGTCTATTACCGCCGCCATGAAGGCGGGGTAGATGCTCGAGAGCACTCCCACCAGGACGAGGAAGCCGAAGGCGATCAGACCGATTTCCGGAGTGACGATCATCCCCGCCCAGAAGTCGATCGGCGGCAGCAGGTTGATGAGGGCGCACAGCCCCCAGCCGATAAGGATGCCCGCCAGGCCGGCGAACACGGTCAAGGCCATCGATTCGGCGAAAAACTGCAGCAGAATTCTCCTCGTCGTGGCGCCGACCGCCTTGCATATGCCGATTTCATGCGTCCGTTCGTTCACGGAGAGGAGCATGATGTTCATCACCCCCACGCCGCCCAGGATCAGCGTTACGACGGCCACCGCCCCGAGGAACACCTGCAGGGATGAGAATAGCCTGTGGATGAACCTGGCGCCCGTGATCGTGTTCCAGATGGGGAGGGCATCCTTGTCCAGGTAATCAAAGCCTTTCAGCGTTCCCAGGATCTGGCGCACCTGGAGCTCTGCGGCGTCGCCGATTTCCGCGCTCGCGGGTTGCAGGATCAGGTCGGAGAGCTGGAGCCTGCCCTCCGGCGCGTTGGGAAGGGGAAAGTCCTTAGCGATGGTGTAAAAAGGAATGAAGATCTTCTTGTTGTCCGGGCCGCTGTAGTTGGAATTCTGGTCCTTGCGCTTGAGCACCCCGATGACGAGGTAGGGCATCTCCGCGATCATGATTTTCTCGCCGACCGCCGTCCCTTTGCCGAAGAGCTGTTCCTTGACTTCATCGCCGAGGATGCAGACCCTTTGCGCTGCGGTGTTGTCCCCTTCGTGGATCAGCCTGCCGCCCGGAAGCACGACGATGGTGCGCATCTGCATGTAGTCCGGGAAGACCCCGTGGATGTTGAAGGTGCCGTTGTTCAGGTTGGAACGCGCCGGCAGGTAGCGCCGGATCTCGGGGCTCGAGCGCTGGAGATAGGTCGCCCGTGCCTTGAGCGCGTAATAATCCTCCAGGGTCAGCAGGATGCTCTTGCCGGCCCGGACCCCTTGGTGGCCCTTGCTGGTGAGACCGCCCCAGACGATCATGAT
>JACADW010000314.1 GCA_013388445.1 Acidobacteriota bacterium | reverse complement strand
TCCATGAACCGCCCAAACTCCGCGATGCTACGCTTCCACCGCTTCTCATTCCAGTTCATGCCCCCGATTCTACAAGACGGGCTTATAATTAGTCAACTACTTAACATAGTAATACTAGGCCCAGAGGAGATTGGACCCCGTTTCGATCCCCCCAATCATCGATCGAGGGACGTTTGACAAGCTGCAGGCGCTGCATGAAACGAACCGACGGTTCGGTCCACGCCGATCGAAGGGAGAACACTGGCTGCTGCGTCGCCTGTTGCCCCGCGGCCGGTGCGGACAGAAATACGCATGTGTCACAGATGCAAAGAAACCGGAGTTGACGCGGAGATACTACTGTCGCTGCGCCAAGGCGGACGATGTGAGCGGCCGTCAGAGGTGTCGTCCATGTCACGTCCACGCGTCCCCTCTCGACCAGTCGTTTTGGGATGAGATTCGGCGGCATCTCCTGCGCGGCGGCCCGCTTCCCCGGCCCTTCTGAGCCGTCAACACTCCCGCTGGAACCGGCGTTCGATTTTGGCCGGTTCGAGCGCCGGCGCGAAGGCCGCGAGGCGCTCTTCCTGCGTCTCGTCAATCCAGCGAACCGAGCGGACGCTGGCCGCGCTGTCGGCGGAGGATGGTACCCGGAGTCACAACGGCGGCAAGCCCGTTGGACACCTCGCGGCCAAGGATCTTGCCACGGATGGCGAGCCGATTTCGCAGGGCCTCAGTCGCGTGGACCGGCGAAAACCTCCTTGCGGGCCTTAGCCCTTGGAATTCTGCAGACGGCTGCCCCATCAAATCGGAGGTGCAATATGCTTTCGGCAACCTGACTTGCTGCAATGCGTGTATCCAAATCCCACTATCCCTCGAGGGTGTCATTACTTCCCGGAAATTCTCAGTGTAAGTTTTCGACAATACCTGTCGATCAGTAAAGATAAGCCCGAGGACTGCCATGAGAAAGAAAGCGGAGTATGCCGCTCTCCTGTGCTTCTGTATTTTGCTCTTTCCCTTTGTCGCACCTCCCACGCCGCTGGCTTGCCAGGACGTGCTGACAGTAGGCCACTACATGCTTGTCGACATGCGCCAAGCCACGCGTCACGAGTATGACTTTGCATACCTCGCCGTCCTGAAGAACGACGGGCCGGCTGTCAGGGATGTGAAGGCCACCCTCAAGAACCGTGATCGTCACACCAAGGTCATTCAGGGCAGCTTGTATTTCGGCGACGTGGCTGCGCACAGATCAAAGCTCAGCTTGAACACCTTCATCATCCGGGTAGATCGGCGCTATGGATTCGATCCTCGCGACCTCTCGTGGGAGATCTCATATCTGCCGGCGCTTGAAGACCACCCTCCGATCTCGGATGCGGGTCCAAACCAATCGGTAGTCACAGGCAAGCTGGTTCACCTCGACGGCAGCGGCTCCTCAGACCCCGGGGGAAGGCCACTGACCTATCGCTGGTCATTCATCAGCAAGCCCGCCTGCAGTGCCGCAGAGCTGTCCAATCCGACCATGGTAAGGCCCACCTTCATGGCCGACAGGCCTGGAACCTATACGGTTCGGCTCATCGTGAATAACGGCATCCTCAGCAGTGCGCCGGACACCGTCGTGATCACCACACAGAACTCCCCGCCTGTGGCAAACGCCGGACCCGACCAGACGGTGCACCCGGTCGCGAAGGTTCGTCTCAACGGAAGCCGATCGACAGATGTGGATGGCCAGTGTCTCACTTACAGCTGGTCCTTCGTCAGCAAGCCCGCCGGCAGCTCGGCGTCATTTCCCAATCCCAGAATAGTCAATCCCACATTTGTCGCCGACAGGCTGGGAAGCTATGTTGTTCAACTCGTCGTCAACGATGGATTCTTGAACAGTACTCCTTCTTCTGTTGTGATATCCAGCAGTAACACAACCCCGGTGGCAAACGCAGGGCCCAACCAGACGGTCAAGGTCGGCAGCCTCGTGCGCCTCGACGGAAGCCGCTCGACCGATGTCGACGGTGACCGCCTATCCTTCGATTGGTTCTTGGCTTCCAGGCCGCCCGGGAGTTCGGCCAAACTCGACAACCGAGGTGCCGTCAGGCCGACCTTCATTGCTGACAGATCCGGCGATTACGTCTTGCAGCTCGTCGTGAGTGACGGATTTGTCTCCAGCGCCCCATCGGCAGTGACCATCACGACGACCAATACTCCACCCGTCGCCAATGCCGGCCCCGATCAGACCGTTGTCGTAGGAGCAACCGTCACCTTGAACGGCGGCGGCTCCAGTGATGTCGACGGCAATCCGCTCACCTACACCTGGTCGTTGACCTCCATCCCCTCCGGCAGCAGAGCCCTGCTATCCAATCCAGCCTCGGTCAATCCGAAGTTCGTCGCGGACATCCAGGGCTTTTATGTGGCCCAGCTCATCGTCAACGACGGGTATGTCAACAGTCTGCCCTCGACGGTGACGGTATCCACGAGCAACTCCCCGCCGACCGCCAATGCCGGACCCAATCAGACCGTCACGGCGGGCGCTACCGTCGTTCTGAACGGAAGCGGCTCGACCGATGCCGATGGCGACCACTTGACGTATGCCTGGTCGTTCACTGCCACACCTCAGGGCAGCACAGCGACTCTCAATGATCCCAATACCGTAAACCCGACCTTCACGGCCGACCGGCGGGGCGATTTTGTCCTGCAGCTCATTGTCAGCGACGGGCTCGTCAGCAGCTTCCCATCCACCGTTACGATCACAACTATCAATACTGCACCGGTTGCCAACGCCGGGCCAAATCAGACTGTTGCCGTTGGGGCCACGGTGATGTTGGATGGAAGCGGTTCGACAGACGTCGATGGGGATCCCCTGACATACAGCTGGTCATTTGGCTCCTTGCCACCCGACAGCAATGCCGCTATATCCAATCCGACCTCAGTGAATCCTACTTTCGTGGTTGACAGACATGCCGAATATGTGGTCCAGCTCATCGTCAATGACGGATTAACCAGCGGCGCCCCGTCAACCGTAACGATTTCCACCAGCAATACGCCCCCTGTGGCTGACGCAGGGTTGAACCGGACGGTCAACGCCGGAGTCGTTGTGACGCTCGACGGGAGCGGATCCAGCGATATCGACGGCGACCTCCTCGCCTTCAGCTGGTCGTTCACAGCCAGACCGGCTGAGAGCTCCGCACAGCTCATTAATGACACTTCGGCCAAGCCAAGCTTCCTGGCGGACAAGCCAGGCGATTATGTGCTGCAGCTCGTTGTGAATGACAGCTTCGTCAACAGCAGGCCCGCGACAGTCACCATTACGACAACCAACACACCGCCGGTGGCCAATGCCGGGCCGAATCAGACCGCCGCGATCGGCGCCACTGTGTCCCTGAACGGAAGCGCTTCCAGCGACATGGACGGAAATGCCCTCACTTACAGGTGGTCGCTCCTCTCAGTCCCGCCCGGGAGCGGCGCAGCTCTTTCCGATCCGACGACCGTCAATCCTACGTTTGTGGCGGACAAACGCGGCACTTACGTGGCTCAGCTCATTGTCAACGACGGATTCGCAGACAGCGATCCCGCGTCGACATCAATATCCACCTCCAACACCTCGCCGGTGGCCAATGCCGGCCTAGACCGGACTGTTAAAGTCGGAACCCTTGTGCTTCTCGATGGAAGCCATTCCACCGACGTTGATGGCGATCCTCTGACCTATGCCTGGTCATTCACCTCCAGACCGGCCGGTAGTACGGCGGTCTTCAGCGACCCGGCTGCCGTCAATCCGACCTTCACTGCAGACGAGCCCGGGGATTATATCCTGCAGCTCATTGTCAACGACGGGCTCATTAACAGCGCGCCGACAACTGTAATCGTCACAACGACCAATACGGCTCCCGTGGCCAACGCCGGCGACGACCAGTCCGTCACGGTCGGCGCCACCGTGACACTCGATGGAAGCGGCTCCAGCGATGCAGATGGCGATCCTCTCTCCTTCAGCTGGTCGTTCTCCTCTGTTCCGCCTGGAAGCACCGCCACACTCTCCGGCGCGAACTCGATCAATCCGAGCTTCGTCGTAGATCACGGCGGCACCTACGTCGTCCAGCTTCTCGTCAATGACGGCTACGAGAACAGCGGGCCAGCCACGGTGACGATCTCCACGACAAACGTGGCACCGGTGGCTGTTGCGGCGGCAGATGAGACCGATGTTGCTGTGGGTACTGTCGTTCACCTGGACGGCGGAGGGTCCTATGATTCCGATCATGATGTGCTGACTTATCGCTGGTCCTTCGCCACCAAACCCGCTGCCAGCAGCGACCTTTCCGATCCCACCAGCCAGACTCCTGCGTTCGTCGCGGACCAGCCGGGTATCTACGTTGCGCAGCTGATTGTCAACGACGGCCATGTCGACAGCCCGCCTGTCACCGTAACAATCACGGCCCGCCCAAGACCCGGCCTGACAATTACGAAAACACACGCGGGCGACTTCACACAGGGGCAGACGGGAGTCCTCTACGCAATCACAGTCAGCAATGCACAAAGCGCGGGCGTCACCACAGGGGCCGTAACCGTAACGGATGCCCTCCCGGCGGGGCTGAGAGCGACCGCAATGAGCGGCGCAGGATGGAACTGCAACCTCGATACTTTGACCTGCACACGCAGCGACGCGCTTCAGGCCGGCCAGAGTTATCCCGAGATCTCTTTGACGGCCGACGTTGCGTTAGATGCCGCATCGCCCCGTGTGAACCGGGCCACTGTGTCTGGCGGCGGATCGGCCCCAGCTGATGTATCCGACACGGCAACCATTCATCAAACAGCCGATCTGGCGGTTGCCAAATCCGTCAATAACGGCACTCCAGCGGTGGGAGAGACCGTTACATTCACGATCACGATCACAAACAACGGCCCGGGTAGTGCCACGGGCATCCAGGTGGCCGACCTGCTCCCCAGCGGGTACACGTTTGACAGCTCTACTGCAAGTCAAGGCGGATACAGCCCGGCTGCCGGGATTTGGACCGTCGGAGCTCTGAGCAATGGAGCAACAGCGACATTGCGGATCGCAGCCACGGTGCTTGCGACCGGCAACCACAACAACGCGGCCGCGCGCGCGGTTTCGATCCCGTTGGATCCCGATTCGACCAACGACGGCGCCACGGTCGAGGTCACACCGCAGGGCACGATCTCGCTCGCTCTGAGCGGAACCTCCGTGGTGGGTGCGGGCCGATCGGCGGTATTGGACATAATGCTCTCGAAACCCGCACCCACCCCCGGCGGCCTGACCGTCACTTTGTCCATCGACAACGGCGCTCTGATGACCGCGGGGCCTCCGAGCATTGTCACGATCCCAGCGGGGGGGACGATCGGCCAGGCGACCGTGACTGGGATCGCTCCCGGCACGACGGCCGTTCGAGCCAACGCCGCTGGATTCATTGAGGGTGCCTTGGTGGTGACGATAACCTCAAACCTCATAAGTGTTCCTGCGACCCTCAATTTGCAGCTTGGTCAGACTGCCGTCCTGCCAATCACCATCGCGCCCGACCCGGCGCCGGCGGGTGGCATCGTGATTGATCTCGTAAGCGGCGACCCGACCAAAGCCGATCTCGTTGTTCGATCGGTTGTCATCCCCGCCGGTCAGTCGTCAGCGAATGCAACCATCCGCGGCGTAGCGCCGGGTGCGGTTACCATCGTGGCGAGGAATCCTGACTATGCCGCGGCGGCCACGCTGGCCACGGTGACCGCAAATCTGAACGTCATACAGGTATCGGTATCTCTCAACAGTGCCTCTGTCGCGTCGATTACCGTTCAACTGGAAAGCCCGCCGGGTGTGGCAACGACAGCGCCGGAGGACGGCGTCAGCATCACGCTCACGTCATCGGGGTCAGCCTGCGTGGCAGTCAATTCGCCGGTCATGATCAGCGCGGGTTCCGTCAGCGCAATTGCCACGGTCAGCTATGGCGGCACTGCGAGCCTTCCCTGCTCAACCACGATAACTGCATCTTCCCCGTACCTCACATCGGATACAGTCAGCGTCACGGTCAATCCCACGCCGGGAATCACCCTATACGACGCGACCATCGGGGCCGGGCTTCAGTATGGCCCCCTCAGCGGGTCTTTGGGAGCAACACCGCCGGGCGGGACACGAGTACGGCTCCAGAGTGGCGACCCTGCACGGGTAAGAGTTTCGCCGGATGCCTCCACCCCTGGGACTGATTACATCGACGTCACGCCGTCGGGCCAGCGCTTCAACTACTACATCCAGGGAATGGAGGGCGCGAGCGGTATTGTGACTATCACGGCCTCTGCCGCCGGATTCACTGATGGATCCTCCTCCGTGACCGTTGTTCAGCCTGCGCTGGATATTGTCAACCTTGGGACCTCGATTACCACGCTCTCGGCAGACGCTCCGTTCGCCGTGCGAGTGGGTGTCCCGTACTCGGGGAATAGTTACCTGAGCACCGAACAGGCGGTCAGAGCCGGCGGGACGGCAGTCACGGCGACTCTGACACTGATCAACAGCAGCAATCCCGCCGGAGTTGCCCAGCTCACCTCAAGCACTGGGTCCGACCAGACTCGTACGGTGAGAATTGATCCAGGCCAGATGCGCTCGCCGAATACCGTGGCGGCGGGAGGCGTGGCTTTCGACCCGCTCAACGCAGGCACAGTTACAGTGACAGCTTCCATACCCGGGTTCATTACGACCACAAATGGCGGCAACGTCAGCGTGACCGTGACCACACCGGCCATCACTTTTTCTTCCAGCACGGCAACGGTCGGAGCCGGGCTCCAGTATGGTCCTCTGAGCGGCATCCTGGGAGGTGTTCCGCCTGCAGGCACGACGGTGCGGATCTGGAGCTCAAGTCCGGAGACGGTCCTGGTTTCCCCGAATGCTAGCACGCCCGGCGCTGCCTTCATCGACGTCACCCCGAGCGGCCAGAGTTTCAGCTACTACGTCCAGGGAATGGAAGGGGTGACGGGCAACGCAACCCTCACTGCCTCCGTCGCGGGATTCAGCGACGGCACCGGCGCGGTCACCGTGGTGCAGCCGGGTCTGGACATCATCAGCCTGGCAACCACAATTCAGTCGACGGCTTCGGACGACCCGTTCATGGTCCGGGTAGGGATTCCAAATGCTCAAAACACCGCCGTCCTCGAACAGTCAATCCGGGCTGGTGGGTCTGCTGTGACGGCGACGGTAAGCCTGGTGAATCTCAATCCGGCCGGCGTGGCGCGACTCAAGACGAGCGGCGGATCGAGCGAGACCCAGGTAGTAACCATCGCCGCGATGCAGGCACGATCACCCACCACCGTGTCGGCAGGCGGGGTTGCCTTCGATCCTATCGCCAGCGGCACCGTCACCGTGACCGCCACGATACCCGGTTTCATCACTACCACGAGCGGCGGGAACATCAACGTGACGATCAATCCATAGTCGAACCGACTTGACAAGATGTCGCGTGGGTCTTGGCTGCTTTGCGGTACCTTCGCTCAAACTCGTGCTCCGCGGAGACCTCATCGCAATCCCCCTCGCCCCTCGGGAGAACCGGACTGCATCATCACAAATGACCAGCTCCCTACGATGAATTCATCCTGAACACCACGCTGTAACGCGACGCGCCAAAGAGAAGGCACGCCCGCGATCGGAAGGATCGTTTGCATTAGGGCGGCCGTGTGCCCAGAAGCCGCATCCAGCGAAGCTCTCTCGCCGTAAGACAAGAGCGTGGCGAGGGATTCGCCCCCGACGCTAGATATTGCATACTATCAGCAGCGGGAGAAAGGGGCGCGGGGCGAGGCAGCTCGCGAGAGAGCCGGTGCAGCGGGGACTCGCTGCTCACCCTGATCGCGGCGGCGCGGGAGCAGCTGAGCGCGGAGCTGGAGTTCGAGGAAGCGGAAGGGCCTGCCAGGAGCCGTTCTGAGGCAGCAGGGACGAATTGCAGACCGAACCGAGGCACGGCAGCAGAAGGGAAATCAGTCTTTTCATGGGCCATCAGGATGACAGGGGCTGCGCGGAGGATCCGTCCCGGGACAGATTCCCGGTGGCATTTCGCCGTCGATCTTCCGGAGAAATCGGCAATGCCCCCAGGTTTTCTTGCCGTCGCCACGCGCGGCGATTCATGAACCGCCGTCGCCAAATCCAGGATTCAGGTTTTCATCATGCCATGATCGTCGCGGGATCGTCTCCAGTACGCTCCGGTTTCTGCACAATGAAGACCGCCTTCATCGGCATGGCTGAGTGCGCACCATGCAGTAAGCCGGGCGATTCGGACTTCTGAATGCCGTGCCCCTCGGCTTTCCCGGCACCAGCAAAATCGATGAAGCACTGCGAGAAACGGGGTCCGCGCCGGCCGGCCGGGCCGAGGCCGCCTGAATATCTCTGAAACTCGGCTCCTATTCACCCGCGGCTGCAATGGCCCTGCCCAACTGGTAGCGGACCTCCTCGAAAGCGTTGCCGGTCTCGGCGAAGCCCACGGTCACCGACGCTTCAGAAAACAGGCGCGGCGCCACGGCCTGAATGGCCTGCTGCACTTCGCCCTCCAAGCCGAGCTTGCGGGCGAGCGACAGGTACTGGTGATCCTGCAATCCGCGCCGGAAATTCGCAAGCTGAATCGTGGAGCACGGACCCGGAATGCCGCGATCCTGGTCGGGGTGCAGTATCTCCTCGCCGGGATAGATGAGAACGCCGTCTCCATTTGCCGCTGATTCACCGTTGTCATAGGTGACCGGGTTCCCCCACACGTTCTGATTCCGATCGCCTTGCTTCATCTGGCTGTTATGCCGCCAATGAACACTGTGCCAGTAGAAGTACACGTCAATCTCGTGCTTGAAGCAGGCCCATATAGTGGCTCTCGGATCGGTGGCAGGGCTGTCGATCACGATCGCGGGCGCAGCAGGCCTGCCGCCGTTGTAGATCCAGTATTTCCGCCCTCGTGCCCTTTCCTCCAATACGCGCGCTATGTTGAAGCCGCTCGGAGGCGAACACCAGATGTCGATGGCGCCGTCCAGACCCGGTGTGTAACTGTGAGTGACGAATATGGGGAGCCGCCGCCCCGGGCCGGGATTGGAATGTATGTTGTCGGCTATCTTCCAGATGCCCGCATATTCCGCCGGCCCGGGCTCGTCGGGCATATACAGAAACGTCAAAGCCCTGGGAATGTACTTCTCTAGGAACAGCATCCAGTCGTCCGATCTGGCCCAGGCGATCGATCTCTCGTCCCAGCCGCTGCCCGGGCCGTAAAAGGAAGCCGGTACGATCCTGTTCCCGATCCCCTCCCCAGGCCCTTCGTACCCTCGGGCTGGTGTGAAGTCATCTCCGCTGAAGCGGCCCGCCGCCGCTGCGGCCGACGTGGTGTTGTATGCATTGACGAGCTCAATGCGCTGCCGATGGGCGAACCGGTGGTATTGCGGATCGAGGTTCCGGCCCTGATAGCGCTCCGGTTGATCGCTCTCGTAGTACACCATTGCGTCGATGCTGTTTTCATCCGGGAGCGTGAAGTCCAGGACCTCCAGCTCCAGGCTGATTTCGATGGGCCAGTCGTTTGCAGCCACATTTATCGTGCCGTCGTAGACACCAGCCGCCAGGTCGCGCCCCAGGTAAACATCGACCCAGATTGCCTGATTACACCGCGGCTCGACATGAAGTGGGAATCCTCCTCTTCCCTGCCTTGCATTCTCGGGAACGAGCTGAACCGGTTTCCAGCCAAGCGGGTCCTGGGGAGCGCTTGGTGAATTGGCCCGGTAGATCCAGCCGGCTGTTGTGGGTTTCGCCACGTGCATGTAGTTCTCGGAGAACAGCTGGATGGGCCGGCTCCGGTAATCGGTCGGATCGGATGAAGGCGCTTTGTACAGAATTATGGAACCGCCTGCACGGGGAACGATCTCGTCGAGCGCAACTGAAAGCTCGTCGATACCTGCCGAACCCGCTTCGACGATGAGCTGGAAGGCGATGATTTCGTTGCGCGCGCCGAATAGCCGCACTTTCTTGCCGTCCCAGGCGGAATTCGAAGCCTTGCAGGGATGGTTCAGATCGTCCCGCTCGATCTTTTCCCCGTCGTTGACAGCCCAGACCGATTGCACTCCGCTCTCGGGATAACGGGCCACCGCCACGTCATTGACGCGAACCGCGCCTGAACTGACGCGGAAAACCAACCTGTCCAGCCCCTTCGCCGCAATGTTTCGCAAAGATAACGGGCGTGTGCGAAACGGCAGATTTACCCCGACAGCCCTGGGCGGGTCACTTCCCGAGCGCGCATAGACGTCGTACCTCCCCTCGGGGATGCGCAGCACAAACCGAAAACGTTGAGCTATTCCGGCCAGGTATGAAATGCGGGTTTCGGGGAGAAAAGGGCGGCTGCCGCTGAATTCCACGCCTCCATCCCCTGAGAACCTCACCGCAGCCGCGCATTCCGAGACGTCCCAATCAGGCCCGCGCGCGATTCCCAGGAAGCCTTCGGTCCGCAGGTCGAACGTCACGTCGAACTCCACATACAGGGTTCCGGTTCGCTGCGGGAAGAGGATTTCGTACGATTGCCCGGCTACGACTGTCGTGGCGACACCTCCAAACAAAGTCGCCGTAACAATCCTTGAGGCAGGGACTGCGCCCACACTCCAACAGGCCAGAGAGCAGAGGATCAATAACGACGCCGATCTTCGATGGACGGTTGTACGGTGGTCCTTCATTGCTTCTCTGCCTGCCTTCATCCGGGCCGGGACCGGTTCCTGTGCTGAAATCTCGCCTACCGGCTGTCCTGCGGCAAAGGCCTGTTGGCCATTTGAGCTAAATCCGCACAAATCCACCACTCCGCGACATTTTATCTTGCCCTCCAAGGAAAAGCAGCTTATGGATGGATGCCGGGTGTGCGGCCGACTGATGTCTCGCACGGCGTCGCGGCCATGACTCACCTCGATACGGTCCTGGAGCCTGGTGACGGACCGGAAGGGATTCTCTTGTCCAGGGAGAGGACTCCCGGCGCCTGATCCCCGTCCCTCATGAACGCCCGGCGGGCACTCGACCTTTGCTTGTCGCGCAGCCGCCTTGGTCAGCGGAAGTCCGCGGATCGGCATGAGCATTCTGCCCGGACCCTTGAGTTCAAAGATGAGAGGTTTCACGTCCGGGTGTCTGAAAGGCCGAGAAAAATTGCCCGCCGGAATGACTGCCGCCCCCAAAGAACTACGCGACAGAGTGCTCCTGTACTCTGTTCGGATTCCGACCAGGAGTTCAATCAGAGCGCGCCGCGGCGGCGATAAGCGTGTACAATCTCATTGATTATCGCGGGGAAGGAAATGGCAAAGCTGAAACTGGGCCTGCCCAAGGGCAGCCTGCAGGAATCCACGGTTGAGTTGTTCAAGAGAGCCGGCATCCGGGTGCTTGCCTCGGAGCGAAGTTATTTCCCATCCACCGATGACGAAGAACTTGAGGTCATGCTGGTGCGCAGCCAGGAGATGGCCACTTACGTCGAGGATGGCCTGTTCGACGCCGGGCTGACCGGCAGAGACTGGATAATCGAAACCGGCGCCCATGTGAAGGAAGTGTGTGAACTGGTGTACGCCAAGTCCGGGTTCCGCCCCGTGCAGTGGGTGCTGGCTGTGCCTGAGAACTCGCCCGTCCGGTCTGTGAAAGACCTGCAGGGTAAGCGAATCGCGACCGAGTTAGTTAACGTAGTGAAGAAGTACCTGGCGCGGAACAAGGTCAAAGCCAAGGTCGAGTTCTCCTGGGGTGCGACGGAGGCGAAGGCGGGAATCCTGGTGGACGCCATTGTGGAGCTGACCGAGACCGGCTCCAGTCTCCGGGCTAACAAGCTGCGCATCGTGGATGAGGTACTTGCCTCGTCCACCCGGTTTATCGCGAACACCCGGGCCTGGAAGGACCCGTGGAAACGCAAGAAGATCGAGAATATCGCTATTCTGCTCAAGGGCGCGCTGGCCGCAGAAGGGCTGGTGGGAATCAAGATGAACGTCAGCGAAAGCAGGCTGAGCAGGGTGACCAGTTTGCTGCCCGCGCTCCGCAAACCGACCGTCTCCAGGCTTACGGAAGACGGCTGGGTGGCCCTGGAGGTCATTATGTCGGAGAAGGAAGTCAAACAGAAGATCCCGGCGCTGAAGCGCGCAGGCGCCGAGGGGATCATTGAGTATCCCTTAAACAAGGTCATCTATTAGGCGCTTAGAGGTCAAGTCATTGCCGTTTCGGGCAAGAAGTGCATTATGAGATTTAGCCAATTTGCGCCGGTGCTGTCGGCTATGAGCATTCAGCCCTCAGCTCCAAAGCCGGCCGGCAGCTTGCCGAGCTTCGGGCCGACGGTCGCTGTGTTCAGG
>JACADW010000252.1 GCA_013388445.1 Acidobacteriota bacterium | reverse complement strand
GGCCGCCGGGGCGCCAGCCGGCCAATGCGGTGCAAATGGGCGGGTACCAGCAGCTGGTCCGCGGCGAGCCTTTCCGCGGCAAGTTCCGCAGGAGCTTCGAGCAGCCCGTGCCGTTCGAACCGGGCAAGCCGGACCGCATCGAGTTCTCCATGCCCGACATCGCGCATGCCTTCCGCAAGGGGCACCGCATCGTCGTGCAGGTTCAGAGTTCCTGGTTCCCGCTCATCGACAGGAATCCGCAGAAATTCGTCGACATTCCAAAAGCGACGGACGGCGACTTCCAGAAGGCCGTTCAGAGAGTATTCTATGGAGGCCGGACCGGCTCGCGCGTGAGCGTGCGGGTGATGCCCGACAGCTTCTGAGGTCGGCCGGGCGGGGGTAACCGCCGCGATTCAGGAGGAGATACGGGCTCCGCTGCAGACGGCTCGGGATCTGGGCGGCCGGTGCAAGACATACCCGGGCAAACTGCCGTCATCAGCCCCCCGCGAACTCCCTCCAGGACCCACTGGGCTCGGCTCTGCACCGTGGCACATGTACGCGTCCTGTGTTCCGTGCCCGTTTGTCGCGCCGTCGTCGGAAGGTCGACTTCGGCCTGCTCCTAAATCGGTGACAGGCTACTTTTTCCCTAATTTCCCTTTCCCCGAACGGGACGGTTACCACTGTCTCGCTTTCTTCCCAGTGTGGAGCGCATGGCTGTAAGATACCTTAGTCGATGCGTCGAATCGCCCGCCCCCGGGGGCGTTCCCTCGTAGAACTTCAAAGCCTGCCCCTTGGTCTTGCCTAGCGGGCCACCGGTGACTGTCCCTTCAGTGCAGGAGGTTCATGCGGCGCAGGATGTCGCGGAATCCCGGTTTCGATCGCACGGCATCCCACTGGGGGGAACAGGCGATGTAGGGCAGATTGGGATCGCGCTCCCCATAGGCTTTTTCCAGCCAGCGCAACGCGGCGGCCTTGTCTCCGCCCAGCAAATAACTGTCCGCAATGTCGATTGCCCCCCAACCCTTGCCAAAGTATTTCGCATGCACATCGGCCGCCTTGCCCCAGGCTCCAGCATGCCCTGATTCCGGGTAGGCCTTTTCAAGGACACTCCAGATCTCGGGGAAATCCGCGAAAAACTGCTTGTCGATGGCATGGACTATGTCCTGCGCCCTCCCCGCCATCTTTTCCGCGAGCCCCTGCTGCAGGTCCGTATGCACTCCCAGAATTCGCAGATCTAGCGGCAGCGTTACAACGGCGCCGGGGATGCGTGCCGGGTGCACGCCGGGATCATTCATGCCCTGCCATAGACGTCAGGCCTCCGTACTGAACCTGCGCAAGTTGTCTTGGCTGCTGGAGCGGCGGATTCGCACCTCTGCAAACGCCTTCAGGTTTTGCTGGTTTAGAAGATGGCAGCCTCGCTCCTGACATTGTTTGTTGGCAGATCGGATCATGTGCGTCATCATGCGTAACATGAAGAAAACTAGCGTGCGTAAGGTTCAGCATCACCTGAGCGAGGTTCTGCGCTGGGTCGAGCGTGGCCAGGAAGTCAACATCACACGCCGTAATCAGATCATAGCCAATGTAGTGCCAGCCGGCCTCAGCAACCGGATCCAGTGGCCGGACTTTCTCGGGAGAGCCAAAGCGATCTGGGGAGACCGGCTCAAGGGCGCGCCGGTAAGCCGCATCCTCATCGAACAACGAGCCGATCGACTGTGAGCGTCTATCTGGATTCCAGTGCGGTGATAAAGCTCTATGTGCCCGAGGATGGTTCCGCAGAGGTGGCACGTTACGTCCAGAAGCGGCGGCAACCCCTCCCCTTGTCGCCGCTGCATGAGTTCGAGCTGAAGAACGCATTGCGCGCGAAGGTCTTCCGCAAGCAGGCATCCCGCAGGTCGGTCAGGGCCGCGCTGCAGCATCTCTGCGCGGATATCGCAGCGCAAATCTATGTCAGTCCCCCGCTGGACTGGCTGGAGGTGTTTGAGGCGGCCGAGGCGCTGTCGCAACGCTTCACGGCAACGATTGGGGGCCGCTTCCTCGATTTTCTGCACGTGGCATCTGCAAAGATCCTGAAGGTGCGAGGATTCCTGACATTCGACGAGCGACAGGCAACACAGGTGCGCAAGGCGGGAATCAAACTAGTCCGCGTCTGATGGCCGCCGCCGTTCGCGAGCTTCGGGAATCACAGCGCGCCGGCGGGCGCCGGCCTGCCGGGATCGGCATTAGGGGTTGTGGTTATCACCAAGCGAGGGCGCTCGGCGGCTCGGGTAGTGTCGGTATCCCCTCCTAAATACGGAGGCCCGTATGCGGACACAGAAAATCCGTATTCGCCCCCGGGCCTCATAAGCGTTTCTACCCGGGAGCGCAAGCGGAAATCGGTCACAGAAGGGACGAGCGCGGAGAAACGGCTTTTCAACGTTGAGGCGATCCCTGCACTCGATGCCCCCCGACTCGTGCTCCTGTTCCGCCACCATCTACTCAACGACCTGATTGAATGCAGCCGAATCGGCCAGGCTACCCTGGACATCCTCGACCGCTTCCACCGCCGTGGCCCCTTCGACTGCGAGGGAGAGGCGCCGGTGCAGGAGACCGCTGCTTCTTGACCGGCCCTTTGGCATGATTCCGGGGCATTTCCACGCCCACGTGTGCTATCCTGCTCCCATCGTGGAAGACCGAATTATGAATCGCTGCCGGAGCGCGGAGCAGGTTCGCAGAGTGGACATGCACGGCCCGAGAGAGATCCGTGTGCGAAAAATCCGGCTCAGACCTGTCCCGGGCTCCGGACTCCAATGATTCAGGAGGTTACCGATGAACCGCCGCAAATTCCTGAAG
>JACADW010000204.1 GCA_013388445.1 Acidobacteriota bacterium | reverse complement strand
CGCCTACTACTTCGGCGGCGATCCCGATTGGAACGCCGTGAGCAACCGGATCACGCGTCAGCATTCCGAGCCGACTTTCTGGAACTGGGGCGCCACCATCGGCATGCCCCTCAAGAAAGACAAGCTCTTCCTGTTCACCGCCTTCGAGAAGCAGCTGGACGCCAGCTGGCAATCCTTGGCGTACACGCTGCCCACTACGCTGGAACGCCAGGGCGACTTCTCGCAGTCGAAGAACGCCGATGGGACTCTCCGCGTCATCTATGACCCGCTCACGTCCCGCATTCAGGGCGGCAACGTCGTCCGCGACCCATTCCCGGGGAACGTGATTCCGTCAGCACGCATCGACCCGGTGGCCAAAAAGATGCTGGATAACCTCTGGGCCCCGAACAACGCGGGCGACGATCTGACAGGGCTGAACAACTACAAGTACCAGCTGACGAGAAACTACAGGTACTACAACCTCTCCAACCGTGTCGACTGGCAGATCAACGATCGATGGAAGACGTCCGGCAGAGTCAGTTTCTTCCGCACCAATCAGGACGCGCCCGACTACACGGGAGGAAAAGATCCCCTGAAAATGCGCAGAACGGAGGGCTCGATCCGCAATGGAACGAACATCGCCGCCGACACGATCTACGCATTCAATCCGACGACTGTGCTCACGGTGAGGGGTTCTTACTACAAGACCGAGGACAAGCGCATCTTCCCCGAGATGGAAATCGGAGTGGAGGGCTACAAGAACCTATGGCCGAACGGTTGGTGGGAACCGTACATGAAGGACCGGCCCTTCATCTACTTTCCCAACTTCCAAATCCCCAGCGGCGACACGTTCGGCGTGCGCAACTTCTGGTATCAAGAACCGCTTGGATATAGTTTTGGCGCCCTGCTCAACAAGTATTTCACGAACCATGCAGTCAAGATCGGCGGTGATGTGCGTCTCAAGCGAGGGTGGGCCGCCCGCTTCGGCGGATTGGCGAACCTGACCTTCACCTTCAACGAGACCGCGAACACCACCTCGGGAGCCAGTTCGAAAACCGGTCATCCCTGGGCCAGCTTCGCGATAGGCGCCATGAACTCGGCCTCCAATGCCCAGTACGTACCCATCCAGTATTCCAACACCGAGATGTACGGGTTTTATGTACAGGACGACTTCAAGATCAGCCGCAAGTTGACGCTCAACCTGGGCCTGCGTTACGAATACGAGGGCGGCATCTGGGATCCCGAGAACCGTATACCCCAGCGTCTCGATCTGACCGATCCCATCCCGGGGATGGAGGCGGCGATCGCTCCAAAGCTGGCGTCGCTGCCGGCGGGGGCCACCGGGAAGACCGTGGCCCAGTTGATGGCGGAGTCGGCGCTGCAGAAGCGCTACCTCTACAACGGCGCGTTCTATTTCACCGAAGAGAATGCCAGGCGGGCCACCAACAGTTACAAACTCCAGTTCATGCCCCGGCTGGGTGCCGCTTATCGCCTGGACAACAAGACCGCCCTGCGGATCGGCTATGCCCGCTTCTACACTCCCAACTCATATACCGACAGCGGCAATGAGCCGCTGGGCTCGTTGAACCTGGCGGCCTTCAGCCCCATCACCAGCGTGCTGCCGCTGCTGACGGGTGTGCCCCAGGCCTTCCTCTCCAATCCCTTCCCGCAGGGGCTGACGCCGGCCTATGGCAAGAGCTACGGCCGCTACACCAACCTGGGCGACGCCGTCACGATCTCCGAGTACGAGCGCCGCCCGCCGGTCAGCGACCGGATCAGCCTGAACGCGCAGCGGGAGATCTGGGGGCGGACTGTCGTGGATGTCAATTACCTGATGAACTACGTGAGCCATGACCTGTTGAACGTAAGCCTCAACCTGATGGACCCGCGCCTCAGCTACACGTACAAGGCGGAGCTGAGCAAGACGGTGGCGAATCCGTTCTATAACTACGGCACGGTAGAAACCTTCCCCGGCGCGTTGCGCAGACAGGCCACCGTCTCGGTTGCGACGCTCCTCCAACCCTATCCCCAGTACGGGACCCTCACCCAGCAGTTTACCGACATCGGAAAGTACCGCAACCAGTCGCTGAAGGTCCGCCTGCAGCGGCCGCTCCGGCAGGGCTTTTCCTTCCTGGCGTCTTATGCCTATGTCGTCGCGAAGTCCCTGGTCTTCTACGATAACCAGGATCAGTACGACTTCTTGTGGTCGAATGACACGGGGCACCTGACCTGGGCGGACGACGGGTACGGCAGACACCGCGTCGTGGCATCCGGCACCGTGGGGATCCCGGTCGGGCGGGGCAATGCGTTCGGGGCGAACATGCCTCGGGCGCTCGATCTGGTCGTCGGCGGATGGCAGCTCGCGGGCATCTATACTTACCGGGCGGGCCAGATCCTGCAATTCGGCGCCATGGTTGCGCCGCAGAGCGTGAAAAAGATCGGCGGGGTGGGGAGCAAGCAGTACTGGTTCGATACCACCGGGTTCACGACGCTGCCGGCCTACACGCGGCGGTCGAACCCCTTGTATTATGACGACCTCAGAGGGCCGAGCTATTCGAACCTGGATGCCGTGCTCAGCAAGAAATTCAACATCCGCGAGAACCTCAGGCTCGAGTTCCGTCTCGAAGCTTACAACGCCCTCAACGGGTGGAACTGGGCAAATCCGACGCTCACGATCACCGCTTCGGACTTCGGGCGAACCAATTCCCCGGCGGCCGGGCAATTGGGCCGTCGGCTGCAATATATGTTCCGCCTCGAGTTCTGAGTCTTGTCGCCTCGGGACAGGCGGTGCAGCAGAGCCTGCACCGCCCGTCCGGCCGTTGCTCCGGTTGGGCGGCCTTTACTTTGTTCGGCGGGGTGCCTGTTCGTCCCGCCGCCGGGACTTCCCATGAACTCCAGCCGAATGTTGATCTTGTTGACGTTGGCGCTCATGGCGGGAACGGTGCGGGCGGGCCGGGAATGCGGCGCCCTCGAAGAATGCCGGCCCCGCGTGATCGTGTCCACGGACATCGGCGGCACCGATCCGGACGACTTTCAGTCCATGGTGCACTTCCTCGTGTATGCGGACGTGTTCGACGTGGAAGGCCTCATTTCGTCCCCCTATGGTCCCGGCCGGCGGGAGCACATCCTTCAGGTCATCGATAGCTATGAACGGGACTACCCCAACCTGAGGACGTACTCCGAGAGGTACCCGGCGCCCGATGCGCTGCGGGCGATCGCCAAGCAGGGAGCTCTCGGAAGCCCGGGGCCGGCTGGAGTCGGTTCGCCGACGGAAGGCTCGGAATGGATCGTCCGGTGCGCGCGGCGCAGCGATCCGCGGCCGCTATGGGTGCTGGTCTGGGGTGGAATCGAGGACCTTGCCCAGGCATTGCACGACGCGCCCGACATCCTGCCGAGGCTCCGGGTTTACTTCATCGGGGGGCCGAACAAGATGTGGAGCGTCGACGCCTACAACTACATTGAGGAGTATCACCCGAAGCTCTGGATCATCGAAGCGAACGCGACCTATCGGGGCTGGTTCACCGGCGGCAATCAGGCGGGCGAGTGGGGCAACACGGCGTTCGTTGCGGCGCACATCGCCGGCCGGGGCGCGCTCG
>JACADW010000286.1 GCA_013388445.1 Acidobacteriota bacterium | reverse complement strand
CCTACGATTCCCGTCCGGTGCAGCGCCTGGAACAGCTTCTTGCTCTGACGTGCTTCCACTTCTGCGGGCGAGGGAGTCGAGACCGGCCTCGAGCCTCTCCGCTCGAGTGCCTGCAAGACGATCCTCTTGAGCTCCTCCATCCTGAAAGGTTTGGTCAGGTATTCGCAGGCGCCGTGCTGCAGCGCTTCAATCGCCGTGTCGGTGCTCGCGAATGCCGTCATCATCACAAACGCCGTGTCCGGAGCCACCTGCCGTGCCTCGCGCAGCAGCTCGACACCGGTAAGGTCCGGCATGCGGATGTCGGAGACCACCACGTCCACCCTCTTTTGGCGCAGAACGTCCAGCGCCTCACGGCCGGAGCGGGAGGTGTAGACATCCATCTTCTCCTCTCGAAGCACCATCTCGAGGATTTCGATGATGTTGGGTTCATCATCCACGAGCAGTACAGATGGCATCTTCGCTCACTTCCCCGAAATCTGCGGCCTTACATGGGCGGGACGGCAGGTAGAGAAGGACGCGCGTCCCTTTTCCCTTCTCGCTTTCGACCTCGATCCTTCCGCCGTGATCACGCACGATCTGATAGACTATGCTCAGCCCCAGGCCGGTCCCGCGCGCGAAACCGGACTGGAACGGCTGGAAAAGCCGCTCTTTCTCTTCAGCAGTCATGCCGATCCCCTCGTCCTCGAACTCGACGACAGCCCCTTCGTCGCGGTCGGGTCCGGCGACAACAGTCAGCGAGCCTCCTCCGGGCATGGCGTGGAGTGCATTCCGGGCGAGGTTCCAGAACACCTGGCGCAGCTGACCGGCATTCGCCAGAACGCGGATCTCGCCCGGGGAGGTCTTCAGGACGACTGAATGCTGTGCCCGGACCTCCGGGCTATTCTCGAGCAGCGCGACGGAGTCTTGCAGGAGGGACTTCAGATCGACGAGTTCCCTTGCGGAGTCCCTGGGCCTCGCAAAGCTCAGGAAATCCTCGACGAACCTGTTCAGGCGGTCGCTCTCGCGCATGAGGATATCCAGCAGTCGCTTGTCCGATTCCGAGGTGGAGGCGTGCGAGCGGAGTATCTCGGCGGAGCCGCGCATGGAGGTCAACGGGTTTCGGATCTCATGTGCGATCCCGGCTGCCATATGGCCGATCGCGGCCATCCGCTCCTTGATTCTGACCTCCTCCTCGAGTCGCTTGATCTCGGTCAGGTCCTGGAAGGAAACGATGTACCCCAGCCGTTGCCGTTGTTCGTCCTGCAGCGGCGAGACGCTGAATCCGAGGAAGCGTCGGCAGCCGTTCGGCAGCGTGATCCAGTCTTCATGCCGCAGGGGGCGGGTGTCCTGTGTGAAATCGGTTTTAAGCACCTGGAGCCATAGGCCGTCTCCCATCACCTCGCTGATCGGCTGGCCGAGGACCTGGGTGAATCCGCGCTGCGTCAGTTCCTCTGCGGCGGTATTGTAGGAAACGATCCGTCCTTGCAGGTCGGTTGTCGCCAGGCCGCTCCTGATGCTGCGCACGACCAGGGCGTTGAGCCCGCGCAGCCGGTTGAGCGAGTCGGTCCTCTCGTCCAGCTCCTTCTGCACGGCCTGGATGCGCTGTGACAGGTGTGCACCTAGAAAGGCCACGCCGAAAAAGCCGAGAGTATGGATGCCAAGCTGGAACGCGAGTCTGCTCGGTTCAGGCCGCGCCGCTCCTCCCGGAAGAAGGCCCGTGTGCTCGGCGCTGACAATGCCGGTATAGAGGATGGTGCTGAGAGCCGCCCCGCCCATTCCGCCGTTGCGGCCCAGGGTCATGCTGCAGGTAATGATGACGAGCAGGTAGAACGAGACGAATGTGCTGGCGACCCCGTGAGTCTGGGCCACCAATATGGTCGTCAGCATAAGGTCGCCCGCTATCTGCAGGTACAGCTGCGCGCGCAGGAAACGCCCGCTCCACCACAGGGCGAGGTACAGGCATGTCAGCGTGACCGTGAGGATGCTCCAGAGTGCAGCGGCCGGAAAGGACCCTATGTGGCTGGGCAGGATGCCCAGGGGAGAAGCCAGATTGATTCCGAGAAGCAATACGACGGCACGCGACGCCGCAATCCAGAGAAGCTGGGCCCGCAGTTGCCGCAGGGATTCGTCGGGACGCAGAATCCGGTCGAGAAATGTCGGCTCGCCGACCCTGAAAAGGCGTTCTTCTGTTTCAGCCGTCTTTGCCACAACCTGTCGACTATCGCAGCCGCTCGAAGACGACGACGGATGCCGCTGCATCATGTAACGGCACTCATGCACGGGACGTGCGCCCCGATGCACGGGACTGTGCCCGCGCGGATCAGGCCGCGGCAGCCAGACGCGGCCTGCTGTTGCCGGAGCGAGGATCCACCCCCCGGCGCCTGCTGCCTGACGGCGCCCACTCGGCCGCCCTCAGGCACCGGAGAGCACCCGGATGAGCTTGAACAGCGGCATGTACATCGCGATCACGATCGTGCCGACGATGACTCCGAGGATGACCATGAGCACGGGCTCCATGATGGTCAGCAGGTTCGTCACGACGACGTCCACCTCATCTTCATAATAGTCAGCGACCTTCACCAGCATGTTGTCCAGCTCGCCGGTTGATTCGCCCACCGATATCATCTGAACCACCATGGCCGGAAAGAACCTGGAGAGCCGCATGGGCTCGGCGAGCGTTTTCCCCTCTTCGATCTGTTTGCGCAGCTGCTTGACCACATCCTCCAGCACCGCGTTGCCGGAAGTCTTCGAGGTGATGTCGAGGCCCTCGAGTATGGGCACGCCGCTCGTGAGCAGCGTGGCAAGCGTCCGCGTGAAGCGGGCCACGGCAATCTTGCGCAGGATGTCGCCCAGTATGGGGACCTTCAACAGACTGGAGTCCACGATGTGCCGTCCGTTCTCGGTTCTGTAGTAGGCCCTGATGCCGAACGCAGCCAGTCCCAGCGCGGCCACGATGAAGAGAATGTAGCTCTCGACGAAGGAGGAGGCGGCGATCACCATGCGCGTGATGAGCGGCAGTTCGACATTGAAACCCTCAAACAAAGTGCGGAAGACCGGGATAACCTTCCACATGATGACGGTAACGACCGTCACAGCCACAAACAGGATGATTGCCGGGTAGATCATGGCGGAGCGGACCGCTCTCTTGAGCTTCACGATCTTTTCGATGAAGGTCGAGAGACGCTGGAGGATCGCATCCAGCATCCCGCCTGCCTCGCCTGCCGCGATCATGTTGGTGAACAGGGGGTCGAAGACCCTGGGGTGGCGCGCCATGGCGTCCGAGAGCGTGGCCCCACCTTCGACGTCCGACCGGACTTGCTCGAGGATATTCCTGAATGCGGCATTCGCGTGCTGGGAGCCGATGGCCTCCAGACACTGAACGAGCGGCAGCCCGGCATTGAGCATCACGGCGAACTGGCGTGTGAAGATGGCGACCTCGCTCTGCGAGACCTTTCGCCTTGGGGACCAGCTCATGCCCGGTCCCTTCTTCTCCCGGATTGAAATTGGCGCGATCTGCTCTCGCCGGAGCGTGGCGGCCAGCGCCTGCGGGCTAGCCGAGAAGCGCTCTCCCGTGATGCTCTCGTTGCTCTGAACGTTGCGTCCTCGGAACACATAGACTGGCATTTTAGACTCCCTTGGATTAGCGTCCGAAAGTGCTCACCGGCTCCGGCCGGCGGGCCCGCACGGCGGTGGGCGACAGGTTCAAGCCGACACCGCGGTGAATCAGTTCCTGCAGCTCGTCGGGATTCGATGATTTCGCCATCGCGTCTTCCCGCGTTATTTCTTTGGTGAGCACCAGGTGAGCAAGCGATTGGTTGAACGTCTGCATGCCGTACTTGTCCTGACCGGTCTGCATCGCGCTGTATATCTGGTGTACCTTATCCTCGCGGATGAGGTTCCTGATGGCGGTGTTCGGCACCAGGATTTCCATCGCCATCGCCCGTCCCGAACCGTTGGCGCGAGGAATCAGAGACTGGCACAGTATTCCCTCGAGCACCATGCTGAGCTGCGCCCGGATCTGTCCCTGCTGGTTCGAGGGGAATAT
>JACADW010000030.1 GCA_013388445.1 Acidobacteriota bacterium | reverse complement strand
CGTGTCGAGCACCCTGGCGCATCAAGAGTCCCTCGCTTGGAGGTCTTCCTATGTCCCCGCAAACGCGGCACTCCATCTGCGGGTTCCTCGGGTTCAGATGGGGAACGCATGGCGCTAAGCCCGGGGCGGCATGCCAAACCCGACAGGCCGCTAAACCCGCGCAAGCAGGTCGAAATGGGCGTCGTCGTGCTCGATGTCCACGCCGTGGTGCCGGGCGCAGGCGGCGATCAGGATGTCGTGGGGCGGTACCGTCTTTCCAGCTCGGCGGCAGCGGTCGGCCAGGCTGCAGGCTTCGTCCCAAATTGCTTCTGAAACCGGCAACTCAGGGACGCCCTGCTGGTAAGCCCGCAACAGTTCCCTGTCAGCGTCGCTTCCCACGCCGGCCCACAATTCCAATCTGACGACCGGGCACCAGGCGGCCTCGCCCGCCCGCAGCAACTGCTCGACACGGGCGCGCACCGCCGGATCGCCGCGGCGGCGGATCTGATGAACCCAACTGGAGGTATCCACGAGCTTCATGGTTTCCGCCCGCGGCTCCCGCGCGTGCGCCTGCTCTTTCGCAGGCAGGCGTCATCCAGCGCCTCCATCGCGGTATTGTCCATGAGCGTGTCCGAGGTGCCGGAAAATCGAACCAGTTCCGCCATGCGCTGACGGCGATTGTAGTCGGTCAGCGCAGCCAAGACGGCCTCACGCTTGGTTCTTGCTTTGGCATACTTCATGGTATCCTGAAGTTCACTTTCTGGAATATCAATTGTCGTCTTCACGATTCGAGAATAGGCGAAAATGGATTCCAGATCAATAGAGACTGGAAGGGATCTTGGGGTAAGAGGTGAGGGCTCCTAAGTCCTGCTCGCGCCTGGGCCACACTCGATGGCGCTCAGATGCAGATGGTCCCCTGCATCTCGGACCCGCGGCCGGCTCGATCTCGCGTTCTATTCCAGTTTCACCGTCCGCAACGGCAAGGCGGTCCTCTGGTATCCGGATCGCAAGTTCTTCCTTCTCGGCTGCATCATCGCTGGAGAATGGTGAGGCAGGACAGGCACCCGTGTGCTCACGGATTAGGAGGATTCCCATGAAAAGAAAGATCCTGATCGTGCTCGCCCTGTTGCTGGCCTGGTCCCTGTACGCACAGCAACAGGAAAGCTGGCTCGGCAGTCTCGCGCCCATTGCCCGGTCGATTCAGCGCGAGCGCGGCTTTCCCATGGAATTTGCCCGCAGAGGCAGACTCAGCGTCGAGGAGTGGAGAAAACGCGGCCGGGCCGAGGTCGCCGCGGCGCTCTCGTATTTCCCCAAGGGGGTCCCGCTCGATGTCAAGGTGCATTCGGTGGCAAAGCGAGACGGCTACGAAGTCCGGACCATCTCCTTCGCAGGTTCGGCTCACTACCGGGTGCCCGCCTATCTTCTGGTCCCCACCGCCGGGCGGGGTCCGCATCCTGCGGTGGTAGCCTTGCACGACCACGGCGGCTGGTTCTTCCACGGCAAGGAAAAACTGGTGCGGATGGAGGGCGAGCACGCTGCGCTCGCCGGCTTTCGCGGGCAGTACTACGGCAACCGCACATGGGCCGACGAACTGGCGCGGCGCGGATTCGTCGTGATCGTGCCCGACGCCTTCTACTGGGGAGAGCGGCGGCTGCAGCACACGCATCCGCCGGAGGCGCTCCAAAAGCGCCTCGCCGGGCTTGATCCCGCCACGGAGGAATACGTCCGCACGATGAACACGTTCCTCCGAGAACAGGCCGCTGTGCTTCAGACCTGGCTCGCCTTCGCCGGCACGACCTGGATGGGCATCGTGAATCATGACGACCGGCGGTGCGTGGACGTGCTCGTTTCTCTGCCCGAGGTCGATCGCAACCGGATCGGATGCGCGGGCCTGTCCGGCGGGGGTTATCGGGCCACCTACATGACAGGGATGGAACCGCGCCTCAAAGCCTCCGTGATCGTCGGCTGGATGACCTCCCTGCCGACGACGTGGGACATGCCCTACACCGTCCATTCTTCCTTATTCGATGCCTTCAGCGCTCACGCGAACCTCGATCACCCCGACATCGCGTCGCTGGGGGCTCCCGGGTGTGCGCTGTTCGTGCAGAATTGCGCGCAGGACCGTTTGTTTACCCGCGATGGGATGGATGCCGCCGCGGAAAAGATCGGTGCCGTCTACTCGGCGCTGGGGCACGCGGAGCGTTATCGGTACCGCTACTATGACGTTCCGCACCAGTTCAACGCCGCGATGCAGGAGGAGGCATTCGCCTGGCTTGAGAAGTGGTTGCGGTAGGGCTAAGGGCATTCATCGATACCCCGATCGATGGGAAAGAGTCTTCGCACGGTGGATTTCGCCTCCAGTCCGATGGGAAACATATGCGGACCGGCGGATAGTATAGAAATGCGGAGTCAGCACCGCAATGCGCGGGTTATCCCCTCGCGAAGCGCCCGGGACGACTCCGGATGGACGGCTGATTTCTATGTCTTCTGGAGCCAGCGCGGGGACTCGAACCCCGGACCTACTGATTACGAATCAGTTGCTCTACCGGCTGAGCTACGCTGGCCCGTCATGTGGAGGTGCTAGTGTGTACCACTTTTGGACGGAAGGGTCAAGAAAGCGCAAGGCCAACGCCGGCGCAGGTAACGCGACAGCCATGACTCGATCCCGCACCTGTGGCCGCAGGCGCAATGTCACCGGTGGACGCTAACCGGGATGCGACATGCTGCGTGTGGACTGTGAGGTGGCCGCCGGACCGGCCGCAGGTAGCGGGAAGCGGGGAGGTCCGGCGTACGATTCCTGGTTCAAGCGCCCACGGATATCGACAAACCGTCCGGCGCACGAGGCTGCCGCTACGGCGGCCGGGATCTACCAGACGGGATTGCGCAACGTGCCGATCTCCGGAATTTCGATCTCGACCACGTCCCCATGCTGCAGGGTGAAATCGTCCGGAGGTACAATCCCAGTACCCGTAAGCAGGAACACTCCGTGCGGAAAATCGAGCTCGCGGAAAAGGTACGCAATCAGGTCTTCGAAACTCCGTTTCATGCTCGCCAGCGAGGTCGAGCCCTCGAACCGGACGCCATCACCATCCCGAACCGTGAGACGTATCTCCATCTTGCGCGGGTCGGAGACCGTATGCGCCAGCGTCACCACCGGGCCGATGGCGCAGGATCCTTTGTATATCTTGGCCTGCGGCAGATAGAGCGGATTCTCCCCTTCAATGTCCCTCGCGCTCACGTCGTTTCCGATCGTGTAACCGACAAGCTGCCCTGAAGAACTGATGGCCAGTGTCAGCTCGGGTTCCGGGACGGTCCACTTGGAATCGACACGGACGCGGATCGGCGCATTCGGCCCCACAACACGGCTCGGCATGGTCTTGAAGAAAAGCTCCGGGCGCTCGGCACGATACACCTTGTCATAAAACGATCCCCCGCCGGCACTCTCCTCCATTCGCGCCTCCCGGCTGCGCCAGTACGTCACTCCGGCCCCCCAGACCTCCTGCTTGGTAATCGGGGCCAGCAGGTGGGGAACGTGGAGATCGGGAGGCACGTCCAGTGCAGCCAGGGACCATCCCTTCTCCTGATCCGCACAGGTCGCGAGGCGCCCGACCCGCTCAACCAGATCGTCTGCCGAAAGCATGACGGAGAAGGATCCGCAGCGTGCCGAATCCATGCTGCTGAGGTCGTAGACCATCCGGTTCTGGACCAGGCCTATCGAAGGCCCGCGGTCCGGACGCCAGAAGCGGCAGATCTGCATGAGAGTTTCCCTCGAATAGGAGCGGTGAACCGCCGACTAATGCCCTCGCGGACCCGCCCGCAAAGAGCAGGCGGTCCTCAGCCGCCGGCGCGATCAACGTAGACCGTCTTGATGCTCGTGAAGAAGTCCATCGCTGCGCGGCCCTGCTCGCGCGAGTGAGACGAGGACTCTTTCATCCCGCCGAAGGGAACCTGCGGCTCGAGCCCGGCCGTCTCGCCGTTCACCTTGACAATTCCCGCTTCGATCCGCGCGCAGTATTCCTGTACCGCGTTCAGGTCCTTGGTAAAAATGCTGGCCGACAGACCGTAGCGCACCCGGTTGGCAAGATCGATCGCCTCGTCCAGATTCCGCGCGCGCATGAGAGCGAGCACCGGCCCGAAAATCTCCTCCTGCGCCAGCGCCGAATCCACCGGCACATCCCCGAAGACCGTGGGCTCGACGTAGTACCCCTTCCGATAGACCTCCCCTTGCGGCACGCCTCCGCCGCAGAGCAGGCGCGCCTCCGACTTCCCCCTCTCGATCGCGGCCAGGATATTCTTCTGCTGATCTTCGGTTATTATGGGCGGCACGAAGGTCGATTGCTCTATCCCGGGCCCGACTTTTAGCGCCCGCGCCCTCTCCACAAGCTTCGCGGAAAACGTGTCGTAGATCGACTCGTGGATGACCGCGCGCGACGTGGCCGTGCACTTCTGCCCGGCGTAGCCGAAGGCACCGCGCAGCGTCAGCGTCAGGGCCTGCTCCATGTCGCAGTCCGGCAGCACGATCACCGGATTCTTGCCGCCCATCTCAAGCTGGAACTTCACGCCGCGCTCGGCCGCCCAGACGGCGATGCGCCGCCCGATGTAGTTCGACCCGGTGAAGGAGATGCCATGCACCAGCGGATTTCTTACCAGCTCCTCGCCGACCTTGCCGCCGCTCCCTGTGAGGAGGTTGACCACACCGGCGGGGACGCCCGCTTCCTCCAGAACCTGCGTCATCAGCACGCCGCAATGCGGCGCCGCAGTGGCAGGCTTGAATACGACCGTGTTCCCGTAAACCAGCGCCGGGCCCATCTTCCAGGCGGGGATTGCGACCGGGAAATTCCAGGGAGTGACCAGACTCACGACCCCCAGAGGGGCGCGCGTCGTGTAGATCATCGTGCGCGCGTTGACCGAAGGGACTACCTCGCCGACACTCCGCACGCCCTCCGCGGCGTAGTACCTGAACAGCGCCACAGCCCGTGCCGTTTCCCCCCGCGCCTCCAGGATCGTCTTGCCGTTCTCGCGCACCATGGCGCGGGAGACTTCCTCGAGCCGCGACTCAAGAATGTCGGCCGCTTTGCGAAGGTATTCTCCGCGAGCGAAAGAAGACAGCGACCTCCAGCGCGGAAGAGCGGCGTGCGCCGCTTCGATCGCTTCGCGGGCGTCCTCGGCAGCCGACGCGGCGAACTGCCCGATGATGTCGTTCCGGTCGGCTGGATTGATGGAGGGAGAGGTCGCTCCTCCGGAGGCCGCACGCCAACGGCCGTTTATGTAGTTGCCGAACGCTTCTGCCATATGGAATGGACTCCTCTTTCAAAGGCCGTATTGTAGCAACCGCCGTGCGGCGTCGGCTGGAAAATCTCGTGCCGCAGGTGCGGCAGGATGCCGGCGGGCAGGTGGGCGGCGGCAGTTCGGCGGCGACTGGGTCCGGCAGCCCGACGGCGAGAACAGGCTTGAGGAGACTGTTCGGAAGGTCTCAGCGCCCGACCGGCGATCCGGTCCACGAAGTCTGCGGCCTGGGTTCCGCGCGACAGACGGCTCGTCCGTCGAAAACAATCTTGAAGCGACCAGGCAAATGAGTGTTCTCCGATCCCTCAATAGACCACCACCGTCTCAAGTTGTAATGATGGCAGGTCGCGTGAGGCACTTATGTTTGCGGCGAAGGATTACATCATGGGATGAGAAAAGGGAGCCACGCTATACAAGGGCCTTGCTGCGGACGGCCGCGAGAGCTTCTTCCTCGGTCGCGTAGATGTCAAGCACCGTGTCCAGACGGGAGAGTTTCAGCAAATCCATGACCCTGGGCGTCACGTTGCACAGGCGGACCCTTCCCCCTGACTGGCGCACGGAGATATGCGCCCGGATCAGGCGGCCCAGGCCTGTGGAATCCACGTAGGGCAAGTTCTTGAGGTCTACTACTATCTGACGGTGCCCTTCCCTCACGAGCGCATCGATCCGCTCCTTCAGGGTGAGTTCGGACGGCCCCTTCAGATCGCGGGACAAGGCGAGAACAATGATCCCATCGACATCTCTCTCCTGGATCAGGTAGCCGTCGCTGTCTGCCGTTGCCATGGACAATCCACTCCCGTCAAGATCGCGCCTTGCCCCTCAAGTCCCGCAGCCTCTGGACAACCTTCACCACAACTTCCAGAGCCTCGCGCATTTCGTCCTCGGAATTGTGCCAGCAGAAGCTGAAACGCAGGGATCCCTGGACCACCTCAGGCCGCAGGCCCATGGCGGTGAGCACGTGGGACGGCTCCAGCGACCCGGAGGAGCAGGCAGACCCGGTGGATACCGCGACCCCGTCGAGATCCAGCGCGATCACCGCCGCCTCCCCCTCGAGCCCCTGGAAAGAGAGATTCGACACGGTCGGCAGCCGGTGTTCCTTGCTGCCGTTCACACTCACACCGCCCAGACGGCGCTCGAGGGCGGCCTCGAACTCGTCGCGCAGCGTTCCTGTCCGCACGCCAAGCCCGGCAAACCTTTCGGCGGCGAGGCGCGCGGCGGCACCCAGCCCGACGATCCCCGGCACGTTTTCCGTCCCGGCGCGCCGCTTGCGCTCCTGGGATCCGCCCGTCATGAACGGCGCAAGCCTGGTTCCCTGCCGCACGAACATCGCGCCGATGCCTTTCGGGCCGTGGAACTTGTGGCCGGAAAGCGAAAGCAGGTCCACGCCCAGGCCCCGCACGTCGACCCGGATCTTGCCCACCGACTGCACGGCGTCCGTGTGCAGGAGGATTCCCCGCTCGCGGGCGATCGCGCCGATCTCTTCCAGCGGCTGGATCACGCCGGTCTCGTTGTTGGCGTGCATCACGGAAATCAATATGGTCCGGTGGTTGGCCGCGGCCGCTATGTCAGCCGGGTCGACACGCCCCGAGTGATCGACCGGAACATACGTCACCTCCGCCCCCTCGGCTTCAAGCGCCTTGCACGTCGCCAGCACAGCGGGGTGTTCGATGCGCGTCGTCACGATGTGGTTCCCGGGGCGGTACCCGCTCCTGAAAACCCCCCGCAGGGCCCAGTTGTCCGATTCCGTGCCCCCCGACGTGAAGATGATCTCGCGGGCGTCCGCGCCCAGCAGTTCGGCGACCGAGCAGCGGGCTTCCTCCACCGCCGCGCGCGCCTCCTGCCCGAAGGTATGTATCGAGCTGGCGTTTCCGAAGCGGTCGCGCAGATACGGGAGCATCGCCTCGAGCACGAGATCGTCCGTACGGGTCGTAGCGCTGTTGTCGAGATAGATGCGCGCCTTCACCCTATCTTCTCCGGCTTGCATGAGGTCGATAGAGACAAAACATAACGAACGGGTGGAAGCGAGTCAATCCAGCCGATTGACGGAAAATGGGTCGCGGTAGGGATACCGGTCGCCCGGCACCCCCCGCACAGATCCGTACGGGCACTATTAACGCATACGGCTCCTACCTCGGATGTCAGGTGTCAAACCGCACTCGCCGGAACGGGTGAAGAATAGTGGGACGGGGCAACCAGCGGTCCAAGTACTTGCTCAACCGGTCCCAGTTCGGACGACTTTCCGGCTACGTCGGCGAATCACATGCCGCCACAGCCGAAGGAGTCGGTGCCGAAACAGTCCCAGACCGGCAAGATTTCCCGGAACCGCGTGGTATGGGTAATAGCCGCGGACGACCAGTTCGAGCCACGCTCCGGCTCCCGCCAGCGGCGCGTGCATCCGCTTGCGAAGCTCGGCTTTGATGGCCTGCAGCTTCGCCCGCATCCGCTTCTTCACCGTCT